>JAPORR010000087.1 GCA_026710105.1 Alphaproteobacteria bacterium
GCAGGACGGGAACCGCCCATGACTATCCGGTTCTGCAGGCTTCACCCGCTTTTTGCCGCAGAAGCGAGCCCCATCGACCTGAGAGGCGCGCATGATGGGGAGACGCTCGAATGTATCCGGGCAGCGATGGACGAGCATGCTGTGCTTGTCTTCCGGGACCAGGTGTTCTCGAACGAGGAGCAGCTCAGTTTTGCTGAGCGGCTCGACGGGGCGCTCCACCGCAAAACTGGATCCAGCGTCCTGCAGAAGAATCGCTTCGGCGACGAGGCGCTCACCGATGTCTCCAATGTTGATGCGGACGGACGGATTGCGGAAGCGACCAGCCGCAAACGCCTCTACGCGCTCGGCAACCGCCTCTGGCACACTGACGCCTCCTTCCAAGACCCGCGCGGTCGCTACTCCATGCTGGCCGCCCTGGTGGTGCCGCCGGTGCCGGCTGATACCGAGTTCGCGGACATGCGCGTCGCCTATGACACACTGCCAGAAGAGACGCAGGCGGAGTTGGAGGGACTCCGCGTGCATCACTCTATCGCGCATTCGCGGATGATGCTTGGCTTCGAGTTTTCCGAAGCGGAGCGGGCGCGGCTCAAGGGCGCGGTCCACCCGCTTGTGCTAGTCAATCCCCGCACCGGGCGGCGCGCGCTCTATCTCGCGTCGCATGCCTCCCGGATTCTCGGCCGGCCGGTGCCGGAGGGCCGGCTTGTTCTGCGCGAACTCACGGAGCATGCGACCCGGCCCGAGTTGGTGTACCGCCACGCTTGGCGGGACGGCGATTTCGTCGTCTGGGACAACCGTGCCACCATGCACCGCGCGCGGCCGTTCGACGACACGGTACATCGTCGTGAGATGCGCCGCGTCACCACGCTCGACACCGGCGATCCGGCGCGAGTCGCGCAGCCTGCTTGATGAGGCCCCTCGACGATATCCGTGTGCTTTCGGTCACCGTATTCCTGGCTGGCCCCTTCCTCGGCATGACGCTCGCACGCTTCGGCGCAGAGGTCATCAAGGTAGAAGTGCCGGGCGCGGGCGACCCGATCCGCAGCGTTGGCCCCTTCCACGGGCCAAAGGGGATTGATGTCGAGCGCCGGACGGAGGACGACCTCTCGATCCGGTTCCTGAAGCGTTCGGAGGGCGTCAAGAGCGTCACGCTCAACCTGAAGGATCCAGAGGGGCGCCGCATGTTTCTCGACATGGCGAAACGGTCGGATGTGGTGATCGAGAATCTTTCGCCAGGCTCCATGAAGCGGATGGGCCTCGGCTACGAGGATGTGGCTGCCGCCAATCCGGGCATAGTCTATTGCTCGATCGCTGGCTACGGCCAGACCGGCCCCTACAAGGACCTCCCTGCGCACGATCACCAGATCCAGGCTATGTCTGGCATCATGGACATGAACGGTCCGGCGGATGGGCCGCCGACACGGATCGGCGTCTTCGTCGGCGATCTGGTGACACCCCTCTACGCCGCCTATTCGATCCTGGGCGCGCTCCGGCACAAGGAGAAGACGGGCACGGGGCAGTATCTGGATGCCTCGATGATCGATACGCTGGCTACCCTTATGTTCATGGAGCCGATGGAATATGTCCTGAAGGAAGGACAGTCGGTCCGTGCCGGCAATGACAGCCGAAACAACGATCCGACCGGCCTATACCATCTCGCCGACGGCGATATCATCGCCACGGTGAGCCTGTCGTTGCGTCTGGAAGCCCTGCTCGGCGCGCTCGATGCCTCTGAGCTGCTGGAGGAGACGCGGTTCTCTACCCCAAAGGCGCGGCAGGTGAATATCGCTGCGCTCAGGGCGGAAATCCAGGCGCGCCTTTGTGCCTACAATTGCGATCAGGGCCTCGCTTTACTGCGGGAGGCAGGTGTGCCGGCGGCGCGAGTCCGGGGCATTTCAGAAGCGATGGCGGACGAGCATTTCCGCAGGCGCGGCACGCTCAAGCCCATGTACCGGCAGGATTCCAACGAACCGGTCGAGGGTGGCGTTGTTTCTGGGTTCCCAGTCGAATTCTCGGGCGGCGCACTGCCGAAATTGGAAGGCGGTGTAAAACTCGGCCACCATAACCGGGAGGTCTTTGAGCAGCTACTGGGCCTCGACGCGGATGCCGTGGCCGCGCTGGCGGTCCGCGGGGTGGTGTAGGGCGCGGTCCTGTTCCGCTGGCCCCAAAGAAAAGCAGCCGGCGGTGGGGGCCCGCCGGCTGCAGTGCCGCGCGCGGTGGAGGAGGCCGCCGTCGGCAGGGAATGTCGAGGATATCGGCCTCAATACAGGCCGCGGCGCTGTTCGCGCCTCACTTCGACACTCCGTTTGTCTTCCGCATCACCACCTGCCGTTATGCGCCGAACTCCATTGCTCGTCCTTTCGAACTCTGCATCCGGTACGGAAGGCTTGCGAAGCGAACATCCACATGTTGAGGAGTTATCGAAAGTAATACCAATACCGATTTCTTTAATATTCTATAAGATTTACAAATAATTTGGCGCCGCCATTCCACGAAGGTAGTGCGGTGGTAAAATGGCTCTGCCATGCAGACGAATGATGCCCTGACCGCGCTTCGGGACCTTCCTGGCCCGAGAGGGCTGCCGCTGATCGGCGTATTGCATCAGATACGCTTCGACCGGCTACATCTTCAACTGGAGGCTTGGGCAGACAGCTATGGCGCCCTGTTCCGGATTCCCATGGGGCCGCGCTCTGTCGCTGTGGTCTCGGACGCCGCGGCTATCCAGCGCATACTCGTGCAGCGCCCGCAGGTCTTTCGGCGCACGCGGCGGCTTGCATCGGTGGCACAAGAAATGCGGCTCAAGGGCGTGTTCGCCACTGAGGGTGAGGACTGGCGCCGCCAGCGCCGGATCGTCACTGCGGCGCTCAACCGCCAGAAGCTCACGGACTTCTTCCCAAAGCTCGCCCTGACGGTCGCGCGCCTGCAGCGGCGCTGGGAAGGAGCGGCGGACAGGAGCGAGCCGGTGGATGTCTGCGGGGACCTCATGCGCTTCACCGTCGACGTCACCATGCAACTTGCCTTTAGCGTCGACGCCAATACGTTGGAGACGCCGGGGCCGGTGATCCAGCGCCATCTCGACAAGGTTTTGCCTGTGCTGTACCGGCGGAGCAATGCGCCCTTCGCCTGGTGGCGCCTCTTCCGCTTGCCTTCCGACCGGGCTCTCGACCGGGCGCTCGTAGCCATTGAGCGCGAGGTGGGCGAGATGATTCGTACCGCCAGGCAGCGCATGGCAGCAGATCCGGGCCGCGCGCCCGCTGACTTTCTTGAAGCCATGCTGGCAGCAGTGGAGGAGGAAGGATCAGGCTTCTGCGATGCGGAGATCTTCGCCAATGCCGGCAACTTGCTGCTGGCCGGCGAGGACACGACCGCCAACAGCATCGCCTGGGCGATGCACTATTTCATGCTCTGTCCTGAAATGTTCGAGCGCGTTCGTGACGAGGCGGATGCGCTGCTCGCCCCGGCGCCGGCACTGGAGAACCTTGAACAGGCGAACTGCCTGCCGATCCTTGATGCCTTCTGCAACGAGGTCATGCGGATCAGGCCGGTGGCGCCACTCCATGTCGTCGAGCCGGTGACGGACATCGAATTGCTGGGTTGCGCGATCCCAAAAGGCACGCCGATCTTCATGCTGCTCCGCTATGTGGCAACCCGCGAGACGCATTTTGCCGGCGGTGATCGCTTTGATCCCGAGCGCTGGTTCCCTGAATCGCAGTCCAGCCCGCATGACCGCCGCGTCTTCCTGCCCTTCGGTGGCGGTCCGCGTCTCTGTCCTGGCCGCGCACTGGCGCTGCTTGAGATCCGCGCGGCGCTTACCATGCTCTGCCGCAATTTCGATCTGGAGCCGGTCATTCCCGCCAGCGAGGTTCATGAACACATGGCCTTCACCATGATGCCCGCGGGGCTGAAGGCGCGTCTCAGGCGGCGGACAGCAGACTGATAGCCAGATGTGATCAATGCGGCGATGCGCTGCCCGCGCCTACAACTCGCCATCCGCCTTGAGCATGTCGAGGGAACGGGTGAAGGCGGCGACAGTGGCATCGATCTCGGCTTCGCTATGGGTGGCGGAAATCGTACCGCCCGGCCAGCCGGTCAGATCCACGCCGTTCACATTCATCGCGAGGCGCAGCTTGTGGGCGGCACCCGGTGCATTGCCCCGCAATTCCTGATAGCCGCAGGCAAAGGGGTCGAATGAATCCGGCGAGACATCATCTCTGCCCATGGGATTGGTGAATATGTGGAAGACCGAAAACTCGCCATAGACCGCCCAGGGAACATCCGCGGCACGGATAGCATCG
This sequence comes from Alphaproteobacteria bacterium, assembly GCA_026710105.1. Taxonomy (GTDB): domain Bacteria; phylum Pseudomonadota; class Alphaproteobacteria; order Bin95; family Bin95; genus Bin95. The sequence goes on from JAPORR010000087.1 coordinate 4,293, forward strand.
TTTAGGCCGTCGCGCAGGCGTGCCCCCATGGCGTTGGCACGCTTGCAGGCCCCGGTTGCTTCCAACTTGGTTAACGCGGCGAGGCCAGCGGCGGCAGCCACGGGATTGGCGTTGTAGGTACCCTGATGTCCGACCTTCTCGATACCCTTCTCGCGGGTAATGTCGAAATCGAGCCGCTCGAAGAACTCCGCGCGGCCGGCAAGCGCCCCGCCCGGCACGCCGCCCGAGACGATCTTGGCTAGGGCGGTCAGATCCGGGTGGATGCCGTAATGACCCTGCGCGCCGCCGGGCGAAACACGGAAGCCTGTCACCACCTCGTCGAAGATGAGCGCTGTCCCATTTTCGACTGTCGCCTCGCGCAGCCCTTCAAGGAAGCCGGGCGAGGTCGGCACCATGCCAGTGGAGGAGCCGGTCGGCTCCAGAATCGCGGCAGCGATATCACCCGCTGCCAAGGCGGCACGTGCGCCTTCCAGGTCCTCGGGATCGACCAGCACCGTGCTCGCTGCGATGCCGGGCACGAGGCCAATGGCCGCGGAGCCGTCGAAATGCGAGGTCTGGCCAGATGCCATATGGTCGTGCCAGCCATGGAAATGGGTGCGCACGCGCAGGATCTTCATGCGCCTGGTCTTGCTTCGCGCCAGACGCAGCGCCAGAAGTGTTGCCTCCGTGCCAGAGGAGGTGAAACGCACCTTCTCCGCCGAAGGCACCAGCGCCTGGATCTTCTGCGCCCAGCGCAACTCGCCTGCATGGCTCGCGCCGAAATGGGTGCCACAGGCTAACGCCCCGGAAATCGCCGCGCCCACATCCGCATCGTTATGGCCGAGCAGCAGTGCGCCGTGGCCGCCGAAATAGTCGATATATTCATTGCCGTCGACATCCCATTTACGTGGCCCCTGGGCGCGCTCGACATAGATGCCGTAAGGCTCGATCCGGCGGCTGTCATGGGTAATGCCGGAAGGGAAAGTCCGGCATGCCTCCTCGAAAAGGTCGGCACTGGTTGGTGTCTTGTTCCGGTAGGCGGCGAGGATGCCGGAATTGCTGAGCGGGGCTTGCGCCATAGGGATCACTCTCCGTCAAGTTTGTAGAAGCGCCGCGCCGTGCCGGCGAACAGGTCGGATTTCTCATCGTCGGACGCGCCGGCGGCGAGCTTCTTGAAGGCATTCCACATGACAGCATAGCTGCAGGACGCCTTGTCGACAGGGAAATTGCTCTCGAACATGCAGCGCGAGGGGCCGAACGCGTCGATGCAGGTTTCGATATAGGGCCGCCAGACCGAAGCGAGGTTATCGGAATCAGGTGCCCTGTCCTGCTTGTGGAAGCCGAACCCGCAGATCTTCATGCCGAGGCCGCCGAGCTTCACATAAACATTTTCGCACGCGGCGATGGCGCGGATGTTGTCCCGCCAGCCGGGGAATATCTCATCCTGGCGCCCGACATAGGGGCCGATGCCGAGCGGTCCGCCGACATGGTTCAAGACGATGTGTGCGTCCGGAAAGGCGTTGGCAAGGCCGACGACATCGCCGAGCTGGGTGTGGTAAAGCCAAGCCTCGAAGGTAAGATCCAGTGCTGTGAGCCTGGCGAAGCCCTCGCGGAAAGCCGCTTCGCCGAACAGGCCGGGCGGCGGATCTGTATGGCTGTTGCGCACATCCGGGCTTGGGTCGTATCCCGCCGCATGGCGGATGCCGCGAAAGCGCCCATTACCGGCGGCGATCTGGGCAGTCAGCACCGCTTCCGCCGCCGCGCCGAGCGTGAGATCGGCAAAGCCGATGATGCCGGCGCAGGCCGCGGTTTCCCCATAGCGTCCTGACGCGCTCATCGCGGCTGCGCCGTTGACGAATTCGACTTCCCCGATGGGGGCCTCCGCCGCTGGTCCGTCCGCGCGATACATGGAGCTGCATTCGATAAAGACTGTCGCGCGCACATTATGACCGCTGTCGGTATCCGCCAGCAATTCGTGCAGCAGGTAGCGATGATAGGGGAAATCCCAGAGATGGTGGTGTGGGTCGACGATCGGCAGCTCCGGCTCCAAGATTTCTTCTCTGGTCGCAGCTAGCCAGGCGTCGTCGATGGCGGTCATCCGTGATTCGACCGAGTTTGCGGTCATGCCAGTCCGATCTCCTGGTTCACCTCCGGCGCGAGCACCGCCCGGAGCTCGACCGTGTAGGGCGAGGTTTCGATGCCATAGGGGATACAGGGGCGTTTGCCCGGCTTGCCGCCGGAATAGGTCAATGAGAGAGAATCTGGCTGAGGAAAAGCTTGGTCCGGTCCGACTGCGGATTGTTGAAGAAGGTTTCCGGTTCGTTCTGTTCCACAATCTGGCCTTCATCCATGAAGATGACGCGGTGGGCGACCTGGCGGGCGAAACCCATCTCGTGAGTGACGACCATCATGGTCATGCCGGTTTCCACAAGATCGACCATGACATCGAGCACTTCCTTGATCATCTCCGGGTCGAGAGCGGAGGTCGGTTCGTCGAATAGCATGATACGCGGTTGCATGCAGAGTGAGCGCGCGATGGCGACGCGCTGCTGCTGGCCGCCGGAAAGTTGACCCGGATATTTCAGCGCCTGGTCGCCGATCTTCACCCGGTCAAGGAAATACTGCGCTCGGTCCTCAGCATCCTTCTTCGGTTCCCGGCGCACCCAGATCGGCGCCAGGGTACAGTTCTCCAGCACAGAAAGATGGGGAAAGAGGTTGAAGTGCTGGAAGCACATGCCGACTTCTGAGCGGATGCGGTCGATATTCTTGATGTCCGAGGAGAGCGCCGTACCCTCGACGACAATGCTGCCGGTCTGGTGGCTTTCGAGTGCGTTGATGCAGCGGATGAGCGTGGACTTGCCGGAGCCAGACGGCCCGCAGACCACGATCCGCTCACCGCGATAGACGGTCAGGTTTATGTCGCGCAGGACGTGGAACTCGCCGAACCACTTGTTCATCCCTGTGATCTCGACTGCGATCTCGCTGGATGCGGTCATGGAACGGCGTTCCTCGTCCCATTCTGTTGCTGCGACGGTCATGGCCCTAATCTCTCCCTATCGATGCCCGACATCGAGATTGCGCTCCAGATGCATGGAATAGCGCGACATGGCGAAACAGAAGATGAAGAAGAACAGTGCGATAAAGCCATAGAGCTCCCAGACGATGCCGTTCCAGTTCTGGTCGGCCCGAATCGGCTGTAGCAAGCCCACCGGGTCGAGCAGTCCGATCACGATAACCAGGGTGGTGTCCTTGAACAGGCCGATGAAGGTGTTAACGATCCCTGGAATGGAGACCTTGAGTGCTTGCGGCAGGATGATGAGCTGCATCGATTTCCAGTAGTCCAGCCCGAGGGAGTCAGCAGCTTCATACTGCCCAACCGGCAGCGCCGCGAGCCCGCCGCGTATAACCTCCGCCATATAGGCTGAGGCGAAGGCAGTCACCATGATAACCACGCGCAGGATGAGATCGAATTCCGTACCCGGCGGCAGGAAATAGGCGAGCAGCAGCCAGGCGACGAAGAGCAGCGTGATCAGCGGCACACCGCGGATGAACTCGATGAAGCCGACACAGCATGCCTTGATGATCAGCAGATTCGACTGTCGGCCAAGTGCGAGCACGATGCCCACGGGCAGGGAGCCGACAATGCCGGAAACACCGATGATAGTCGAAAGCAGGAAGCCACCGAGCCTAGCGGACTCCACTGAATCGAGATCCACGGCCAGCACGGCGCTGAGCGTGTCGTCGAAGACCGTGACTCCGAACAACCACCACAGCACCGTCGCGAGCAGACCCACGCCGACAGCAGCCAGGAAGACCAGCCTCTCGTCCAGCCAGCCGCGCATCAGTCCTGGCAGCCAGCGGACGCAGGCCCAGCCGAGCACCGGCCCGGCCAGTACTCCTACCGGCCCCCAGAACGAGCCACCCCAGATCAGCCAGTAGGCGAGTAGCGGATAGAGCCCGGTGAAGATGAGTAGCTTGCGCGGCGCGGAGGCAAAGAGCGCGGGCCAGATCGCAATGAACATCAGCGCAAAAGCCAGCACTGGTCGCCAACGGAGACCGTCCGGATAGAAGCCGAAGACGAATTGCAGGAAGCGTTCGTTGATGACCGCAAGACAGGCGCCATCGTCAATCTTGCGGCATTCCTGCAGCGAGGAGGCGTTCCAGACCGAGTCCAGGAAGAGCCAGGGTACCACCGACGCGAGGACATAGGCGACGAAGGCGAACGAGAGCAGGGTCGCGACCGTGTTGAAGATACCGGAGAATAGGTTTTCCCTAAGCCAGCCGACCACGCCACCAGTCTTCGCCGGCGGCGGTGCGGGCGGGATTTGCCTCTCAGCGACGAAGGCGACGGAGAGCCTCTCCTTCATCTTACCGCTCCTTCAGCCTGACGCGCCGGTTATAGGCGTTCATGCCCGCTGAAATTGTCAGCGAGGCCGTGAGATAGAACGCCATGAGCAGCAGGATGCACTCCATCTCGCGCCCCGTCTGGTTCAGCGTGATGCCGCCGAGCGTGCCGGTCGCGTCCATGTAGCCCACGGCGATGGCGAGCGAGGAGTTCTTGGTGAGATTGAGGAATTGGCTGATGAGCGGTGGCACGATGACTCGTAATGCCTGCGGTAGCACGACGAGACTCATGGTCCGGCCGGGACGGAGGCCAAGCGCGTAGGCGGCTTCGGTCTGGCCCTTGCTAACCGCGAGAATGCCGGCGCGCACGATCTCGGCAATGAAAGCACCAGTATAGACCGAAAGCGCGAGCCACAGGCCGATCAGGCTGTCGCGCATATATATGCCGCCCTTGAAGTTGAACCCCTTGAGTGCGGGAATCTCCAGAGAGATGGGTGATCCCATGGCGAAGAATGCCACCAGGACTGGAAGAACGAGGATCGCAAGACGGATCTGGAAGACCGGCAGGATCTGCCCCGTCGCCGCTTGTCGGACCCGGGCCCAGCGGCCGAAATACCAGGCAGCGGCGATGGTCAACACCAGCATCGCACCCACTACAGCGGAACCCGCCTCGAAGATCGGCGCCGGTATGTAGAAACCGCGATTGGTGATGAACACGCTGTCGAAGAAGAGCCCGCTCATCCCTTCCGGCCCCCGGAAAGACCTCACACCCGGTAGCACCTCGTTGACGATGGCAACCGTGAACAGGATCCAGATCAGCACCGGGATATTGCGAAAGGCTTCAATATAAACCGTCATCAGCCGTGCGACGATCCAGTTCCCGGACAGCCGTAGCACGCCTGCGAGGATGCCGATGGCCGTCGCAGCGATACAGCCCAGAACTGCGACAAGGATGGTGTTCAGAATACCGACAATGGCCGCGCGCCCGTGCGAGGAAGTCGAATCGTAATCGATCAGGTGCTGGTTAATGTCATAGGCGGAGGTTTCGAAAATAAAGCCGAAATCGATGTCCTTGCCGAGTGCCTCGAGGTTCTGGACCGCGTTATCTACCGCCCAGGCAAAGGCCAGCATGATGGCCGCCAGTGCAAAGACCTGGATAGTGTAGGACCGGTACCTGGTGTCGTAGAGAAGCTGGCTGACGCGAAACGCTTCTACGGGCGGTTGTCCTGTCATGGACATGTGTTGCGGGCCCCGATCGGGTCCGGGCGGGCGGCGTCTCGGCACGTCGATGCCGCAGCCCGGACATGGAAAGGGCGCTTCCCCTGGAGGAAAGCGCCCTTTGCGTTAAGTGCTTACCGGAAGGGAGGCGCGTAAAGGATGCCACCCTTGGTCCAGAGCTGATTCAGGCCTCGGGAGAGGCCGATCGCGGTGTTCTCGCCGATATACTTTTCGAAGATCTCGCCGTAATTGCCACCGGTCTTGATGGCGTGGATCGCCCAATCTGGCGCGAGGCCGAGCATCTCGCCATAATTGCCCTCGACGCCCAGCAAGCGCTTGACCTCGGGGTCCTTGGTGCTGGCAGAGGCCATACTGTCGACATTCGCCGCCGTGATGCCTTTTTCCTCAGCGATGATGAGCGCATTCATCACCCAGCGCACGATGTCGCCCCAGGCATTATCGCCGTGGCGGACGAGCGGGCCCAGTGGCTCCTTGGAGATGATTTCCGGCAGAACGATATGGTCGCCAGGGTTCTCGAAGGTGGCACGGGTTGCGGCCAGGCCGGAAGCGTCCGTCGTGTACACATCGCAAGCATTCGCCAAGTATTTCTGCTGTGCTTCGGCATTGGTCTCGATCGGTACCGGGTCATAGTTCATGTTGTTGGCGCGGAAGAAGTCGGCCAGATTGAGTTCTGTGGTGGTACCGGTCTGTATGCAGACAGTTGCGTCGTTGAGATCGGTAGCAGACGCCACGCCCATATCCTTGCGGATCATGAAACCTTGGCCGTCATAGTAGTTGACGCCGAGGAAATCGAATTTCAGATCGACGTCCCGGCTGAGCGTCCAGGTCGTGTTCCGGTAGAGAACGTCAATCTCGCCCGAGGCCAGCGCTGTGAACCGTGTCTTGCCCGTCGTGGGTGTGAATTTGATCGCATTCGCGTCGCCGAGCACGGCCGCCGCTGTTGCGCGGCAGAAGGTGACATCGAACCCGTCCCAATTGCCATTGGAATCAGTGAATGCAAACCCGGCGAGACCGGTGGAAACGCCGCATTGGATGAAGCCCTTGGCCTTCACATCGTCCAGTGTCGCCCCCTGCGCTGCAGCTGAGACTGCCACTGCTGCGGTGGCGGCAACCAGTGTCGTTTTGAGTTTCATGAGTATTGGTTCTCCCGTTGGAGTGCGTTTAACAGCCAAACGGAATTTCTATGCAGCCCGGACTAAGACTACCTCTGAACTTCCGCATGTGGCGTAGGCACCCACTTTACCGACCGGCGCGCTCGTGGGCAAGTTTATCTTCCATACCCTGATCTTCCGCACCGGCTTGCTGTTCCCCGAATGATGGATGCTCGTGAACAAGACTGTGCCATCATGACCGCAAGAGCAACAAAATCGAGGTCACGAGCCGGGCGGATCGGCGGCGTTTCTGGCAGCATTGTGAAATGCATTTGCCCGCGCGGGGTCAAAACCGGCTACGATTGGTCCGTCATGGCAGCACTCGAAGTCGAAATCTGGCGCGGAGAGGGTAATGACGGCAGCTGGCGGTGCTATGCGGTGCCGCACCAGGCCAACCAGACCGTGCTCGATGTGGTTACACATGTGCAGCGCCATATCGACCCTTCGCTCGCCTATCGGTTTGCCTGCCGGGTGGGAATGTGCGGCTCCTGCGCGATGACCGTAAACGGCCGCCCGCGCTGGACTTGCCGCACCCATGTTTCACGTGTTTCCCGCAAGGGCCGGCTGCGCATCAGTCCGCTCCGCAACCTGCCGGTCATCCGGGACCTCGCCGTCGATATGGCGCCCTTTTTCGAGAAATGGCGCGACGCAGAGGCTCGCTTCGTGCCGTCGCCTGTGCCTGTAGAGGAGCCCGTCCGCCCCGGCGAGCCGGCGCGCAAGGCCGCCGATGCTGGTATCGAGTGCATCAATTGCGCCATCTGTTACGCCGCCTGCGACAGTGTGGCCTGGAATCCGGACTATCCAGGCCCGGCCGCGCTGAACCGCCTCTGGACCCTGGTAAACGACCGGCGCGACGGCGACCAGGATGGTCATCTGGAGGCAGCTGGTACAGGCTGCCACCTCTGCCGTAGCCACCAGGAATGTGCCGAGGTCTGCCCAACTAACCTCAATCCGACCACTGCCATCGCCGGTCTCAAGCGCGAGGTCTTCCGCCGCACACTTGCCCGCCCACCGTGGGAGGGGCGACAATGAAGGAGGCGTGGCTGTTCACGGTTCAGCGCCTCTCGGCCCTGGTTTTGGCACCGCTGGTACTGCTGCATCTTGGCGTCATCCTCTATGCAGTCCGGGACGGTCTCTCCGCCGAGGAAATCCTGGCGCGCACCCAAGGCAGCCAGCTCTGGGGTGTGGTCTACGGGCTATTCGTGTTCGCGGCGGCCATCCATGCGCCCATCGGACTCCGCGCCGTGCTCAGAGAATGGGTCGGTTGGCGGGGCGCAGGACTCGACATCGCGATGGGGCTGTTCGGTTTACTACTGCTGGCGCTCGGCCTGCGTGCTCTGGCGGCCGTGCTGTGAGGCATGGATCCTGGTGGGCCTTCCTGCTGCACCGGCTTTCCGGCGTGGCATTAGCGGTTTTCCTGCCATTCCATTTCTTCGTCCTAGGTCTTGCGGTGGAGCGTGCCGCGCTCAACGACGTGCTTGATTGGGCAGATAATCTCTGGGTCAAGCTCGCCGAAGCAGGGCTGGTCGTTCTACTGGCGCTCCACCTGACAGGTGGGGTGCGGGTGCTGCTGCTTGAATTCGGGCGCTGGTCCGACAGGCAGCAGTCGCGGATTGCGCTTGCCGGCGGGCTCGCGCTGCTGGCCGGATTCGGCTTCCTGGCGGCGGCCTTCGCATGATCGAGCGTATGGAGCGGGACATACTAGTCCTCGGCTCCGGCGGCGCTGGGTTGTTCGCCGCACTGCACGCCTACCGCGCCGATCCTGCCCTCGACATCGCTGTCGCGACCAAAGGCCTGCTCGGGAAGAGCGGCTGCACACGCATGGTGCAGGGCGGTTACAATGCGGCGCTGGCGCCCGAAGACAGCCTTGAGCGTCATTTCATGGACACAATTGAAGGCGGTGCCTGGATCAACCACCAGGAGCTGGCCTGGACGCTGGTCGCGGGGGCGGTTGGGCGCATTCGAGAACTGGAAGACGAGCTCGGCTGCTATTTCGACCGCAACCCCGACGGCAGCATTCACCAGAAGGCTTTCGCCGGGCAGACTTTCGACCGCACCATCCACAAGGGGGACCTTACTGGCATCGAGATCGTCAATAGGCTGATGGAGCAGGTCTGGGCGCGGGCGGTGACGCGGCTGGAGGAACATCGGGCGGTGGCCCTGATACCTTCGCAGGACGGCGAGCGGCTGGCGGGCGCACTGCTTATCGATATCCGCAGTGGTGTGCTTCGCTTCGTACGGGCGAAGGCCGTGCTTCTGGCGACCGGCGGTGGGCCTACCATGTACCGTTACCACACGCCGTCGGGCGACAAGAGTTGCGACGGCATGGCGCTGGCGCTGGAAGCAGGCCTCGCGCTTCGCGATATGGAGATGGTGCAGTTTCACCCGACTGGCCTCTATGCCGGGCCGGCCACGCGTATGACCGGCACGGTTCTGGAGGAAGGCCTGCGGGGTGCCGGCGGCTATCTGCTCGGCGGTGACGGCGCGCGCTTTATGACGCGTTATGACGCCCGGCTGGAGCGGGCCACTCGCGATATCGTTAGCCGCGCCATGGCGCACGAGATGCGCGCAGGCAATGTTACCGGAAACGGTGGACTCTATATCTCCATGGCCCATCTCGGCCCGGACATGGTGGCCACGCGCTTCAAGGGCATGGTGGAACGCTGCCGAGACTGCGGTTTTGATCTCGCCGGCGGGTTGGTGGAGGTGGTACCGACGGCGCATTACATGATGGGCGGCGTGACCTTCGAGCCAGATACGAGCACGGCCATGCCAGGCCTCTATGCCGCGGGCGAGGATACTGGTGGCGTCCATGGCGCGAACCGGCTCGGCGGCAATGGTGTCGCCAATTCCACCGTCTATGGCGGTATCGCTGGCGACCAGATGGCAGTGGACGCTAGGCGGCTGCGTGCCTTCCCCGACGCCGACGAGACGGTTCTGGAGGCCGCTGTAGCGCGTTGTCTCAGTGTCCTTGACCGGCCGCCTGGCGATCTAGCAGGCATCCGCACACGCCTCTCGGACCTGATGTGGGACGAGGTCGGTATCCTGCGCTCGGCCGGGAGCCTCGAACACGCACGGATCGGGCTCGCTGACTTGGCGGCGGAGGTAGCGGCGGCCGGCGCGGCTGGCAGCGGGCGCGCCTTCAACCTCGCCTGGCAGGAACGGCTGAATCTTGAGAGCCTGGTGACCGTCTCGCGCGCGATTGCAGTGGCAGCTTGCGCTCGCGAGGACTCGCGTGGCGCGCATTACCGCGAGGATTTCCCGGAGATCGATGATCTTGCTGCCACGCGCTATACGACCGTGCGCCTGGAAGACAGCGCCTTTGCCGCATCCTCAGAGCCGGTCGCCTTCACTCGCGTCAGACCGGGTGAAACATTGGTCCCGAACGGTCTGGATCGGCCCTGAGGCTGTGCATACACCGGGGCACCAAGCAGACTGGCGGTACCCGCACAGAGGTCGAAGCAGCAGACGCTCGTGCTAGAGCCTTGGCCAGCCCATGCTTCTTATGCCCTGGTTCCGATAAATTCCTGCGGTACCGGCTGCAGGGCAGCAGTCTTCGACAAGGCCGTCCTGCATGTGGACGGCGAGGCAGATCTTCGCCGCCACGAGGAAGTTAGGCCAGTTTAACTTGGGGCTGGTTTGACAATGACGTCGGCGCCGTTATAACCCGCGCCATTCTCGAGAACGCGGGTGGCCGCACCCCGTCCGTGCCTTTGTGCCGGACCTATCGGGACAACAACAACGCGAAAGCGAGCAGCGGAAAGCCATGGCGAAGCGCGAGAGTGCGAAACACAAGATCGATCGGCGCCTCGGCGTCAATCTCTGGGGGCGGCCCAAGAGCCCCTATAATCGACGCGAATACGGACCAGGCCAGCACGGCCAGCGCCGGCGCAAGCCCACCGATTTCGGCCTCCAGCTCCGCGCCAAGCAGCAACTCAAGGGACATTACGGCGACATTTCCGAAAAGCAGTTCCGGCGCCTCTACCATGAGGCTGTGCGCCGGCGGGGCGATACGGGCGAGAACCTGATCGAGTTGCTAGAGCGCCGACTTGACGCCGTGGTCTACCGGATGAAGTTCGTGCCGACGATCTTCGCTGCGCGCCAGTTCGTGAATCACGGCCATATCCGGGTGAATGGGCGGCGGGTCAACATCCCCTCCTGCCGGGTCCGGGACGGCGATGTGATCGAAGTGAAGCAGAAATCCCGCACCATGGCATTGGTGCTCGAGGCTATCGAATCCCCGGAGCGCGATATACCCGACTATCTTTCGGTTGATTTCAACGAGTTGAAGGGTAGTTTCCAGCGCGGCCCCAGCCTCGCCGATGTTCCCTACGCTGTGCAGATGGAACCGCATCTGGTCGTGGAGTTCTACTCCCGATAGACCGTCGGCCCGGAATGAGGCCGGGCATGACGGGATAGTGGGATAGGGGGCAGCAAGACGCTGCGTCTCGGTCAGGACGTTAGAACCTGAACCGCATGACTGCGGAGATCCTGTCTTCCGGGGTGCCTGCCTGCGGGGCCTGGCGTTTTGTGGCGGTCCGTGTGAGTCAGCCGTTACAGGCAGGGCAGGCGGCGCGGCGCTTGAAGCGGATGATCCTCGTCGAGGCGGCAAGCGCGTCGTAGAGCAGGAGACGTCCGGAAAGGCTTTCGCCCATGCCGATCAGTTCCTTCAGTGCTTCCGTCGCCATGAACGTGCCGACGACGCCGGCGACGGCGCCCAGAATACCGGCCTCCGAGCAGGCTGGCACCGCGCCTGGTGGCGGTGACTCCGGGAACAGGCAGCGATAGCAGGGATGCTCTGGCCCAGCATGGGGCTTGAATGTGGAGACCTGCCCGTCGAAGCGCAACACTGCGCCGGAGACAAGCGTTCGTCCGGCGGCCACTGCAGCTTCGTTGACAAGGTAACGCGTCGCAAAATTGTCGCTGCCGTCAAGAATTAGGTCGTAGTCCCGGAAGAGCCGAGCGGAATTGGCAGCAGTCAGCCGCTCATTGTGGGTCTCTACGCGGATGGCGGGGTCGAGCGCTCGGATGGCGGCCGACGCGCTCTCGGCCTTGGGGCGGCCGACGCGGTCTGTGCTGTGGATGACCTGGCGCTGGAGATTGGAAACATCAACGCCATCATCGTCGATGACGCCGAGCGTGCCGACCCCGGCGGCGGCGAGATAGAGGAGCACTGGCGCGCCGAGGCCGCCTGCGCCCACGACCAGCACGCGCGAGGCCAGCAGCGTCTGCTGTCCTGCCCCGCCCACCTCCGGTAGGATCAGGTGGCGGGCATAGCGGTCGAGTTGTGCGTCGGTCAGCATGGGTGGCGTGCGCTAGAACCGATCGATTCTGTAGGGGGCGAGGTCGATCGCGGGTGGCCGGCCGGCGGCGAGGTCTGCGATATGGCGACCGCTGATCGGCCCGGCCGTCAGTCCCAGATGGCCGTGGCCGAAGCCGTACCAAACATTCCGGTGCAGCTGGGATGCGCCGAGCACAGGCAGCGAATCCGGCGTGGCGGGCCGGTTGCCCATCCAGCAAGAGCCCTCTTCGGCGTGGATACCGCGAAACGCCTTGCGGGCATGGGCGCGGAGCGGCTCTATGCGCTTCCAGTTGGGGGGCGCCTCAAGGCCGGCAAACTCGGCTGTGCCGGCGAGCCGGAGGCCCATCTCCATCGGCGTCGCCATGAATTTCCGGTCATGGAAAGAGATCGGGCGGCGTATCTCAATGCCGGGATCGGCGAGTGTGAGATGGTAGCCGCGTTCGGACTCGAGCACGACCTTTTCGCCCAGCATTTCGGCCAGGCCTGCGGACCAGGCCCCGGCCGCGATGACAAAGCCGTCTGCCGCCACTGCCCCCGCTTCGGTGCGCGCCGCCACCGGGCGATTGTCGTCGAAATCGAAGCCGGCGACGCGCGCTGCCAGCACCCGACCGCTGCCACGGATGAATGCTGTGGCCAGACCAGCCGCAAGCGCGCCCGGATCGATCGAATGCGCCCCCCCGGGAAAGAAGGCTGCATGCGGGAAGATCGGTGCCAGCCCCGGCTCGAGTTGGCGGAGCTCGTCGCCGGAGAGCTCCTCGACCTCGAAACCCCGTTGCCGCTGGCTGTCCCGGCCTGCTGCTGCTGTTCGGAAACTGTCTGTGCTCTCATAGACGGTGAGTGTGCCGTTCTGGCGGATCAGGCCAGTTATGCCAGCCTCCGCTGCGAGGTCCAGATGTGCCTCGAGGGCCAAGCGGTGGAGAGCCGCCATGGCGTCCATCTGCCGGCGCATCGGCTCAGGCCGCCCGGCCTGGATAAAACGGATCAGCCAGGGCAGGAATTCCGGCAAATGTCGCCAGCGTATGAACAGCGGACCCAGCGGATCTAGCAGCCAGTGGGGCGCATTCAGCAAGAGGCCGGGACCGGTCTGTGGTAGGCAGGCATGCGAGCTGATAGCACCGGCATTGCCGAAGGAGGTCATCGTGCCGGGCGGCTCCGGGTCGATCAGTGTCACCTCATGCCCATCCCGGCGCAGGTAACAGGCTGTCGCCGTCCCGACGATGCCAGCCCCGATCACCACGATATGCCCTGTCTCTCCCATGACTCCAGCATATAGCACGGAACCAGCATATAGAACGGAGACGGCCGCGGCAGGAGCGGAGCGGCGGACCGCAGGGCGATTTTATTGTCCGCCCGGTGACCGTTGCGTTTCGGGGTTGGCCATTTCGTTCCCGGAACGTTTGAGGAAGATACATGCCACGCTGGACGAGGGTGTCGAGATCGAAGTTTGGTGGCAGGACGAGGCCCGTTCCGGGCTCCCGAACTCAACCCGGTTGAAAACGTCTGGCAGTTCATGCTCGACAAATGGCTCTCAAACCGCGTCTTCAAAAACTACGACGACATCCTCGATCACTGTTGCTTGGAACAATCTCGTCTCACAGCCCGAGTGCATCACCTCCACCGGAACCCGAAAATGGGCCCATGTTCTAAACTGTACCCTCTGGTATAAGCTGCGGGCGATGCCTGACTTATCGAAACTTGAAGCCCTGATAGCGCGACTGGCCGGGATCGACTTCTCGCAAAGCAGCGAGCAGGACACGCGCGAAATAGCGGTAAATACCGTCATCGGCGAGTTGGGCTGGGATACGCTCGACCGCAATGAGGTCGCCCGCGAATACTTGGTCCGGGGCGGACGAGTGGACTATTGCCTTCGCAGCCAGACACGCAATCTCGTTCTGATCGAAGTAAAGCGGGCAGGCACGGACCTCGCCGAGCATCAGGAACAGTTGCTGCGTTATGCGTTCGATGAAGGCGTGCCGCTGGCGGCGCTCACGGATGGCCTCGTCTGGTGGCTCTATTTGCCGACAGCAGGGGGAAGCTGGGAACAGCGGCGGTTCTTCCGCGTGAATTTCTGCGAGCAGCAGCCTGCCGATGCGGCCGCGTCGTTTTATCGCTTTCTCAACCGGGACGGCGTGACCAGCGGTGAAGCACACGAGGAAGCCAAGCGGGAATTCGAGAGCCAGGAACGTGATCGGCGTGTGCAGGCAGCCCTGCAGGATGCGTGGCAGCGGGTGCTCCGGGACCCAGAGAGCCTTGTGCGCGAGGAACTCGCCGACGCGGTAAAGGATATATCGGGTTACCGTCCGAATCGTAAGACTGTGGCGGATTTCCTGCACGAGATGTCCAGAAACACGAGAATCGATACCGGGCCACTCGCGGCATCGTTGCCGGATCCATTTCCGGAGCCAGGTTTCAAAGATGGAGGTCAGATAGGCCTCACTGGCCAACCAGGTGGAACCAAGAAACCTACGCAATCGGGTAGAACCAAGGGCCAGTCAATTCCACCAGTGGCATTTTGGCTAAGTGGTGAACGCCATGAATTGCAGGTCCGAAACTGGCGCCAGATGCTTATTCAGTTATGTGAACATCTAGCAAGGGAGACCGGGCACGTTTTTGTGGAGCGCGTCTCCAACATTCGCGGGCGGAAGAGACCCTATTTTACTCGGTCACCCGCCGAACTTCGCGAGCCGGTCCATATTCCTGGGACCCGGCTCTATGTTGAAGGCAATGTCAGCGCTAAGGGTGCTGAGCAAATTGCAAGGCGGACTTTGTGTGAGGTCTACGGATCAGACGACAGATTTCGTATCGAACGAGCAGAACTACCTCCGGATTCATGAGGGCGCCCTTTCAGCTCGCCTTTGTGCATTACGTGGCGAAGCGGAGGGTGTAGTGCATGCGCTTTATTTTGTCGGGCTGCATTATGTGACTTTCCCGGTGAGGAGCGGGATAAATTGTTTCCGAGCCAGAGTTCGCAGCGTATGGCGGCGATTGCATCGGAGACTGTGAAGCTGGTTTTTTCGTACCATGCTGCGGCGTAGGAGGGGTGGTTAGTCGTCAGAACCTCTTCCGCCCAGAGGCAGACGAGACTGTACAGCCCGCAGAGTACAGGGGTGGTTCGGGCAATAGCGGCGTCACTGGCGTTGTGTTTCGAGCCCGAGATGGGCGCGCAGTTCCTGGAAGGTGACCTCGACCTGCTGCACGAAGGTTGTGATGATCTGGGTCCATGTCGATGTCGGTGCAGAAGAACGCCTGCGGTTCCCGCTCGCCGTCGCGGACCAGCACCCACCGGATGGCTTTGGGCGGTGTGCGATACCAGATTGCGGTATCGGAGATGATTTCGAGCGTCTTTTTCTTCAGGCTTCCATACCAGCGCGGAAGCGTGAGGCTCTTCCAGCGGGCGCCGGGGTCGCGGGTATGGAGCTTGGGCGGTCCTTTCTGCCGGGCGCGTTTATGCGGGTCACGCGGCGGCGCGAAGAGGCTGGCATCCAGCCTGCTGATGAGGGTCGCGCGCCAGCCGATACGCAAGCTCGTGGGTTCCGAAACTGCTGTCGGCGACGAAGACGATCCTGCGTTGCCAGCGCAGGATCTGGAGCATGCCCTCCCAGTCTGTGAGTTGCTTGTGACGGCGCCCTTGCTTGACGGCGTAGCGTGGGGCCAGGATGGTCAGAAAGGGTAGAGCCTTGATGCAACCAGGGCAGCGGGACAAGCAGCATGAAGCCAGCGCAGCCCGCTGGTCTTGACGAAATGGCGGGAGCGCACCGGATAGATGCCGCGCGCGTTGATCCGCGCGCGGCGCTCTATGGTGTCCCCGATGACGAGGGGTCCCGGTGAGCCGTGCCACCAGCATAAGCACAAGCCGGCGCGCTAGATCGCGCGGGTTCCAGCGGGCGCGATTGAGAACTTGATGGTAGGACGAGAATGTCTCGCACATCGCCCGTCACGCGTAGGCAGGCCGGTTCTTTTGCCCGGCGCCCCCCATGACCAGGACGAGCACAAGCCGTTGGGGATGAAAAAGTACCCCGAAAGGGCCACTCGCACAGGAAAGACGGAACCGAATCGCCGGTTCGGAGGGTTGTCGGACTGTGTCAGGGCGACCTTCGAATCGAAGGCCGTATGCAATGGCGGCCCCACGCGACCAGGTGACTCATCTCCTCGCCGCGACAGCAGGCGCCCGATATCACCGCGCCATGCCTGCATCCGACCCCTGTCTCGCGCGCATCGAAGCGTTCAACAAAGCCAAGGGCGGTGGCGTGACAGTCACCAAGGAGCGAGCGGGGCGGCTACAACCTGTATCTCACGCAGGCGCCGATCGCAAGGCTCCAGCCGAAAGGCACAGGTGACAGGATGAGGGTCCGTTACTGGTCCTACAGGAAACGTTGGTAGGATGTCGGCGACATGGGCGGGCTCGTACTACCTCTAGACCAAGCCCTCGACGAAATCGCCAAAAAACTCCATCTTCTGGACGTGGACGTGACCAAATTTTGCACAAAGTCGAGCTAAGAGTCCGTTTGAGAATGTCATCAGTGTGAGCTTCTTCGGAGCAGGGAGCTTCCCGTGGCGACAGGGATCATGACCTCGGAGACGTCGAGGCGCTGTTCGTAGTCGCGGACGAGGCGTCGCCATTTCCGCCTCGATCTGCAAATTGCACGAGGAAAAAACGCTATATCAACAGGTTAGCATCGAAGATGCATTTACAAGGGCCGCGCCGGCTATATGCAAACCGACGAGCACTGGCCCTGAAACTGGCAGCTCTGCCGGATCTTGCACCGCCTTCACTGAAGCACCAGCAATTTGGTCCGGACCAGAAACGCATTACTGTCTGTGCCGTTATGAAGGAGGCAGGAGCCATGAATGGGCCGTTGTCAGGGTTTCGGGTAGTCGATCTCACCAATGTGATTTCGGGGCCGATGGCGACGCAGATTCTTGGGGACCAGGGGGCTGACATCGTCAAGGTCGAGGCGCGGGACGGCGACCTGACGCGCGGCGGTGGCAACCGGCAGGGTGGGTTCCCGGCAGCCTTCCTCAACAACAACCGTAACAAGCGTTCCATCGTGCTCGACTTGAAACGGGCCGAGGGCGTAGCGCTGCTCAAGCGCCTCGCCGCAGCGGCGGATGTCTTCATCCAAAACTTTCGCCCGGGTGTGGTGGAGCGGCTCGGCGTCGGTGAGACGGAGATCCGCGCCGTGAAGCCCGACATCGTCTATGTCTCGATCAGCGGCTTCGGCGAAAAAGGGCCGCTCGCCTCCAAGCCCACCTACGACCCCATCGTTCAGGCGATTTCCGGCCTCACCACGGTGCAGGCGGGCTCTGACGAGGAACGGCCCAGGCTGGTGCGGACTATCCTGCCGGACAAGGTAACTGCGCTCACCGCTGCCCAGGCGGTAACGGCCGCGCTGCTGCACCGGGCGGCGACTGGTGAAGGCCAGCATGTGCGTGTCTCCATGCTCGATTCCGTCGTTGCCTTCCTGTGGAATTCCGACATGGGCTCGCAGACCTTCGTGGATGCGCCGGTCTCGATCCAGCGTGCGGCCAGTTTCATCGATCTCATCTACGAAACCGCCAACGGCTATATGAGCGTCTCGCTGATGACCGACCGGCAATGGCTAAGCTTCTGCAAGGTCGCCGGGCGCGCCGACCTGGCAACTGACCCGCGCTTTGCCACGCCTGCCCTCCGCGACGAGAATATAGACGCGCGCCTGGAGCAGGTGCAGGAGGTATTGCGCACGCGCACAACGGCCGAATGGACCGCACTTTTCGACGCTGGACATGTACCATCTGCACCGGTGCTGACCCGCAGCCAGATGGTTGAACATCCCCAGGTCGCCGCGAACGGCACGCTCTTGGAATACGATCACCCGCTTGCCGGGCGACTCCGGCAGGCGCGACCAGCTGTCCGCTTCGAAGGTTCGCCCTCGGGCATCAGGCGCGGCGGCCCCGAACTCGGCGTCGACACGCGTGAGGTGCTGGCCGAAGCCGGCGTGGCCGAGGATGAAATCGAGGCGGCCATTGCGCGCGGCGTGGCGGGAACGGGCGCACCGTGATGCCTTGAAGAGCTTCGCGGCGGCCATCGGGCCGCCATCACAATCCCCCGTTCTGGCTCCCATCCCCCCATCCCAGCAGCGCCATGCAACATTTGTGTCATATAACTGCAATGATGCCTTAACGGCCCTGCGCGAGCGTCTCGGCAGGCGGTGAGGCTGGATCTGCCCGGCGCCATGTCGAAGTCAACAAAGGAAGTCCCTAATATGAAAAAGACGCTACTCGCCGGGCTACTCGCCGGTGTAGCGGTCGCGGGCGTTGCAGAGGCTCGCGACCAGATTCGTATCGTCGGGTCGTCGACCGTGTTTCCGTTCTCGACCGCGGTCGCCGAACGATTCGGCAAAACGACCTCCTTCAAGACTCCGATCGTCGAGTCGACTGGCTCAGGCGGCGGACTCAAGCTGTTCTGCGCAGGTATCGGTGAAGGCCACCCCGATATCACCAACGCGTCGCGGCGCATCAAGGCGAAGGAAGTTGAGACCTGCGCAAAGAACGGGGTTGGCGATGTCGTCGAGGTCAAGGTCGGCTATGACGGCATTGTGCTCGCCAATTCCCGCGACACGGCGCAGTTCTCGCTGACCCTCAAAGATATCTTCATGGCTCTAGCGCATGACGTGCCGGCAGGTGCCTGCGCAAGCGCCGACGACTGCACTCTGGTCGCGAATCCGAACCGCACCTGGAAGGACGTCAATCCGGCGCTGCCGGATGTGCGCGTCGAGGTACTCGGCCCGCCAGCGACTTCTGGCACGCGCGACGCCTTTGTCGAGCTCGCTATGGAAGGCGGCTGCAAGACCTTCAAGGGCCTCAAGGCGATGAAGAAGGCGGACAAGAAGGCCTACAAGGCAGCCTGCCACACGATTCGCGAAGACGGCATGTATATTGAGGCCGGTGAGAACGATAACCTGATCGTCCAGAAGCTGACGACCAATCCGCGTGCGCTCGGCATTTTCGGCTTCAGCTTCCTCGACCAGAATTCCGACAAACTGCAGGGTAGCACCGTCAACGGCATGTCGCCGGAATTCGAAGAAATCGCAGCGGGCAACTATCCCGTTTCGCGCGCCCTGTTCTTCTATGTGAAGAAGGCGCATATCGGCACGGTGCCCGGCATCGCCGAGTATATCGCCGAGTTCACCAATGAGGCGACCTGGGGTCCTGACGGCTATCTGGCCGACAAGGGCTTGATCCCAATGTCAGACGACGAGCGCAAGGAGTGGAGCGCGTCGTCCAACGGTCTTCAGAACCTGTCCATGTAAAGCCGCCTGGCGGCGGAGCCCGACATGGCGCAGACGGCAATGGCAGCGAGGGACGAGGCCCGTCCCTCGCTGCTGGCGGTGGCCAAGGGCCGGCGCGCGCGCCAGATCTTGGGTGAGCGCGTCCTGCTCGGGTTCCTCCTCGCTAGTTCCCTCGTTGCGATCCTGACGACGATCGGGATCGTGTTTTCGCTTCTTTTCGAAACCATTCGCTTTCTCGACGCGGTTCCGCTGCTCGACTTCCTGTTTGGGCTCAACTGGAGCCCACAGATCGCGATTCGCGAGGACCAAGTCGGCTCGAGTGGCGCGTTTGGCGTTGTGCCGCTGTTGGTCGGCACCGGGCTGATTGCCGCTGTGGCGATGACCGTTGCTGGGCCTTTGGGACTTCTTTCTGCTATCTACCTTGCGGAATACGCCTCGCCGCGGGCGAGAGGTTTCGCCAAGCCCATCCTGGAAATCCTCGCCGGCATCCCGACTGTGGTCTACGGCTTCTTTGCCGTGCTGGTGGTTGCGCCCTTCTTGCGTGATTCCTCCGAGTCCATCGGTTTCGAGGTCTCTTCAGAAAGCGCACTCGCCGCCGGCGTAGTGATGGGCGTAATGATTGTGCCGATCGTCTCCTCGCTCGCCGACGATGTGATCGCTGCCGTGCCCCAGTCGCTGCGCGAAGGTGCCTACGGGCTTGGGGCAACCAAATCCGAAACCGTGCGCGACATCGTGCTCCCCGCGGCGCTTCCTGGCATTGGCGGTGCGTTGCTGCTCGGTGTTTCGCGCGCTATCGGCGAAACCATGATCGTGGTCATGGCTGCCGGGCTGTCTGCCAACTTGACCGTGAACCCGCTCCAGGCCGTGACGACGATCACAGTGCAGATGGTCGCTCTGCTCACGGGCGACCAGGAGTTCGACAGCCCAAAGACGCTGGCCGCTTTCGCGCTTGGCCTGCTGCTGTTCATCGCGACGCTCATCCTCAATCTGATCGCGCTCATGCTCGTGCGTCGTTACCAGGAACGCTATGATTGACCGGCAAAGCAGTCCCTCCGAAACGATCCTCGCCTCGCTGCCCCGGCGGCGGCGGGCGGAGGCGCGCTTCCGGATTTATGGCATCGCCGCCATCGGCATCGCGCTTGCCTTTCTGATCCTGCTGATCAGCGCGATCGGGACCCAAGGAATCGGTGCTATCTCGCAGACGGAGATCGCCCTTGATGTGACACTCGACGAAAGCGTCCTCGGCCTCTCCGACGCCCGAGACCGGGAAACCCTATCTAAGGCGAACTACCGTGCCGTTATCCGTGCAGCGCTCGGAGATGTATTCCCGGAGGCGGTGAGCGCGCGCCGTGACCGGCGTGCGCTGATGAAGCTGGTGAGCGTCGGCGCAGGCTTTGAGCTGCGCAATCTGGTGCTCGAAGACCCCGGCCTCGTCGGAGGGACCATGCGCGTCTGGGTGCCGGCGGACGACGAGGTCGACATGCTGATGAAAGGCGCCACCGCCCGAGACTCAGGTCGTTTCAGCGACAAGCAACTGGGTTGGCTCGATCAATTGGAGGAAGAAGGACGCATCCGCAGCGCCTTCAACTGGCGTTTCTTCACTAGCGGTGACAGCCGGGAGCCGGAGCTTGCTGGCATACTCGGCGCAATTGCAGGCTCCTTCTTCGCGTTGATAACCTGTCTCGTGCTGAGCTTCCCGCTAGGCGTGATGACGGCCATCTATCTGGAAGAATTTGCGCCGCGCAACCGCTGGACCGATCTCATCGAGATTAATATCAACAATCTCGCGGCGGTACCTTCCATCGTCTTCGGCCTGCTGGGGCTTGCAATCTTTCTCGGCTTCATGGGGCTTACACGCTCGGCGCCGCTGGTCGGTGGCATGGTGCTCGCGCTGATGACGCTGCCGACCGTCATCATCGCCACCCGGGCCTCGTTGCGTGCCGTGCCACCCTCGATCCGGGAGGCGGCCATCGGCCTTGGCGCGAGCCGGATGCAGGCGATGCTGCACCATACGCTCCCGCTCGCTATGCCGGGCATCATGACGGGCACGATCATCGGCATGGCGCAGGCGCTGGGTGAATCCGCGCCGCTCATCATGATCGGTATGGTCGCCTTCATCGTCGACATGCCCCAGGGTCTTCTGGATCCTGCCTCGGCCCTGCCGGTGCAGATCTATATCTGGGCCGACAGCCCGGAACGCGCTTTCGCTGAGAAGACTGCGGCAGCGATTATCGTCCTGCTGGCTTTTCTGATTATCATGAACCTTACGGCTGTCATCCTGCGCCGGCGTTTCGAGCGTCGCTGGTAGGAGAGGCCCCTTTGTTAAGAGTTCCCCGAGCAATGCCATGACCAAACTGACGGCGCGCAATGTCAATGTCTTCTACGGTGACGCACATGCGCTGAAACAGGTCAATCTGGATATCCGCCAGAATGAGGTGACGGCGCTGATTGGCCCCTCGGGCTGCGGCAAATCCACTTTCCTGCGCTGCCTGAACCGGATGAACGACCTGATCGAGGCCTGCCGGGTGGAGGGCAATATCTGCCTAGATGGCGAGGACATCTATGACCCGGCAGTAGATCTCGTCTATCTGCGGGCGCGTATCGGCATGGTGTTCCAGAAACCCAACCCGTTCCCGAAGTCGGTCTATGACAATGTCGCCTACGGGCCTAAAATCCACGGTCTGGCAAGCTCGCGCGCCGAGATGGATGATATCGTCACTTCGAGCCTGGAGCGCGCCGGGTTGTTCGAGGAGGTGAAGGATCGCCTCGGTGCGCCCGCGACTGGTCTCTCCGGCGGGCAGCAGCAGCGCTTGTGCATCGCGCGCGCGATTGCCGTGTGCCCGGAGATCATCCTGATGGACGAGCCCTGCTCAGCGCTTGACCCGATCGCTACGGCGCGCATCGAGGCGTTGATCGACGAACTCAAGCAGAATTTCACCATCGTGATTGTCACTCATTCCATGCAGCAGGCGGCGCGCGTCTCGCAGCGCACCGCTTTCTTTCATCTGGGCGATCTGGTCGAGGTCGGCGACACCGACACGGTGTTCACCAAGCCTGTCGACCCGCGCACAGAGTCCTATATCTCCGGCCATATCGGCTGATGGAGGGCAGGAGGCGTTCCATGATGAATGACCGAGCCGAGCATATTTCAAAAGCCTTCGACGAGGAGTTACGCCTTCTAAACAACCGGCTTGCCGAAATGGGCGGCATGGCCGAGGCGCAGCTCGCTGGCGCAGTGGAGGCGCTCTGCCGCAGCAATGCCGAGCTTGCCGAGCGGGTCGTCGTGCGCGACAAGGAGATTGATGCGCTTGACCTCGAAATCGATATGTTCAGCGTCCGCCTAGTCGCGCTGCGCCAGCCTGTGGCAGCGGATTTGAGGACGATTTTCGCTGCTATCAAGATTTCCTCTGATCTGGAGCGCATCGGCGACTTGGCCAAGAACATCGCTGGGCGCACGCTTGCGATCAGCCGCTTCCCGCCGCTTCCGACCACAGTCTCAATCGCTTCTATGGCGACCGTTGTGCAGTCGATGATAAAACAGGTTCTGGATGCTTGGACGGCGCGCGATACGCAGAGCGCGGCGGATGTCTGCGCCCGTGATGTGGAAGTAGACCAGCATTATGCCAGCCTGTTCCGCGAATTGCTGACCTACATGATGGAGGATCCGCGCAATATCGGGCCCTGCACGCATCTGCTTTTCGTAGCAAAGAATCTGGAGCGCGTCGGCGACCATACTACCAATATTGCCGAGCAGATCGGCTACGTTGTGCTAGGCACAAGGCCGCCGGATCGCCAGACCCACGATCCGACCAACGCTCTCGTCCCGGAGGCCGACAGCCAATGATCGCAGACCAACCCCATGTCCTCGTCGTCGAGGACGAAATGCCCATTGTCGAGCTGCTTCGTTATAATCTGGAGAAGTCTGGTTATTCGGTTTCGGTAGCCACCGACGGTGAGCAAGCTTTGGAGCAGGTAGCCGAAGGGCCGCCGGACGCCGTGCTATTGGACTGGATGCTGCCCCGCAAATCCGGCATTGAGGTTTGCCGGCAATTGCGCGCCAAGCCGGATACGCGGATGCTACCGATCATCCTGCTGACGGCCCGGGGCGAGGAGGCGGACCGGGTACGTGGTCTTGAAACCGGCGCTGACGACTATATCGTCAAGCCCTTCTCGCCCAGGGAGCTCGAGGCCCGCCTCAAGGCGGTGCTGCGCCGCTCGCAGTCGGTGCTGGTGGAGGAAAGGCTGGAATATTGCGGCATCGTCATAGACCTTGTCCGCCATCGCGTGTCCCGCAACGGGCGCGGCGTGCATCTCGGCCCTAAGGAATACCGGCTGCTGCGGACCTTCATGGAGCGGCCGACGCGGGTGCTGACCCGCTCGCAGCTGCTCGACTCCGTCTGGGGTCTAGATGTGTATGTCGAGGAACGGACAGTCGATGTCCATATCCGCCGCCTGCGTAAGGCGCTGAATGGTGTCGGCGAGCCGGACGCGATACGCACCGTGCGCTCGGGCGGCTATGCACTCGACCTCGACAATTAGTCGAAGCGTCTTCCCGAAGTACGAATCACCGCTTCCACAAGCCAGTGCCTTGCTTTATCAAGACCTGAAATCCGGGCCGCTCGGGTATGAGGCCGTTCTCCGGTGTTCGGGGCGCCAAAGCGTGGCCGGGATGGAAACGACAATCTAACCGGGAGGAACCACGGATCATGGATCGCCGCTCATTTCTCAAAACTGGTGCGGCCGCCGCGGCTGGCGGAGCCGCCGCCGCGCTCGCTGCACCCGCTGTCGCGCAGGGAAGCAAGAATCTGGTCATTGTTTCGACTTGGCCGCGCGACTTTCCTGGCCTCGGCGTCTCAGCCCAGCGGCTGGCCGCAAGGATTGGGCAGTTGTCGCAGGGCACGCTGAATGTCGAATATTTCGCCGCCGGCGAACGTGTCGGCGCGTTCGATGTCTTCGATGAAGTCGCTTCCGGCAACAGTCAGGCCTATATTGCGGCCGACTATTATTGGGTCGGCAAGCATCCGGGCTTTGCATATTTCACCGCGGTGCCGTTCGGTATGACGACCGTCGAGTGGAACGCTTGGATCAAGTTCAAGGGCGGCCAAGCGCTTTGGGATAAGATATCCGGCGATTTCGGGCTAAAGGCGCTGATGTGTGGCGCAACCGGTACGCAGGCCGGCGGTTGGTTCAACAAGGAAATCGAGTCGGCCGACGACTTGAAAGGCTTGAAGATGCGCATCCCCGGCCTCGGCGGCTCGGTGATGTCGAAGCTCGGTGTGTCCACCGTCTCCCTGCCGGGCGGCCAGATCTACGAAAATCTGGTGTCTGGCGCCATCGACGCGACCGAATGGGTAGGCCCCTATAACGACTACTTCATGAAGTTCTACGAGGCAGCCAAATACTATTACACCGGCGGCATGCACGAGCCTAGCGCTGCTCTGGCCTTTGGCATGAACGCCTCCTGGTGGGGTTCGCTTTCCGACTGGGAAAAGGCCATCATCGAGGCGGCCTGCATGGAAGAGCATGCGGCGCAGTTCGAGGAGACGATGGCCAAGAACGGCGAGTATATGGCCAAGCTGGAGAATGATCATGGCGTCCAGATTCGCGCCTTCAACGACGATGTCTGGGATGCATTCGGTGAGGCTGCGGCGGAGGTTTACGCCGATACGCGCGCCCATTCCGCGCTCGCGACGGAAATCGACGACGCCTTCCAGGTCGCGCTGCGTGAGATCGGCGGCATGATGGCGAAGTTCGAGACCACTTTCGTCAATCAACGCAACCGTGTGCTCGGGTTGGCCTGAGCAGACGCTGAGATCGCATCGGGAAGGGGCGGGGCATTGATCCCGCCCTTTTTCGCAACGGGCGCATCAGGCTAGGCGACGCATGATCGACCGGAACGACAAGAGCGCCATTCTGCAATGCAGTGAACCCGCGCCCGCCGCGCGGATGTTTGGCTGGAGCATGGTGGCGGCGCTGGCCGCCTTTCTGGCGAATAATGTGCTGACGGTCGCCTTCGGCCTGCCGGGTCCGGCCGCCGTGCTGACCGGCGGGGGTGGTCTTGCATGGCTCCAGGCCGCTCTCTGTGCCGTCGGAGTCTCTGTGGCCGTGTTCTATGTGCTGCGCACGCCTCGGCGGGCCCTCCGCCGGGATGCGGATCGTCTCCACCGCTTCAACATGTATCTGGTTCGGGCCTGTTTCTGGACCGTACTGCTAGTTGGTATCGCGGATGCAGCTATCGCCCTGGCCCGCGTCGAAGGCTTTTTCGCTGGCCTGCTAAACGAAGAGACAGTCCGCGAACTCGGGCGGTCGCGCTGGGTCGGCTGGCATGTCCATATTCCGCTGGCGGTCGTCGGTGCCATTGTCGCCCTCTTCTCTCGCGCGCCGGGTTTCGACTGGCTGGCGCTGCTAATCGTAGTGGCCGAGCTCGCCATTGTTATTACCCGCTTCGTGTTCTCCTATGAGCAGGCGCTGATGGGTGACCTGGTGCGCTACTGGTATGCGGCGCTGTTTCTGTTCGCCTCCGCCTATACGCTGTTCGATGAAGGCCATGTCAGGGTCGATGTGCTGTATTCCGGTTTCGGCCGAACCGTGCGCGGCTATGTCAATGCTTTCGGCGCCATCCTGCTCGGTATGACGACCTGCTGGGTCATCATCGCCATCGGCTTCGACGGCAGACAGTCGATCATCAACAGCCCCGTCGCCAATTTCGAGATCACACAGACCGGCGGCGTCGGCATGTTTGTCAAATATCACATGGCGTTGTTTCTGGCGGTTTTCGCCATCACCATGCTAATCCAGTTTGTCAGCTATTATTTTGAGGCTGTCGCCGACTACCGCGACGACCCCGGCCACCGCGATCATGAACCCGCAGCGCATTGAGGGGCTGAACGGTGGAACTCCTGTTTCTGGCATTGCTGGTCCTGATCATGGCCGTAGCGTTAGGGTCGGGCTTCCCGGTCGCCTTTGCGCTGCCAGGCTCTGCCATTCTGTCTATCGGGCTCGCCGCCGCTGCCGGTTACCTGTTTGCGGCAGACACAGATGCGTTCTTCCATTCCGGCGGGCCGTCGCAATGGCTCTCGGCCGGGGTGACGAATCTGAGAGGCGTCTATTGGGAGGTCGAGCGGGATACGCTGATCGCCATCCCGCTGTTCATCTTCATGGGCATCATGCTGCAGCGCTCCAGGATTGCCGAGGACCTGCTGGTGACCATGGCGCAGTTATTCGGTCCCGTACCGGGCGGGCTTGGCATTTCGGTGGTTTTCGTCGGTGCGCTGCTCGCAGCCACGACCGGCATTGTCGGCGCTACGGTGGTGGCTATGGGCCTGATCTCGCTGCCGGCCATGCTGCGCAATCGCTACTCGCCCTCGCTCGCAACCGGCACTATCGCCGCCTCTGGCACGCTCGGGCAGATCATTCCGCCGTCGATTGTGCTCATCATCCTGGCCGATCAGCTTGCGAGTGCGACTGACCAGGCGAGCACGGCCCGCAAGGTGCTCTACAAGGACAATACTGGCGAACTGACTATGCCGTCGGCTTTCGATGTCTCTTCGACCAGCGCGGGTGAGATGTTTTTGGGTGCCTTTATCCCGGGGTTGGTGTTGGTCGGCCTCTATATGGTCTTCATTCTGGGCGCGGCTCTCTTGCGCCCGACGCTCGCGCCGGCGGTTCCCTATGACGGTGCTCGAGACCGGCACTTCGTCGGTCGTGTACTGCTGACTCTGGTGCCGCCCTTGACGCTGATTTTCCTCGTGCTGGGTTCGATTATCAGCGGTATCGCCACTGTTAATCAGGCGGGCGCCATTGGCGCTGTTGGCGCTCTGGTCATGGCTGGTTACCGGCTTTATGGAGACGGGCGGCTGACCTATGTGCCGGCATTGCTGGCGCTGTCGGCGTTGGCGGTGCTCGGCTATGCGCTCGCCAATTACGAGATGAATCTGAAGGCTGCGGACAGTGCTGAGGATTATATCGGTATCCTGATCGGCGTCATCGGTTCGGGCCTCCTTATGGCGTCGTTGTTGTGGAGCGGTTGGCGGGTCTTCAGGATCGACCGCACGCTGCATGCCGTGATGCTGGAAACGGCCAAGACCACGTCCCTGGTGTTTATCATCCTGCTCGGTGCCGCCATGCTGACGGCGGCCTTCCGGGCCTTTGGTGGCGAGGAGCTAGTAAGGGATTTCCTGCAAAGCCTGCCCGGCGGCTTCTGGGCGCAATTCGTGATCGTGATGGCTGTGATTTTCGTGCTCGGTTTCTTCCTCGATTTCATCGAAATCGCCGTGGTGGTCGTGCCGATCGTCGCCCCGATCCTGTTGATGGACCCTTCCGCCAATGTCACCGCCGTCTGGCTCGGCGTGATGATCGGGCTCAATATCCAGACCTCCTTCCTCACGCCTCCTTTTGGCTTCGCGCTCTTCTATCTGCGCGGCGTTGCTTCGGCCGCGGTGCGCACCGTGCAGATGTACAAGGGTGTGATCGCCTTCATCCTACTGCAATTGCTGGCTCTCGCCATTGTCGGCCTCGCGCCGTCACTAGTGAACTATCTGCCGAATCGCCTCTCTCTGCTCGCGGAAACGGCCCCGCCGCCGATCAATCCGCGCCTGCAGGCCTGTATCGAGGACTATGTGTTTGCCGAATATGAAGTCCGGCGCCCCGAGCTGGACCGAGCTATTGCAGCAGCGCGCGCGCTTGATTCCGGTGTCCTGCCACAGAAGACAGCCCGCCAGCTTGTGGGCGCGATTGACGGTGCCGCCGACGTCTTCGCGCTTGTCGAGGCAGTGCGTGCCGCAAAGAAAGAGACCACCGCTGCTGCAATTCCCTATGCGCCGTTGCATCGCGAGGTGCGCGCCCTCCAGCGCGAGATTCGCCGCGACCGCGCCATCCACGCGCGGCTTATCCAGGAAATCGGGCGTACGGAGCGCCGTGGCGGCGAGATTGATGCCCTGAAAGCCGAGGCCGAACAGCTGGAGCGCGAGGCGGCGGCCCTCGAAACGCGCATTCCCGCCCGTTGGGCGGCTGAGAGCAAGGCGTTCCAAGCGCTCCGCCAGGCTGAGCTCAAGGCCGAGCAGACTTATCGCCGCTCGGTCGATCAGACTTATGACACGCTGGCCGAGATCATCGAATTGCTGCGCGGCGCGGAGGCGCTGGCCGCGACCCTGCCGGCGGCGCAAGGGCTTGGCGAGGCGCTTGCAGACCTCGCGCCGAAAGCAGCAAGTGAGCAGGTGCGCGAGGTGGAGCGTGCTCTCGGTACCGTGGCTAGTGGCCGGGCATTGCGCTCCCAGCTGTCGAAGGTTCGCAAAGCGTTGAGCGCCCGCAAGCCCGATCCTGTCAAGGCGGAGAGTGAGCTTCAAACAACGCTTCAGCAATTACGGGCCGAGATCCTCTGGCGGCAGGAGGCCGCAACTGCGTTACTGCCGGGGCTGGAACGTTTCGAGGAGGCGTTGCGCGGCACGGTAGGCCTGCGGCGGCAGCCGCGCCTGCCCAGAGACGTTGCGCTTGAGGTCGCGGCCTGCAGTGCGGAGCATCGGAGCCTCGCGCTCTATTTCTGAATTCTCGGTCCGCGAGTGGAGCCCCGCATATGATAGATGCCTATTACTGGCCGACCCCAAATGGCTGGAAAATCTCCATCGCGCTGGAGGAAATGGCGCTGGAGTACCGAATCCTGCCGGTAAATATCGGCCGCGGTGACCAGTTCGAGCCAGATTTCCTCAGGATTAGCCCCAATAACCGCATGCCTGCTATCGTAGACCATGACCCGCCCGGCAGCGGGGCGCCGGTCTCCGTATTCGAGAGTGGGGCGATCCTGCTCTATCTAGCGGAGAAGACGGGGCGCTTCATACCAACCGATCTTCGTGGCCGCATCGAAGTGATGGAGTGGCTGATGTGGCAGATGGGCGGTCTTGGGCCCATGCTCGGCCAGTCCGGCCATTTCCGGTTCTATGCCCCGGAGACGATCCCCTATGCGGTGGAGCGTTACACCAACGAGATGCTGCGGCTTTACGGCGTGCTTGACCGGCGGCTGGAAGGGCGCGAATTCATCGCCGGCGATTATTCCATTGCTGACATGGCCTGCTGGCCCTGGGTCATCACCTATAAGCGCCAGGAAGTCGATCTCAACAGCTTCCCTAATGTGAAACGCTGGTACAAAAGCCTCCAACAACGCCCGGCGCTCCGGCGCGGTTACGAGGTTGGGCGCGAATTCGGCAGGCCCACCGGTCAGTGGGATGAGGAAGCCCGTAAACATCTCTACGCCCATCCCGATCCCGGAGGTACGCGATGATCGAGATCAATGGTATGGCGCATGTCATTTTGACTGTGGGTCGGTTCGAGGAGGCACGCGAATTCTACTGCGGGCTGATGCCCTTCCTCGGTCTCCAGAAGGTCTATGACGGCAACAATTTCGTCTATCATGTGGGCGGGCGCACGGCGCTTGGCATCCAGCGCCCGGCACCGGAACATGAGGGTGAACGCTTCCGGCAGAACCGTGTGGGGCTGCATCATCTCTGCTTCCGGGCGCGTTCGCGCGAGGATGTGGACAAGGCGGCGGCGAAAGTACGCGAGCTCGGCGGCAAGATCGACCGTGGCCCGCTGGAGGGTGATTTTGCGCCCGGCTACTACTATTTCGTCTTCGAGGATCCGGACGGCATAAGGCTGGAGGTCAACTATGTTCCCGGCAAGGGCCTGCTTGCCACCGAAACCCCAATGTCCCCCAGTGACGACCCCAACTGGGACCAGAACCCGTAAGCGCACGCCGCTGCTCTAATCTGGCTTCACCCGGATAGCGAGTCCAGGAAACCCTGGAGGATGTAGACAGCG
The DNA here is from genome assembly GCA_026710105.1 of Alphaproteobacteria bacterium. Classification (GTDB taxonomy): domain Bacteria; phylum Pseudomonadota; class Alphaproteobacteria; order Bin95; family Bin95; genus Bin95. Next base: position 34,385 of record JAPORR010000087.1, read on the forward strand.
GCCAGCATGTCCTTAGCGGCGCGGCGGCGGCGGCGGCTCGCGTCATCGGCGAGCATGGCGTGCTCGACGGCGTTGGTAGAGAAACGCTCGTCCCACATGAGCGCCGGCAGGTCGCGATGCGCCATCAAGTTCAGCACGAACTGGCGCACCCGCCGGGCGCGCCGGCCTTCATGGCCGTCCAGATCGAGCGGTAGGCCGACGATCAGCGCCGCCACACTCCGCTCATCCACGGCTGCGAGCAGCATGGTGGCCGTGTCTGCAAAACGCTTCGCGCGACGGACCGTGCCTGCCGGGGAGGCGACACGCCTGTCGGGGTCCGAGACCGCAAGCCCGACCGTCCGGTCGCCTACATCCAGTGCCAGCAGTCGCCCGGCTGTCGACAGATCCTCAGCGGTGACGAAAGGCATGGGCGGAACTGTGGCTGCTACTCCGAGTATTCCAGGGTTTACCGAGATATCGGCCGACAGTTTGCGTCGGCAAACCGATCATGTCGCTCACTGCGCCACAGGTTGCACAGGTATGACTCTCATTCAGCTAACACAGGCGTTTTCAACCTTCTCCCCTTTTTGTCCTGCGTAAGTCTCAATCTTCCTGTGCCAACAATTCGCGTTGCGTGCGGCCCTTATATTCCGTGCGAAAGCGGCCGCGGCGCTGCAGGATCGGCACGACCAGGTCCACAAACTCCTCGATGGCGCCGGGGACGTAGATCGGTGACAGCATGAAGCCGTCTCCGCCCGCCTCGTCGAAAAAAGCCTCCATCTGGTCCGCCACACTCTCCGGCGTGCCGACGAATTGCGGCAGGCCCACGCTTTCGCCATGGCGCCGGGCTGCCTCGGCCATGGTCATCGGCGTTCCGTCCGCCCTGCGGAAGCGAGTGCGCATGCGGGCAAGCTCAGGCTCCTCGCGTTCCAGCATGATGTCGTTGTCGTCGAGCCGGGCAAGATCGAAATCAAGATGGGCGGAGAGGATCGTCTTGCCGCCTTCGACCGGCACGAGCTCATTGTGCTTCTCCTGCTTCTCGCGTGCCTCGGCTTCGCTCTCGCCGAGGATCGGCTGCATGCCGAACAGAATGCGGCAGGCCTCCGGCGGGCGACCGAAGGACGCCATGCGCTGCTTGATATCGGCGAGATAGGTGCCGGCGTCCTCCGCCCGAGGCTGGATAGCGAATACGGCGTCGGCGTAGCGGGCGGCGAAGTTGCGTCCGCCGGGCGAGGTGCCAGCCTGGAGGATCGCCGGGCCGTTCTGGGGCGAGCGCACCACGTTGAGCGGCCCGCGTGAGCGGAAAAACTCACCCTCATGCTCGATCCGATGCACCTTTGCGGCGTCGGCGAAACGGGCCCCCTCGCGGTCGAGCAGCACCGCATCCTCATCCCAGCTGTTCCAGAGCTTGCGGCAAACCTCCATATATTCATGCGCGCGCTCATAGCGGCGCTCTGTTGCCTCGCGCGCGACGCCGTAATTGGCAGCCTGGTTGCTGTTGATCGAGGTCACGACATTCCAACCGGCGCGCCCGGAGGTCATGTGGTCGAGGGTTGCCCAGAGTCGGGCGGCGTAGAAGGGGTGCTGGTTCGAGACCGAGAAAGTGGCGGCAATGCCGATGCGTGCCGTCGCCGCACCGAGCCAGCCGAGCAGCGGCACCGGGTCATGCTCCGGCGCCTGCACGGCATAGCGCAGCGCGGGTTCGAGTGAACTCCGAAATGTGTCTGAGATGTAGTTGAGGTCAGCGAAGAACACCATGTCGAACAGGCCGTGTTCGCAGGTGCGCGCGATATGCTCGTAGAGGCCCGGCCGCGTCCAGTCCCAGGAGGGGTCGGACCGTGGGTGCCGCCACATGGCGAGGCTGTGATAGGTTGGCCCATGGGTCAGGAACTGGGCTAGGTGCATCTTGCCGCCGCGTGCCACGGGGCTACTCCTCAGCTCTCGGCCAGCGCCTCGCCACCAAACCGTTCGCGCATTGCGATCTCGGCGACGCTCCGGCGCCGCAGTTTGGTGAGCTGGTGCACTGGCCTGCCGAGCGGCACGACGGCTGCCACGGCGAAATGGTCGGGGATGGCGAGCAGGCGCTTGACCTGCGGTTCCTCGGCGACGGCGAGCGTGGTGATCGTGCCGCCGAGCCCGGCCTGCCGGGCGGCCAGGAGAGTGTTCCAGACGAAGGGATAGATTGACGCGCCGGAAATCACGCCGACGCGGTCGAGATGGCGGTCCATGGATGCGACCACGCCCAGATCGACGATGAAGACCAGCACCACCGGCGCTTTCCGGAACAGTCCGGTCAGGACCGATGGCGGCTGGGTAGCGGCGGCTTCCTCCTCCGTCACTGCGGAGGAATGGATTGTATTCCAGGGGCTCTCGCCGCGCTTGACCTGAGCGGCATAGCGCTTCGCTGCCGGCTCTGAGAGCGCGGACAGCCGCGCTTTAGTGTCCGGGTCGCGGACCACGATCACCTGGTTGCCCTGGCGGTTGCCGCCGCTCGGCGCGAAACGCGCGGTTTCGAGCAGCCTATATAGGGTCGCGTCCGACACCGGATCGCCGGTGAAGTCCCGGCAGGCGAAAGTGGTCCGCATCGCCTCATCGAGTTCCATCGCTCTTTCCCTCGCTTGATTGTCTTGTCACACGAGACTCTCGCAGCATCCGCGCCCACCGGCAAGAGAAGTATAGCCAGGCACCGCGGCTTTGCGTCGATGCGAGCGGTTCGGGAAAGAACAATTGCCTCAATGTGCTGAGTGTGATGGCCCCGAAGCTCGCCTTGGCACCGCCTTGCTTGATGGAACAGCTCGATGCTCTGTTGGCATCGGCACAGGCTGTTCGATCGATTAATTGCGCGCGAGTTTCGCGACGAGCAAGGAAAGTTTTTCCCGGTCTAAAACAGCGCGCTTTGATTCTCCTCTGAGTGCAGCAACTGCCTGCTTTTGTTCTTCCTTTAATTCATCAAATGATAATACCTCAATATTGCTCTCTACATCTGTTGCACCGCGCAGCAATAGGTCATAAGTTTCAAGTGCATTCTGCACATATGGGAGTATCTTCGGGTGATTTTTCACTTTATCATCAGATACATCAGATAAACTTTTAATCTTCGAACTTTCCTTCTCCATATGGATAAGATATCTTCCGAGAAGCAAAACGTAATTCGTGAATCGAAACTCTTTAAGATCTGGAGATTTCATGATTTTAAAGACTTCAGAAAAT
>JAPORR010000151.1 GCA_026710105.1 Alphaproteobacteria bacterium
GTCCAGCACAGCGCGCAAGCGCTGTGCTCTGGAAAGGCGATGCCCCGTTCGGCACAGCCTCCGGCCCAATGGAGCCATCTCGCTTGCTCACGACATTGGGGCGGATCGTTACGAGAATGCGCCAGAGTGACGTTCCACGCGCAACTCATGGTGTCCGCCGGGTATTTGCAGAATGCGGGAAAGGCTCTCTCGTATTCTCCCCGACGAAGCGCCTTTACAGCTTCCTCCTCGGATATCGGGCCGGACATAGGCTGTTTCAGGGTCTCTTCGTCGTCCATCCCTTCCTTCCCTGTGGATTCCGACCGACGGCGTTCGAGATCGCGGGAAGCGCTCGTTCATTCGGTCGAATCTCCATACCGTCATTACGCCCGTTTTTCCTTGGCCAAAGCAAGGGCCTTGGCGATATCTTCATATCCGAGCCTCTTGCAGAATTGCCCTGCAGATTGAGAGCGGCTGAGATTTTGACCTCGCTCCTACACCACGCCGGGGGCACGACCAGCCCAGGCCCCGCCGGGTGCCAAGACCGCGGCGGCGGGCAGCCGTTCAAGGGCTTACCCCCCTAAAAGACGGGCTGGGCGAGTGGTGACACAAGACGTCCAGCCCTAGATCTGGGGAGGAACTGGACAGCGCTCTGAACGCCGCTCAATGCAAGTGGTGGGGCAGGCTTTCGACTGACTGGATGACCAGTGCCTCGGCGCGGGGCTTGTCGAGATGGCGCTCGATCAGGGTCCGGGCCGCGACGGCCGACAGACGCACAGCATTGGCGCGCACTTCAGCCAAAGCTTCCTGTTCAGCCTGGGCGATCTTGGCAAGCGCCTGCTGCTCACGGCGCCTCAGCGCGTCTTCAAGCGTGCGTTCGGCCTCTTCCGCTATGCGGCTCGCCTCTTCATGCGCGCGAGAGAGCACGGCCTCGGCTTCCTTCTCTGCGCCCTGCTGCTTTTTCTTGTAGTCGGCGAGCAGGGCCTGCGCCTCCTCGCGCAGCGCCGCTGCATCGTCGATGGATGCCTTGATCCCGGCCGCCCTGTCGTCGAGAGCTCTTGTCGCGCTGCGCCAGACGACGCGCGCGACGGCGGCGACGAAAATGACGAAACCAACCGCTGTCCAGAATGTCGGATCAGAGAGCATCACGCGCCCGCCTGACGGGCGGCGGCGGCGGCCTCGTTCGCCTCGGCCACATCGACATCCACACCAATTAGCCTGGTCGTCACCGCTTGGGCGACCTCGCCCGCCACTGCTTCGATTCCGGCTAGCGCCTCGCGACGCGCGGTGGCAATCCGCGCCTCGGCGGCGGCCGCCTCCTTTGCGAGGCGCTCGCCGAGGGCCGCATGGCGGGCCGCCGCCTCGCCTGCCGCCTTCTCCTGCTGTTCGCGCATGACCTGCCGTGCCTCGGCGCGCGCCTCAGCCTGCGCTTTCTCATAGGCCCGCAGCACGCCCTCCGCTTCGTCACGCAGTGCCGCCGCCCTGGCGAAGTCATCGTCGATCCGCTCCCGGCGCTCTTGCAGGATGCCCTGCACGCGCGGCAGCGCGACCTTCAGCATCACGATCAGCAGGATGCCGAAAATGACCACCAGCCAGAAGATCTGGCCCGCATAGGTGGAGATTTGCTCCAGTTGCGGCACAGGATGGCTCTAGCCGAACAGGATGACGAGCGCCACGACGAGCGCGAACAGCGCGATGGCTTCGACAAGGGCGAAGCCCAGCATGGTCATCGGGAAGACTTCCCCCCGCGCGGACGGGTTGCGCCCGACCGCCTGGATAAAGGAAGCGAAAATGTTACCGATGCCGATTCCGGCACCGATGACGCCGATGACGGCAAGACCCGCGCCGATGACTTTGGCGGCCTCTGTTTCCATGAGTTGATCCCTTCTTCGCGTGGGCGGAAAGCTGGTTAGTGGAGGTGAAGCGCGTCGTTGATGTAGAGGCAGGTGAGGATCGCGAACACGTAGGCTTGGAGGAACGCGATGACGATCTCAAGCCCCGTCAGCGCCGAAACGAAGGCGAGCGGCAAGATACCGGCGACGCCCAGCGCCGGTACGAAACCGGCGAAGACTTTCAGAAGCGTGTGGCCGGCCAGCATGTTGGCGAACAGGCGTACAGAGAGACTGATCGGCCGGGAGAGATAGGAGATGATCTCGATCGGGATCAGCAGTGGCCACATGAACACCGAGACGCCGGGTGGCACGAAGAAGCTGAAGAAGTGCATGCCGTGCTTGACGAAGCCGAGCACGGTGACGCCGATGAAGACGACCGCCGCCATCGCGAAAGTGACCGCGATATGGCTGGTGAAGGTAAAGCTGTAGGGAATCATGCCGGCGAGATTGCCGAACAGGATGAACATGAAAAGCGTGAAGATGAGCGGGAAGTATTTGCGGCCCTCATCCCCAACCGTATCGCGCACCATGCCGGCGATGAACTCATAGGCAAGCTCTGCCACCGATTGCAGCCGCCCCGGTACGAGCGCACGCCGGTGCGTCCCGCCGACCATCACCGCGACCACGCCGACGGCCGCGACCGCCATCCAGACGGTCGAATTGGTGATATCGAGCTCAATCCCGGCCACAGGAATATCGACCAGCTCCTTGATCCGGAACTGCTCCAGCGGACCGTGCGCATCTCCGGCCACCCGGCTTCCCCCTTCAGCCTTCTTCTTCGTTCTGTGACGGCCGATGCCGGCGCCAGCCAGGCGCAGCGTCCATGCCACCCATATATCGGTAAACGTTCATCACACCGGCTGCCGCCCCAAGCACGAAAAAGACCACCATCATCCAGGGCGCCGTGCCGAACCAGCGATCAAGGCTCCAGCCGATGGCCACGCCGACTCCTAGTGCCGCCACGAGCTCTACCCCAACCCGCATGGCCGGGCCCAGCCCCTCCTTTGGGGCCGCCCTCGGCGTCGCTTTATCCTTGCGGCGCCGGGCATCGGCCAGCCTGTCGGAGAAATCGTGAAGGGGGCTGTCCCTGTCGTCTTCGCCTATTTTTGCCACGAAACGTCACCCGGCACGGACTACGCCCCAGGAGCGCCTGGACATTATGGGCGCTCGGCCCCTGCTGTCAAGGAACCGGCAGGCGGGTCAAGCCATTGATGCCGTTCCCGAATTCGTCGCGATTCGAAATATGCGACAGTATGTATCGATGCTTCTCAACCGTCCGCGAGGACGGTCTCGGAGATGCGCTCTGCCATCATCACGGTCGGGATATTGGTGTTGGCGCAGGGCACGGACGGCATGATCGAGGCATCCACCACACGCAACCCAGCGAGCCCACGCACCCGGCCCTGTTCGTCAGTCACGGCCATCGGGTCGTCATCGCTGCCCATGCGGTTGGTGCAGGAGGCGTGCCAGACGCCGACAGCCGTGGCGCGTACAAACGCTTCCAGCGCCCCGTCGTCCTCCAGCAGGTCGCGCAGGCGCAGGCCGCCAGTAATCAGCCGGTCGATCAGCGGGCCGCGCAGGCCGCCAGCCATGTCGAGCACGCCGCTCAGGACCTTGGAGATGACCTCATTGCGCTTAGTGACACGGCCGATGGCGCGCACCTTCTCGCTATAGGAAGAGGGGAAGGCATGGCCGGCAACACGCGCCACGGCGGGGTGCAGGTTGATCGCGCAGGCCCGTAGGAAGGCATCCTTCAGGCGGTCGAGGTCACGCTCGTCGGAGAGGAGATTGAATTCGACCTCGGGCTCCTCCCGCCAGTCTTTCGAAACGAGACGGACCTCGCCCGTGGAATAGGACTTGTTGACGAAGACTAGCAGCGAGCCGATCCGCTCACCGACCGCGTGCCAGCCGGACTTAGACACTTGGACGATGAACATGTCCCCCGGCGGTGCCTCATGCAGGCCGGAGGAGTAGCGCGCGCCAACATGGAGATGGCGGGCATCCTTGCGGGTCATTCGCGCGCTGTCCGGGAGCCAGGTCGAGCAGGCGACCGAGGGGTGATCCATCAGGTTCTGTCCTACCCCCGGAAGGTGGTAGCGGACCTCGATTCCCCTATCCGCCAGATGGCCGCCCGGGCCGATGCCGGAGCGGAGCAGATGCGCCGGTGAATGCACTGCCCCGCAGCACAGCACCACTTCACGGGCCATGAAGGTCTCCGACCGGCCGCGCTGTTCAGCCTTGACGCCCACAGCGCGCAGGCCGTCGAACAGAATGTCTGTCACATGGGTTTCGGAGCGGATATCGAGATTGTCACGGAGCCGCGTCGCTGGGTCGAGATAGCCGATGGCCGTCGAGACCCTGCGGTCGTAGAGATTGGAAATCGTGATCGGGAAGTGGCCGTCCTCGAAGACGCCATTCTGGTCGGTGAGATAGCGGTAGCCGAGCGCGGTCATCGCCTCCGCGACGGCCTGGGCGTAGGTCGTCCATTCATGTTGGAAGACGCGCCGGATCGGGATGCGCCCCTCCCGGCCGTGCAGTTCGCCCTCATAGTCCATGTCGCGTTCGAGTTTGCGGAAATAAGGTAGGCAGGTCTCCCAATTCCAGCCCTTGGCGCCCTGCCGGCCCCAGTCGTCATAGTCGTTCGGTGCGCCCCGATTGGCCATCTGTCCGTTGATCGACGACCCGCCGCCCATGATGCGCGCTTGCTCGTAATTGCGCCGCTCCGGCTTTTCGCTGTCCGGCAGATTTCTGTTGACCGGCTGGAGCCGCACGCGGAGCCCGGTCCAAGTGTAGTCCGGGTTGAAATAGGCGGTGCCGGGATAGCTCGAATGTACATCCGGCGGGATCGCGCCATGCGGCGTATCCATGCCCGCTTCCAGCAGGAGAACTCGGTTGGCGCTCCGGGCGGAAAGCCGGTTCGCCATGACCGAGCCGGCGGATCCGCCGCCGACAATGATATAGTCGTAGTGCATCGTAAACCTCCCGGACGCTATTGTTCTACGTGGATACGGAAATGAAAAGGGCTGCTATGAACGGGGTGAGGCTATGCGATATCGGCATAGCGCCGAGGACAAGCAATGTTCGGGGACCGGCTCGGGTTTCCGCTAGAGAGCGAGCAGAGCGATCTGGAGACAATCATTGCCGTTGAGAGTTTCACGTAAAACCGCTACGGCCACCAAAGCTACGAGGCCTACCCTCTTGCAGAATTGCCGGCCTGAGTGATAGCGGCAGCAGTTATGGGCTCGGTTGAGCCGGCGAGGGACGGGAGCAACGAGAGCATCGGATAGGGTCCGCGCGGGGTCTGTGGCGCGTTTTGCTGCCGTGCCCGTTGGGCCGCCCGGGCTTCGCGGTTCAGGTCGTCCTTGAGGACCCTATCGCGGCGGGGGTTGGTAACAATGATCGGGATATGACCGAGGCGTTGGCTGACCGTGTGTATCTCTGTCGCGTCATAGGCACCGTCCATGAGGTCGTAGAGGGTCGCGACCCGCAGCTATGGTAGCCAGGGGGATGGCGACCTGGGAGTCGTGCAGGGAGGCCGAGGTGAGGATGGCACTGAGCGGGATCCCGCAGTCGGCTGTGTCGATGGGGAAGGGCGCGGCAACGCCCCCTCATACCCGGCCCCAACCCCCGGTCTATGCTCGAGAGGGCGTGGGCCATTTGTGGTTGATCAATCCGGTAGCGCGGAACCAGGACGCGCTCGCACTGCATAAAGGCGTATGAAGTTCGGCCGAAGAGGCGCCCGAATCCAAAGCCGTGTCCCCGCCCTTCGAGGCTAGGCCTTCCCCCTCAATGCCCTCTGGCTCTGAACCACGGATGGCAGTAACTGTCTCAACCACCTTGCTATGAACCCTGCTGAACGCTCAGCACTGAGCGTGTCAACCAAGCGTTCTATATACATATCTCCGGAAAGAACTTCTTCAATCTATCACCTTGCCGCAGACGGTGACAAAAGCCTTTGTTTATGCCACCAGAAACAAAGGCCGAAGAAAATTGGCAATACTGTCCATTTCAACCACCCTAAACCAGATAATTCAATAATTCCAATTCTGAACAAGAAATCGATGATAGAATATGTTAATACTAACAACATTACTCGCCCAGTGATCTGTTTTATTCGCTCGAATATGCTTTCATAATCTATTGCATTCAAAGCGCTTTGATATATTTTTTCTGTAAGTGCTGATCGACTATCTCCAAAAACATCATATGCTAACATGTGAGGGGAGTGAATCTCGTATGGCGATGATGCCGCTGGGGTGAGTGTCGGGGTTCATGCGGCGCGGCTGTCGCTAGTTTCGGGCTGACGGTTGTCGTTGGCCGGGGTATCGTGATCGCCCATGAGCGTGTCCCAGGCGCGATCGAAGCGCCCAGACTTGATGAGGGCGCGGACGGTGAGAACGGCCTGCCCACCTTGGAGGCCCCATCGCATACCGGAACGCTTCAGTCTCTGCGTGACGAGTGTCTTGCATGCTGCTTCGACAACACCGGAGCCGATGGCGAGGCTGCGGTCGCTGA
>JAPORR010000010.1 GCA_026710105.1 Alphaproteobacteria bacterium
CGTCCGCGCTGGCATCAACACTTCACACCAACCTCCGCCTCATGGCTCAACCAGGCGTTTCTTCGCTCTCCTGACCGAGCGGCAGATCAAGCGCGGGGTCCACCGATCAACCGAGGAACTCGAAAATGCCATCCAGCGCTACATCGAAACCTGCAACCGTGACCCCAGACCCTTCCGCTGGACAAAGTCCGCAGACGACATCCTTGCCTCTATCAAACGATTCTGCCGCAGAACCCTCAACCTCCACAGTGAAACTGCGTAGAAACTTCCGAATCAGGACACTAGCCCGCATTTCTCACAGCGGCGAGAGCTGGTGAGGTTTTGTCGTTTGCGGTGTTTTCGGCATAGCGGTTTTGGTTTTTCGTCCGGGAGCGCAGAGGGAGGGTGTTGCGCCTGAGGCGCGGGGTCTGCCGGGTCTTGTTTTCCTGTTGTTGTCGGGCGGGTTGAGTTGAGGCCTTGGGCCGGGGTCAGCTGCATAATCGGTGGTGGGCCTGGGCGAAGGTATCGGCATGGGGACAGGCGATGCGGATACGCCTTCCGCTGAGCCGGACCTGGGCGCCGATCTTGAGGAGCTTGAGTCGGATCGAGCCGCATGTGGCGAGACGGGTTCCGGCAAGTGCGATACGCCTCAGGGCGGAGAGCAGGACATAGGCCATGGAGGCGAACCAGAGGCGAAGTTGGTTGGCGCGCATGGTGGCGGTGCGGTCAGCGAAGAGGTCGAGCTGGCACTCCTTGATACGGTTCTCCATCTCGCCTCTGGCGCAGTAGAGCCGTTCGTAGAGGACCCACCGGTCGATGGCGGCGAAGTGACGATGAAGCGCGGATTGGCGCTGCGCGGCAGCCACTCCGCCTTGCCGACGACCCGGCGCAGGCGCGACCATGTCTTCAGCGTGCGATAGCGGAACTCGGTGAACAGGCTCGCCGCTCTCCCGCGAGCGCGCCTCGGTCCAGGGCCGGTTGCAAGCTAGCCACCAGACGCGCGTTGCGCGCCAGAGACGTAATCGACCCGGTTCGCCTCGCACCAGGCGGCTCGCGGGCGAAGCCCGAATCAGCACGCAGCACGATCTCGACCCAGCGGGCGCGGATTTGCCCGACGATCCGCGCCACCTCCTCGACCGCCCCGGCGCTGGCATCGATGTTGGCGCCCCTCAGCTTCGCGGCCAGAAGATGTAGAGCGGCAGGTAGCAATCGTAATAGCCATGGAAGAAGCGGCCCTCCTGACGGCCGTGCAGCGGGTCGTCGGTGGCGTCGAGATCGAGCACCAGCCGCACTCCGGCGCATCCTCGTGGGCGTCGAGAAACAAATCCACGAACAGCGCCTCAATCGCCGCCGCGTCGATCCGGCGATAACGATGTGCCCCCGCCGGCGCGTGCTCCAGACGGTTCAGCGTCGACTTCAGCGGCGCGCAATCACGCCGCCGCGCCTCCAACCGGCCCAGAACCGCACCCAGAACCGGGTCGTGGCGCAACTCGTCATGGTCCACAACGTCCTCGTAGCGCGATCCCGAACACCCGCTGCCCCACCAGCGTCTCCACATCGTGCACAACACGATCCGCCGCCCGACCGTCCGAAAAACAAGCCGAAAACCGTGCCACAAGACCTATTGCCCGGTCCGTCGTCCCCAGAAGCAGCGCGCCCGCGTCCGAGGTCATCGTCCCGCCCCTGAAATCCGCCACAACATCGCGGCCCTTTAGACGTGCAAATCGCATCGAGGTCAGGTTACACTCTGTGCGCATCGGGGAACTCCTCTGCAACCGGACAAGTCTTTGTTGTAAAAGAACTTTCTCACATGCAGTGTCCCGATGCACCTACCCTCGGTGAGAAATCTGGGCTAGGGTCATGTGCAGAATTCCGATTAAGAGGACCCGAGAGGCCATGCCGGAGAACAGAACCGTTGCCCGCCTACTGGTGGAAAGTCTGGAGGCGCATGATGTGGACCGCGTCTATTGTGTGCCCGGCGAAAGCTATATCGGTCTCACCAGCACCATGGTCGAACGCAATTCGATCCAGGTCGCAGTGTGCCGGCACGAGGCGGGCGCAGGCTTCATGGCCGCCGCTGACGGGCGGATGCGGGACCGCGCGGGCGTCGCCATGGTCTCACGCGGGCCGGGCCTCGCCAATGGGCTGGTCGCTATGCATTCCGCCTGGCATGACGCGACGCCGCTGGTGATGCTGATAGGGCAGGTCGAGCGGCCCGACATGGGCCGCCTCGCACTCCAGGAGCAGAACTATTCGCGCCTGCTCTCGGACATCTCCAAGGAGGTGATCGAGGTGAACGAACCAGAACAGGCCTCGGAAGCGGTGGCACGCGCCTTCCACCTCGCCGAATCCGGCACGCCGGGGCCTGTGGCAGTGGTCCTGCCAGAAGACATTTTCGACGAGGAGACAGCGACACCGCTTGCCTCACCCCGTCCCCGGCCGGTCCCAGGCCCCCGGCCCGATGATGTCGAGGCACTCATCGCCATGATCGAGGCGGCTGAACGCCCGCTACTGCTGGCAGGCGGGGCCGCCATGGCAGATGCCGTGCGCGATCCAACGCTGTTCGGTGATCTCATGCGCCTCGCGGAACGCTGGGTGCTGCCGGTCGTGCCAACCCACCGCCGGCCGCAGCTTTTCGACTATGACCACCCAAACCACGGCGGCTATATGGGTCTCAGGGTGCCGCAGGAGCTGCTCGATGAAATGAAGCGGTCCGACTTGATGATCGCACTCGGCGAACGGCTGACTGACAGCGTGAGCCAGTCTTACACGTTCCCGACCGCGCCCGAGCCGCAATTACCGCTGGTCCATATCTGGCCAGATCCGGACGAGATCGGACGGGTCTGGCGCCCGGCGCTCGGCATCGCAGCCAGCCCGCACGAGGTGGTGAAAGCGCTGCTCGCCCGCCCGGCGCCTGCTGATGGCGCGCGCCGTCAGAGCTGGGTAGACGGGCTGCACAAGACCCACCGCCGCCTGCTGGAGCAGCCTTGGGAACCGGCGGAGGATGGCGTCAACTTTTCGGCCGTTGTGGCGGAGATCGGCAAGCATCTCGCCCCGGACGCCACCGTCACGTCCGACGCCGGCAATTTCGCGACCTTCCTGCACCGTCATATCGGTTTCCGGCAGGGACAGGTGTTCCTGGCCTCGGTGGTGGGCGCAATGGGCTCCGGCATGCCGATGGCGGTCGCCGCCGCGATTCGCCGACCCGGCACGCAGGTCGTCGCCTTTATGGGCGATGGCGGCGCGCTGATGATGGGTAATGAACTCGCTACAGCCTGCCAGTACGGTGCCGCCCTGATCGCGGTGATCGCCGACAACGGCATGTACGGCACCATCGGCATGCACAGCCATCTGCGCTATCCGGGTCGCCCCTTCATGGCCGGCACACGCCTCACCAACCCCGATTTCGCCGCTTGGGCGCGCTCCTTCGGCGCAGAGGGCATAACCATCGAGGCGGAGTCGCAGGTCGCCGATGCGGTCGCACGGGCCTTTGCCGTCCGCTCGCATCCGGTTGTGATGCATGTGCGCAGCTCGCCGCTTCAGATCAGCGCCTGGCAACGCTATGAGGACGGCGACCGGCTGCCGTAAGGGAGACCTGTCTCCCGTCATGCGGTGGCGGCCCTTGCCGCGGTCGGGGCGTCCTGCGTGACCTGCTCCACGCATGCCGCTGGTAGGCGGCAGCGATGGAGGGGTATAAGACGATCATGGCTGCTTGCGCGGATACTCCGGTCCAGATCATCGGCGGCGGGCTCGCCGGGGCTGAAGCCTGCTGGCAGCTTGCGCGGCACGGCGTGCGCTCGGTGCTTCACGAGATGCGCCCCGAAACGCTGACGCCTGCACACAAGACACGGAAGCTGGCGGAACTCGTTTGTTCCAACTCCTTCCGCTCGGACGATTTCGAGCACAATGCAGTCGGCCTGCTGCACGAGGAGATGCGCCGGGCCGGCTCGCTCATCATGGCCTGCGCTGATCGCACAAGGCTGCCAGCCGGCGGCGCGCTCGCCGTGGACCGGGAGGACTTCGCTGACGCTGTCACCACCGCGCTGGAGGCCGCGCCGCTTGTCGCAGTCGAGCGCCGGCGCATCGACCAGCTGCCGGAAACCGGTGCCGTCATTATCGCGACTGGGCCGCTGACCGACGGTGCGCTTGCGGACGCGATTAGCGCGCTAACAGGGCGCGAGGCACTCGCCTTCTTCGACGCTATTGCGCCCATCGTCTATGCCGAGTCCATCGACCTTGATACCGCCTGGTTTCAGTCTCGCTACGACAAGCCGGGCCCGGCGGGCAGCGGGGCCGATTATATCAACTGCCCGCTCGACGAGGCCGGCTACGACGCCTTCATCCGGGCGCTGCTGGAGGCAGACCGGATCGAGTTCAAGGAATGGGAGGCGGTCACGCCCTGGTTCGAAGGCTGCCTGCCGGTCGAGGTCATGGCGGCGCGTGGGCCCGAGACGCTGCGTTTCGGGCCGATGAAGCCTGTGGGCCTGACCGACCCGCGCACTGGCCGCCGACCCCATGCCGTCGTCCAGCTTCGCCGCGACAATGCACTCGGCACCCTCTACAACATCGTCGGCTTCCAGACCAAGCTGCGCCACGCCGAGCAGGCGCGCGTGTTCCGGATGATTCCTGGCCTCGAAAGAGCGCGCTTCGCAAGGCTCGGCGGCATCCACCGCAACAGCTTCATCGACGCGCCGGCACTGCTGGACAAGCAATTGCGCTTGAAGACGGCCCTGCATCTGCGTTTCGCCGGCCAGATTGCAGGCGTCGAGGGTTATGTCGAGAGCGCCGCACTGGGGCTGCTCGCCGGGCGTTTTGCGGCTGGGGAGACGGAGGCACCGCCCGCGACCACGGCGCTCGGCGCGCTGCTCCGCCATGTCACCGGGTCAAGGCCTGAGGCCGCCGGCGCTTACCAGCCGATGAATATCAATTTCGGTCTCTTCCCGCCGCTGGACGGACACTTCCGAGGCCGCGAACGCAAGCGCGCGCATACGACCCGGGCGCGTGCCGATCTCGACCTCTGGCTCGGCCGCCGGGAGGCAGCCTGATATGGAGCGAAACGGCATGGCCAACCGCCGAATCGACCTGCGTAGCGACACCGTCACCCTGCCGACGCTGGTCATGCGCCGGATCATGGCGGCGGCGGAACTCGGCGACGACATTTATGGCGAGGACCCAACCGTCGCCAGGCTGGAAGCACGCGTGGCCGACATGTTGGGGCTGGAGGCAGGCCTGTTCCTTCCCTCCGGTACGCAGGCGAACCTGACAGCGCTGATGAGCCATTGCGGGCGTGGCGAGGCCTATCTGACGGGCGAGACCTACCACACCGTCGCCTCGGAGGCGGGCGGTGCTGCCGTGCTGGGCTCCATCGTACCAATCACGCTGCCCGTGGAGGAGGACGGCACGGTGGCCCTCGACCGGCTGCGGGCCGCGATCCGCCCTGAAGACTTTCACCGCCCGGAATTGCAGCTGGTTGCGGTGGAGAACACGATGTACGGCCGCGTGCTACCTGATGGATACATGGAAGCGGTTTGCGCACTCGCCCGCGAACACGGGCTCAAGGTGCACCTCGACGGAGCCCGGCTTCTGAATGCCGCCGTGGCGACCGACAAGACGCCGGCTGCCGTCGCCGCAGGTGCCGATTCCGTCTCGCTCTGCCTTTCCAAGGGCCTCGGCGCGCCGGCTGGCACAGTGCTTGCCGGGAACGAGGCGTTCATCCGGCGCGGACGGCGGATCCGCAAGATTCTTGGTGGCGCCATGCGCCAGTCCGGCGTGCTCGCAGCGGCCGGCCTGTATGCGCTCGATGCCCATGTCGAACGCCTCGCAGACGATCATGCGCTCGCCGCCGCGCTCGGTGAACGGCTCGCGCCCTTGGTCGAGGTGCATCGAGTCTCTACCAATATGGTTTATGCCGACCTGCCGGGCGGGGCCGCGCTCAGGCGGCATCTGGAAACGCGCCATATCGTCATCGCGGCGCCCGGGCCGGTGACACGGCTAGTGGTGCATCGGGATATCGAGCTGGGGGATATCGAGCGCGTTGGCGCGGCGTTCGAGGCATTCTACAATTGAAGCACGTCTCTCAGCTCGAAATCCATCTAGGTGACAATCTGGAGGTGCTCCGGCGCTTTGAGGACGGCGGGTTTGACCTCATCTATATCGACCCCCCCTTCAACACTGGCCGCGCACAGGCCCGCACGCGGCTCCGCACGATCCGCGACGAGGCAGGCCACCGGACCGGCTTCCAAGGCAAGCGCTACCGCACCGTGCAGCTTGGCACCTCCTCCTGGGACGACGTTTTCGACGACTACATGGCCTTCATTGAGCCCC
>JAPORR010000105.1 GCA_026710105.1 Alphaproteobacteria bacterium
GTGAGGCCATGATTTCGGAAGAGCCGCCCAGCGCATGAGCGATGGCAAGCGCCGAGACGATGGCGGTTGTCGCACCAGCACCGAGCGCCGCCACGATCGGCATCAGCGCTTGCCGGATCGCCTGACGATTGCGGTGTAGTGGCACGGCAAGCGCGACCACGGCCGGCCCGAGCATGAAATGCACGAACTGTGCCCCCTCGAAATATTGCTCATAGCTAGTACCTGTCAGTGCGAGCAAGCCGATCAGCAGTGCGATTGCGATCGCCACAGCATTAACCGCAGCCCGTTCGCCGCTCCGCCGGTAAAGCCAGTCACCCAGGGCGTAGGCAGCTAGAGTTGCGGCCAGCCACAGCAGCGGTTGGGTCGAGAGATAGACCCAGATGTCTCCCAGCGCTGTGGGCATGTCGCCCGTCATGGCCGCCCGCCCGCCGGGGTGCTCGAGAACAGTCTGAAGACGACAGCGGTTACGATCAGGGTCAGCGCCGTGCTGCCGGCCAGCGCTGCAGCGATCGTGTCCCATTCGGCGCGGATGCGGGCGACCTGCAGAACCAGCCCAACCCCAGCGGGAACGAACAGGAGCGAGAGGTGGCGCAGGATGGTGGAGGACACCTCTTGCAGTGCTCTGGGAACGTCTCCACGCAGCGCAAGGATGACCAGCAGCAGGACCAGGCCGAGGATAGGGCCGGGCACTGGCAGCGCCGCGAGCCGCGCCAGCACTTCACCAGCCAATTGGAAAAACAGGAGGGTTGCAATCGCCTGGATCATGTTTTGGACGCACCGGAGGACGAGAACGGGAAAGGCGGCAATTTACCGGGGTTTGGATTGGCCTGGCTACGACCTTCGCCGGCACCGGCGGGCATTGCCCTGCAGAGCGTGATATTTACAGCGGTCATGGCCGAGGATGTCCGGGACAAAGCCGACGGCGCACTACCGCCTTATCTGACCACCAAGGAGGTGGCAGCACTGCTGCGCGTGAAGGAACGCAAGGTATATGACCTTGCCGCCGCAGACGGGATTCCGCATCGTCGAATCACGGGTAAGTTGCTCTTTCCACGCACAGAAATCCTAGCGTGGATCGAGGGTGGTGGCGCGGCCGCGCCGTCGGAGCGCCCGGATGTGTTGACCGGCTCTCATGACCCTCTTCTCGACTGGGCGGTGCGCGAATCCGGCTCGGGGCTGCCGACGCTCTGGAACGGCAGTCTAGACGGCCTCGATGCCTTCGCCAGCGGCCGTGCCGCGCTTGCGGGGCTGCATATCCCGGAAGAGACCGACTGGAACATCCGCACGGTCGCCGGGTGCGGCCTCCACGGGGCAGTGTTGATTACATGGGCGGGACGGGCACGGGGCCTCGTGCTATCGGAGGCCATGCGTGGCCGGGTGCGCCGTGTCTCCGACCTCAAGGGTAGGCGGGTCGCCATGCGCCAGCCGGGCGCGGGCGCGGCGGCGCTTTTCGAGGCGTTTCTGTCGAAGGAAGGGTTGACCGCGGCAGACCTCGCGCCGACTGCAGACCTCGCGCGGACGGAAAGCGATGCGGCGGCCGCGGTCGTGGCAGGAGAGGCAGATGCAGCGCCTGGCATCGAGGCGATGGCGCGGCAGTTCCAACTGCCGTTCCTGCCGCTAGTCCGAGAGCGGTTCGACCTGCTGATCGACCGGCGCACCTATTTCACCGACCGGGTGCAGGCCCTCGCAAGCTTCGCGCAGAGCGCCGCCTTCCGGCGCAAGGCGGCCGCGATGGGGGGCTATGATCTGTCTGAAGCCGGCGCGGTTCGCTGGTTGTCGCCTTGACGCGCGCGCCGCGTCAGCCGCCAGCGTTTGGGAAAAAGAGCTGCCGTCCATCCACCCTGTAGGACGCGATGGCCGCCTGGCCTTCCTCAGAGAGGATCCACGCGACGAATTGTTTCGCCAGGCCAGCTTTTGCCTGCGGGCGCCTTTTGGGGTTCACCAACACGACGCCATACTGGTTGAATAGCTTGGGGTCACCCTCGACCAGAATCCGGCGGTTGCCCTTGTTACCGAAGCCCGCCCATGTGGCGCGGTCTGTGATGGCATAGGCGCCCATGCCGGCAGCGATATTGAGGGTTGCGCCCATGCCCGAACCCGTTTCGCGATACCAGCTGCCCGAAGCGCCAGTCACATTGACCCCAGCTTCCTGCCAGAGTCGGCGCTCTGCCTTGTGTGTGCCGCTGTCGTCGCCGCGCGAGACGAAGGGTGCCTCGGCTCTGGCAATCCGGGCCAGCGCCGCCGCGGCGTCGCGCATGCCTGCCACCCCGGCGGGATCGGAGCCCGGCCCGACGATGACGAAGTCATTATACATGACATCGGCGCGACTGAGCCCGTAACCATCGGCCACGAATTGCTCTTCCGCGGCCCTCGCGTGGACGAGGAGCACATCGCCATCGCCGTTCGCGGCATTCCGGATCGCCTGGCCCGTGCCGACCGCGACGACCCGCACCTCGATACCGGTTCGGTCGCGGAACAGCGGCAGGATATGGTCGTAGAGGCCGGAGTTCTGGGTCGAGGTGGTGGACTGGACGATGATAAAGCGGTCTGCTGCTGCGGGATGGATCGCCCCCAGGGCGACGAGTGCTAGGGCGATGAGGGAGGAGAGAATGCGTGTGCCCATATAGCGCCTCGATTCGAGTTCAGGCCTTCGGAGCAGGTTGGGGGGCAGGATAGAGGCGGCCCTCCAGCCAGGCACGGGCGGCTTCCGAGCGCGGCGCATCCAGCACCGTCGACACGCACCCAGCCTCCGCAACGCGCCCGCCATGCAAGAAGACGAGGTCGTCACCGAGGCGCCGCGCCTGGCCGGTGTCGTGCGTGACGAGCACGATGGTGACGCCGCTTCCATGCGCTTTCGTTACTAATTGCTCGATGGCATGGGTCGAACCCGGATCGAGATTGGCCGTCGGCTCGTCCAGGAACAGCAGGCCGGGCGCGCAGGCGAGCGCGCGCACGACTGCAAGCCGCTGCTGCTCGCCGCCGGACAGCACGCGTGCCGGCCGGTTCAACAGGTCTCCGAGTCGGGAGCGCCTTATCGCTTCAGCCTCCCGCACCGCGCGTTCCTGTCTCGAAACGCCGCGCACGGCAAGCGCGAAGCGCAGATTGGCGCGCACCGAGCGGCGCAGCAGCACTGGGCGCTGGAACACCATTGCCTGAGCGTAGCGGCCGTCACGGTCGAGCGGTCGTCCCTGCCAGAGCACCTCGCCCGCAGTCGGGTGGATCAGGCCGTGCAGCAAGCGCAGCAACAGGCTTTTGCCGGCACCGTTGGCCCCCATCACCACCATGCACCTGCCGGGGCGGATGTCGATATCGATCCCGTCGATCAGCTGCTTGCCGCCCGCATCGAAGCAGAGGCCCCGTGCGCTCAGTAGGGCCGGGGACGGTGCGGCGGCTTCTGCTCCCGGCGCCGCCATATCGAATACCGCCTCAAGCATAGGCCATGCGGACCGCTGAGGCCCGGAGCGTCATTGCGGCCCCGTTCACTGCCACGGCGATGGCAAGCAGCACGACGCCGAGCGCGAGCGCGAGTTCGAGATTGCCCTTCGAGGTCTCCAGTGCGATCGCTGTGGTCATCACGCGGGTCGCATGATTGATATTGCCGCCGACGATGATGACAGCGCCCACCTCCGCCACTGCACGGCCGAAACCGGCAAGTGCCACGGTGAGCAGGCTGTAGCGGGCGTCCCGCAGCAGCGCGGTCACCCGGTCGAAGGGGCCTACGCCGAGCGAGGCGAACTGCTCGGCATATTCGCAGTAGTAGTCCTCTACTACCTGCCGGCTCAGCGCCGCGACGATAGGCGTGACGAGAATCGTCTGCGCGATCATCATCGCCGCCGGGGTGTAGAGCAGCTCCAGTGGGCCGAGCGGCCCGGCAGCCGACAACATCATATAAGCGATCAGTCCCACCACGACGGGCGGTAGCCCCATCAGTGCATTCAGGAGGACGATGATGGCCGTCCGCCCCGGAAAGCGGAACGCGCCCACAGTGGCACCGAGCGGCAGGCCGATGGCGCAGGAGACTGCCACGGCGGCGAGCGTGACGCGCAGCGACAGGCCAATGATTTCGATGAGGTCGGAGTCCCAATCGAGGATCAGGCCCACCGCTTCTGCGAAAATCCTCCAGACGCTTTCCACCCGGATTTCCTCCTGTTGCTCGGAAGAAAAGCACAAAAAACATCATAAATCGACAAAATTGACGGAAGGTTTTGACGCCATTCCCGTGATAGCGGCGGCCGCCCAGTTTAGTCGCTGTCTTCACCTACTGGGTAGGCGGCGCCCACGCCTTCCGGGGCGATGGCGACGGTCTTGATGACGGCGTGGCACTGGGTGCCCTCCACCAGCCCCAGCGCCTCGGTGGAGCGGCGGGTCGAGCGAGAAAGGATGGCACCGGCGGCCGTCCGGACGGAAACAAGGGCGCCTGGCCCAGCGCCCGTCCGGATCGATTCGACCGTGCCAGGCAGGATGTTTAGTGCCGAGAGACCCTCTGGCTTCTGCCTGGATAGCAGCACCTCATGCGCTGCGATTCGGACTCGGATGCGGCTGCCGGGCGCATGCGGCGCTCTCGGCAGGAACAGGCGCACGCCGCCAGCCTCTATTTCGGACAGTCCGTCGGCGTGGTGGCAGACGACAGCTGCTTCCAGCACCGCGCCCGCGCCGCGCGCACCGAGTGGCGTGACTGTTGGGTCGCCAAGCACCTCGACCGCAGGCCCCTGGCGCAGGACGCGCCCGTCCTGCAGCGCGATCACCGTGGTCGCAAGCCGCGCCACCTCGGCCGCGGAGTGGCTGACATAGAGCATGGGCACGGATACCTCGTCCCTCAGCCGCTCGAAATAGGGTAGGATTTCCGCCTTGCGCGCCTCGTCCAGCGAGGCCAGTGGCTCGTCGGCGAGGATGAGCCGGGGGCTTGCGAGCAAGGCCCGCCCGATCGCCACCCGCTGCTTCTCGCCACTCGACAGCGCGCCAGGGCGGCGGCCGAGAAGATGCCCAACGCCGAGCATGTCCACAATGCGCCCCATATCCTCACGCTGCCCGTCCTTTGGTGCGAACCAGCGCCCGTAAAGCAGGTTCTGGCGCACGGTCAGATGTGGAAAGAGCCGCCCCTCCTGGAAGATGTAGCCGAGTCGGCGGCGGTGCGGCGGCAGCCAGGCACCGCGCGCCGTATCGAACAGCACCCAGCCATCCGCAACCGCGCGCCCGGCCTCCGGCCTCAATAACCCTGCAACAGCGTTGACGGTGGTGGTCTTGCCGGAGCCGGAGCGCCCGAACAGCACCGTCACGCCGGGCGGCGCCTCGAAGGCGATATCGAGCGCAAAGCCGGGAAAGGCGTGGCGGATGGCGACGGAGAGCGTCATGCCCCGGCCACCCGTCTCGCGACGCGCCGCGCGACAAGCTCGGAAAGCAGCAGCGCTGCCATCGAGACGATGACGGCGATACCCACTAGGCGGAGCGCGGATGCCTCGCCGCCGGGCGTCTGGAGGAAGGCATAAATGGCCGTCGGCAGGGTCTGTGTCTGGCCGGGGATGTTTGAGACGAAGGTGATCGTCGCCCCGAATTCTCCCATCGCTTTGGCGAAGGCAAGAATCGCCCCTGCGACGATGCCCGGCAGCACGAGCGGCAGGGTCACGGTTGCGAAGACCCAGGGGCTGGCGGCGCCCAGCGTGGCACCCGCCTGCTCCAATTTCGGATCCGCCGCCTCAATGGACAGACGGATGGCGCGGACCATGAGCGGGAAGGCCATGACCGCTGCTGCCAGCGCCGCGCCCGTCCAGCGAAAGGCGAAAACGATACCGACCTCCGCGAACAGGCCGCCGAGCGGCCCGCGCACGCCGAACGCTAGTAGCAGCAGGTAGCCTGTTGCCACCGGCGGCAGAATGAGCGGCAGATGCACCAGACCGTTCAGAAGCTGCCGCCCAGGAAAGCGCCAGCGTGCGAGCGCATAGGCAGTCATGATCCCGAGCGGCAGGCTCACGAGCGTGGCCCAGAACGCGACACGGAGCGAGAGCGCCACTGCCTGCCATTCCTCGGGGCTCAACCAGTCCATGCGCCGAGTCTAGTGTTCTGGTTGCAAAGTGCATATGGCTTCCGCAGGCCGGAGGAAGACATCGCAAGGAGAAGAAACGACGGACTCAAGTGTGTTAGATTGATAGGAGCAGGGGACCCGCCTCCAAGGCCATGACCGTTTCCGGGTTCGCACATATCCGTTCCATGGCGTAAATCCTCCGACTGTCCGTCGCTACCTTACTATGGAAGGCGTTCCGAAATGC
>JAPORR010000173.1:0-3909 GCA_026710105.1 Alphaproteobacteria bacterium
GGGAAGACCGCCGCCCCGCCACTGGTGCTGGATGAAGAGCAGCAGCGCCGCATTTCCTGCGTTGCTGGAGACATCGCTGAAAGCGCGCGAGACGACGTGTCTGCCCGCTTCGGTGCACTCGCCCGGGACCTGCTTCGGGAGCGGCTAGAAGGGATGCTTCGGGACGGCCGACGCGCTGAGGCCGTCGCCAGGCTTCATTCCGTGTTCGGCGAGGCGCGCGCGGAGGTGATCGCTGCCGCCTTCATGCCGGTCGGACCGAAAGAAACCGGGATGCCCGGACGGCAGAAAGGGCAAGGGGCCAAGGATGTGCCCCACCAGCGACCGCAGCAGGGCAGGCTGCTTTGATGGCAAGGCCTGCTGTCGCCCACTGGCTCACCGTGATCGTCGCGCCGCACCGAGATACCGGCGCAGCCCGGCCTTGATCCTCCGCCGTCTCCCATTATGAAGGGCGTTGCGGAGCAGCACTTCCAGCATTTCATCGACGCTCCGCAATCCGATTTCGATCCGGCGGAAGCAAGACCATGAGCGCGACGCTGACCTGGCTCGACCTGACGGCGAGCGATCGGGACCGGATGCGGCAGGTTCTGGACCTTTTCAAGGAGCAGGGGACCGTCGACGAAATGGGCCTCGGCAGCCTTCGTAATGCGCTTTCCGAAGCCCTGTTCCCCGGAACCTCCACGATCCAGACGCGATTGCGCTACGCGCTGTTCGTTCCGTGGATATACCGCCAGCTTGAAGCAAGAAGAGTCGCCGCATCCGATGTGTCCGCGCAATTGCAGAAGGCGGAACTCGACCTGATCGGGCCGCTTCTGGAAAACGGCACGTCTCAGGGCGTAATCGGTGAAAAGGCTCGCGGGTCCCTGTCCCGGCGGCCGAGTTCGGTCTACTGGACGGTGCTGGTGCGCTGGGGCCTGTTCATGCATGAGCGGCCCCAGGGTTGGTATCATACGCACTTCACCGGCCTCGTTCGCGGGTACAGTGCGGAAGCGGCTACGGACGACCCGGGGATCGTCGAGACACGCCAACCGAACTGGCATCCCCGTATGCCGGGTCCTCCGGCAACATTCCCGCAAGAGGCCTCGTTCGACCTGACGCGCAAGGAGGCCGAGTTCCTTCGGGGCCGCCTGGAAGAGCGCTGCGCCGGCACCCTGCTCGCCTGGCTTGCCCGCGAGGGATCGGACGCGCCGGCAGACGGCTGCTTTTGGGACGACAGCGCCGCAGGACATGCCCAGTCCGACATTCGGGACAAAATCGAACTCGCCCGCCGCTTCTCCCTCCATGTGGAGGGGATGGCGCTTTTGTACAACCTGCTGCTCGCCGAGCGTTTCCACACGGAGCATGGCGGCGATGACGCGTATATTGATCGCTGCAAGCAGGTTGATCGCTACAGGCAGGAAATCGCTGAATGGGCGGCAAAGGAAGCTGCGGAAGACAGCCATGATCCGCGCCATCTCTGGTCCTTTGCAGCATCCCGCAAGGTCCGTGTTCCCGGTCCGCAGCGCCTGTTCGTGGAGACATGGTCGAAACGGCTTGCCGATATCGATCCTGACACGATCCCGGACGATCTCGAATTGCGCAACCTGATCGAGACTCGGGAACGACAACTGAAGGGACCGCGAGCGCGCCTGCACAACGCGGCCCGGCTGCTCGACTGGAACAGTCGCGTCGGTGTCGGGCGGATGGACTTCAGGTGGGGTCGGGTTCGCCGGATGCTTCTTGATCTGCAGCAGGGGCTCGCGGCCTGATGCTCTCGCCCGACTCCCGGACTGTCGCCTTCGACCTGCTGCGCCCGCCGGGCGGCTACGACCTCGATTTCGCGCTGCTGACAACCTACACGCTCAATCTGGAAACCATGCTTGCGCTGCCATTGAGCCTTGTCGCCCGCGCGGACAACAGCCTTGAGGAACTCCTCGCCGATCCTCTTCTCCTTCTCGAGGCGCTGCGCCGGGCGGGCGAACGAGTTCACGTCTTCGTGGATCGGGCCGGCATCGCCATCCCCCGCCAGAGACGCGAGCTCTACGCACTGCTGGAACCGAGCCTGCATCCTGTGCGCGCGCCGGGAGGCGGGGCGTTTCATCCCAAGGTCTGGGTGCTTCGATTCATGTCGGAAGACGGGAAGCCCCTGATACGCGTTGCCATCCTGTCGCGGAACCTCACCTTCGACCGTTCGTGGGACATTGCGCTGGCGAGCGAAGCGGCGCCAAGGCAGCGGACCGCCGGGAGCCGCCCGCTTGCCGAGTTCGTTCGGCGCCTCCCAGAACTCTGCGCGGAAAGCCCGGCTCCATCCCTTTCCGACAGGATGGAGGCGCTGGCCGACGAGGTCTCCCGCACCCGATTTCCTGCCCCCGAAGGCTTTTCCGATGACCCGGTCAGGTTCCACGTTCTGGGCATGGACGGGCGTCACGCCAGAGGTCGGCTCTGGCAGCCGATGTCCGATGGCTACGACGTTCTGGCGGTTGCCCCATTCGTCGGGAGCACGGCCCTGAATGAAGTCGCCCGGATGGGAAGGGGCAAGCGCACTCTGGTGAGTTCCCGGGACCAGCTGGACAAGCTGTCGGATGATGCGCTGGCCAATTGGACCCGGGTCTGCGTGCTCTCGGACGCCGCTCACGACGAGGACGCCGGCATGCTCTCCGGGCTCCATGCCAAATTCCTGGCCGTCGAGCACGGTTGGGACGTCTCCTGGTTCGTCGGCTCCGCGAACCTGACGCATTCGGCATTCACCGGCAGGAATGTCGAGGTCATGGCTGCCCTGGGCGCCCGCAAGGGCCGCCGCGACGGCAAAAGCGGATACGGCATCGAACGCTTTCTGGAGTCCGGGTTCGAGAAGCTCTGCGAGCCCTATCGACGCGGCGAGAGTGAGGCCGTGCTGCCCGAGACGGAAGAGGCGCTGGGACGGCTGGAGACTGTCCGGGGCGTGCTTCTCGATGCCGACCTCCGGGTCGTCTGCTCTCCGTCCGGCGAGACTTGGGCGTGGAACCTTGAAGGCGACGCCTCCCTCCCGAACACCGATGTCGAGGTCAGGGCATGGCCGATCTCGATCGCCGAGGACCAGGCGCGGCCGCTCGAACTCCCCTTGACCTGGACCCTGCCAATTCAGCGGCTCACCACGCTGGTTGCCTTCCGTCTGCATGTTCCTGTCGAGGGCGTTGAAGATATTGCCTTCACGCTCAGCCTTCCCGCCCAAGGCATGCCAGAGGACCGCATGCACCATGTGTTGAGGAGCCTGATCGGCGACCCCCAACGATTCATGGCCTTCCTTCGCGCGCTGCTGGGCGGTCTTGACGGAATGGTCGACTGGACCGGGCGCGGCGATGCAAACGGCGATGCTGGCCCTTGGGTGAGCGGGCCGGACGACGAATCTCTGCTTGAGGAGCTTGTTCGCGCCGCCTCCCGCGACCCCGACCGCCTGGAACCGGTACGCCGCCTGATCGAGGATTTCCGGAAGACGGAAGAAGGCCGCAGCATCGTCCCGGACGACTTCCTCGAAGTCTGGAACGCCGTGAACGAGGCCCTGCCCAGGAACGGCCGCTCATGACCAGACAGCACGCCGACGACATCCTGAAACCCCTGAAGCCCTTCCAGCGCCGCACCGTCGACCACGCGTTCCGACGGCTGTTCCTGGACGCCGACAGCACCTCGCGCTTCCTCGTCGCAGACGAAGTCGGTCTCGGCAAGACGTTGGTCGCCCGAGGCATCATCGCGCGGACGATCGACCATCTCTGGGATGACGTGGGTCGCATCGACATCATCTATATCTGCAGCAATGCCGGTATCGCCCGTGCCAATCTGCCGAAACTCCAGATCGGAGGCGAGCGCTCCTTCGCACTGGCGACCCGTCTCACCATGCTGGCGACCGAACTCGCACCGCGCGACAACGGACCCGGTTTCATGGACAACAAGCTGAAT
>JAPORR010000173.1:3919-6212 GCA_026710105.1 Alphaproteobacteria bacterium
GAATTTCGTCAGCTTCACGCCGGGCACGTCGTTCGACATGGGACATTCCGGCGGCCAGCGCCGGGAGCGGGAAGTGCTGTTTCATCTCCTGGCCCCCCATGTCGAGCGGTCCACGCCCCTGAAGAACCTGTTGCAGGGCCGGGTGATGAGGAAAGATCGTTGGCGGCAGGGCCTCGACGCTGGGCTGCCGGTCGAGCCCGGGATTCAGCGGGACTTCGACGAAGCATTCGGACGTCAGGCCGGCTTGCAGCAAAAGCTGCACGAGGCTCTCGACACCTGGTTCCGTCGTTACCGGCCCCATTGGCCGGAAGAGGCGAGATGGGCACGGGACGAGTTGATCGGCAAATTGCGGCGTTTGCTGGCCGAGACATGCATCCGTGTCCTCGAACCGGATCTGATCATTCTCGACGAGTTCCAGCGATTCAAGCCGTTGATCGAGACCCGGGAAGACCGCAGGAGCGAAGCCGCAGAGCTTGCGCAATCCCTGTTCCAGGCCGAGGCGCATGACGGCCGGCCTGTGCCGACCCTGCTTCTTTCGGCGACGCCGTACAAGCTCTACACGACCGACGCCGAGATCGAGCAGGAGGACCACTACGAGGATTTCCTGGCCACGACGCGGTTCCTGTTCGGCGGTCGGGACGGCGATGTCGACAACCTGACCCAAGGTCTCGCCCGGTTTGCCAATGCGCTGAAGCGGGCCACGCCGGACGATGCAGTTTCGCTCCAGGCGGCCGCCGGTGCGAAGTCGGAGGTCGAGAACAGTCTCCGGGCCGTGATGGCCAGGACCGAGAGGGTTGCCGCCAGCGAAGAACGTGACGCCATGCTGAACGAGCCCGGAGCGAAGATCTCGCTCAAGCCGGAGGACGTCCGGCAATATCTTGCAGCGGACGCCCTGTTCCAAGCCGTAGGCGACCGCGATCCGATGCCGTTCTGGAAGTCGGCCCCCTATCTCGTTCATTTCATGCGCGGCTACAAGTTCAACGAACGGCTCAATGAGGCTCCGCCTTCCAGGGTCGCCTCGGTGCTGCAGGCGCATGAGCAGGCCTTTCTTTCGGCGGAGGCCCTGCAGCAGTGGTCCGAGATCGATCCCGCGCACCCGAAGATGCGCGACATGGTGAGCGATCAGCTCGACCGGGACATCTGGCGTCTCCTGTGGGTGCCGCCGACCCTGCCTTACTGGCCGCTCGAAGGTCCTTTCCGCGACAAGGCGGGGCTTACCAAGACGCTGATGTTCTCCGCCTGGAATGTCGTGCCGGACGTCGTCAGCGCCGTCCTCAGCTACGAGGCCGAGCGACGGATGACGGGAGGGCGGATGACGAAAAGGCGGATTGGCTCCTACCTGGAGCCAGCCAAGCAACAGGTTCCCTTGTTGCGCCTCACCCAGTCTGCGGCCCGCATCCGGTCCCGTCACCGTCTCCTTCTCCTCCTTCTGCCCTGCCTGCCGCTCGCCGACCGGGCGCATCCTCTGGATGCTCCGCCGGGGCGCGACCGCCAGAAATTTGTTCGCGAAGCGATCGAAGCCTTGCTGTCAGCCTCCGGTCTCCCCGATCCGCAGGACGGTCCGGTCGACGACCGCTGGGAATGGGCTGCGCCACTGTTGCTCGACCCCGACTTGCGCAACTTCCTGGAGGCCTGGCGGGACGATCGGATCACGGCGGTCGAAGGCGACGGGACGCTGCCGAAATCCGATCTGTTGGGCGCCTATGTCGACGACCTCCTCGATCTGCGGCCCGAGGAGCTGGGCCGTCGTCCGCCCGACCTCGTCGATCTGTTGACGGAGGTCGCGCTCGGCTCCCCCGCGATACTGGCCCTGCGCAGTCTCAATTCATCACCCGGTCTCGGGTGCCTTGTCCGTCGCAGGCTTGCCGTCAGCATTGCCACCGCCTTCTGGAGCCTGTTCAACCAGCCCGCCGTCATTTCGCTTCTGCGTCAGCTTTCCGCCGGAAAGAAGGCTTCGCGCGACGATACCGCCTATTGGCGCCTGGTCCTGGAATACTGCCGCCAGGGCAATCTTCAGGCAGTGCTCGACGAGCAATGGCACCTGCTCTGGGAACAGCATGCCTGGTCGGAGACCGCAGATGCCACGGCGATTGCGGGCGAATGTGTCAAAACCCTCGTCAAGGTCGTGCATCCCGTCAGATCGCGAGTCCATGGCCGTTTTCTCAAGCCCCGCAACCCGGAACATGTCGAGCCCGATGAACTGCGTATCCGAACGGTGTTCGCCCTTCGTTTCGGGCATCTGCGCACGGAAAACGAGGAGAACATCAGCGAGGACATGGTTCGCGCCGCCTTC
>JAPORR010000094.1 GCA_026710105.1 Alphaproteobacteria bacterium
GCGCAAGCAGGCGACGGCTCTGCGCCCCATCCCGGCTCCGCTTCGCAACACCACGCAGATCAGCGGCATCAAAGTCTCCACGCAACGGAAGTGCAACTCCCATAACAACCCTCCAATCCAAGGCTCACATCTTGAATCAGAAATCGGGCCGGCAGGGAATCCCCCTCATGAGTCAGTGGCAACCGCCTCTGGTATTATCCTTCCGGGTCGCCATGGATGGCGAATTGTTCGAGGCCGGCTTCTTGAGATTTTATAGCACGGAAGCTCTCGCGGACACCTGCTTCCGTGAGTTCGCGTGCGACCGTCAGGAGCGTGTTGGGCGTGTGGTCCTCGCAGAGTTCGGCCATATGCGCCATTTCTTCCTGCGCGATGGGCAGTGCCGCCTCAATGGAGGGCGCGCCGTAAATCTGGACGAAATGCTCGGCGAGACGCCCGGCCAGGGCCTCGAACTCTTCCCCCCGGATTGCGGTAACAGCGACGAAGGTGACGCGCCCAAAGGTTTCGATACCAAGCCAGCCGTTGGCGAAGGCTTGCCGCGCTTTGCCAACAAGATCTGCCTCGCTCCAGTTGGAGAATTCGAAACCGCCTGGAACGCACCATTCGCCAGTGCGCGCCGGGCTGTGGAAGATCCTCATATCGCTTTCGTCGAAATGGATGGCGCGCGCGAGATTCATTTGTTTTCCCCTCGTTCCAGCAGGCTGGACAGCGGCAGCAGCTTCGTAGCCCCGCCCTTGCGCAGCAGCATGCCGAAGCGCTCATCTACGCCGACGAAGAGGCCTGTCTGGCCGTCCACCGTGACGTCCTCACCAATGCCGTGGGCGAGGCCGCGCCACTCGCTGTGCAGCGGACCCACCCCGTCATCGGACCAGCGGTTGATCCAGACCAGGGTATGGCGCGCCCAACTCTCCAGCAGTCCATCGGGCGCGACCTCTACGCAGCCTTCTTCGTAAAGCGATGTCCTGTCCGGTGCAGCGCCGGGCATTTCCCCATCGCCGGCGATGAGTGGCACTTCAAGGCCGACGACCAGCCAGTCTGGCGATTCTTCCGCCACGCAATCGGCAGCGGCGGCGCGGAGCCGCCCGCAGGATGCACCGTTCACAAGGATATCGCCCCACCAGGTAAGATGCACGGCGACTTCCGGCGGCGCGAGCGCGCCGAGCGCATTCTGGAAGCCGACCCCGCAGGCCGGCAGCATCGCCATCGCATCCTCCAGCACTACTTCTGGGGCGAACACGATGGCCGCCGCCAGCCGGTCCGCGCGGATATTGTAGATGATGGTTCCACCGTCGCAGCCCAGCGCCGCGAGCGCGCAAGCCTTGGCGAAGGGGTCCGTACGCCCTTCGACGGCCTCACCACGTAACAGTGGCGGAAAGACGGGCCCGCTCATCCGGCCTCGGTCTCGATCATGTATTGCGCGATGCGGCGGAAGGCTGCTGCTTCGGGCGAGGTTGGTCGTGACACCACTATGGGCGCGCCGCCATCGGAGGCAAGTCGGATGCCGAGTGCCAGCGGAATCTCGGCGAGCAACGGGATGCCGAGCTTCTCCGCCTCAGCACGCACGCCGCCATGACCAAACAGATGCTCCTCATGTCCGCAATTGGAGCAGATATGTGTGGACATGTTTTCGATCATGCCAAGGATCGGGACGGACATCTTGCGAAACATGTCCACGCCCTTGCGGGCGTCGAGCAGCGCCACGTCCTGCGGGGTCGAGACGACGATCACGCCAGTGACCTCGGCGTTCTGCGAGAGCGTCATCGGCACATCGCCCGTGCCGGGGGGCAGGTCCACCAGCAGGACATCGAGCGCGCCCCATTGCACCTGGTTCATCATCTGTTGCAGGGCGCCCATCAGCATTGGCCCGCGCCAGACGACCGCCTCGTCCTCGCGTGTCATCAGCCCTATGGACATCATGGTGACGCCGTGGTTGCGCAGCGGCAGGATGGTCTTGCCGTCCGGCGAAGCCGGGCGACCGGAAACACCGAGCATACGGGGCTGTGACGGCCCATAAACATCGGCATCGAGTAAGCCGACGCGGCGCCCCTCGGCTGCCAGCGCCGCCGCCAGATTGGCGGTGACAGTGGATTTGCCAACGCCGCCTTTGCCGGACGCGATGGCGACAATGCGATCCACGCCCGCTATCCGGCGAGGACCGGCGGGTTCGGGCCGGCGCCCCAAATCGAGTTCTGGTGAAGCCTCACGGTGGGCGGTCATCACAGCGGATACTTGCTCGACGCCCGGTACAGCGCGCACTGCCGCTTCCGCTTTGGCGCGTACATCTTCCATGAGTTCGGCGCGCGCCGGGTCGATCTCCAGCACAAACCGCACTGAGCCGCCGTCCACGGTTAACGCCCGCACCGGGCCGGCGGAGACAAGGTCTTGTCCGCTGATCGGGTCGGTGACACCCTTGAGCGCCGCCAGCACCGCCTCGCGCGTCGTGGTCATTCCGCCTTCCCGTCGATATGTCCTTCGACGCTGTGGATAAGATCGAGCCCGTCCACAGTCAGTACCATGCGGGCAGCAAAACTCTTGCCCGTTGTCTGCTCTACCCCGGCCTTGCGCATGGCCTCCTCAATCGCCTGTTGCGAGGTAACACCGACCTGCTTCAGGAATTTGCGCATCGACATGTTGAAATCGTCGCTCATCGGACTTTCCTCCCGCATCTTCATCCGAGTCTGGCAGAAGTTTAGCCTAGACTCTCCGCTATGTCCGCGCGGCTGCTAGGCTGGCCCTTTCCTCAGCGGGGGAGGGATGGTTATGCCGCTTCGATATGCACTTGCATTGGCCGTGTTGCTCGCGGGCGCGGCAGCCGACGCAGAGGCGCAGGAACGCCGCATAACAGTGGCGGCGAGCTCTGATCTGATCGAGAGCGGACTGCTGAATCACATGTTGCCGCGCTTCTCGCTGAAGACCGGTATACGCACGACTCCGATCCTGCTTGAACCAGATTCTGGAGCGGATGTCCTGGTCGGGTCGGCGGTGAACAAAGGCCGTCCAGTCTTCCGGAGCGGTGAGACTGTCTATCGGGCCGGCTTCGGCCGCGGCACGCAAATGGCGCTGGCGCAACGCTTTCTCGACTGGCTCACCTCCGATATCGGCCAGCGCGCCGTGGCGTCCTTCGCGCCTGGCGGCAGATCGCTATATGCGCCGGCAGCGGGCACCGAGACGGCGGCGGAGGGGCTGGCAGTGACGGGTGATACGATAGCGGGCGCGCGCCTGGCGTTGGTCCATTGTGGGCGTTGCCATGTCGTCGGGCCGAAGAATCGCATGGGCGGCATCGGCTCTACGCCTTCCTTCGCCATGCTGCGCACGCTCGACGACTGGGAACGCCGTTTCCGCGCCTTCTTCACGCTCAATCCACATCCCGCCTTCACACAGGTATCCGGAATCACGTTACCCTTCGACGAGGCGCGCCCGCCGCCCATCGCGCCGCTCGAGATTGCGCCCGCTGACATCGACGCTATCACCGCCTATGTCGCCGTGCTGGCACCTGCAAACCTGGCTGAGCCGCTCGAATACCGATAATTCCCACCGCACTATGCCGTCCCGTCCGGGCGGCGAAACCCGCTGCTATCCGCTCGGCACTGACCCTTGGGGCCCCTCGGCATTGGCGAAACGGATGGAATGCGGAATGCTGGGGTCGCCAGCCTGCCGAGAAACCGCCGCGGACAGATACAGATGAAGCCCGCCCGATCCGCCAGCAGCACGCCGATGATGGCGCAATATCTCGCTATCCGCGAAGAGCATCCGGGCTACCTGCTGTTTTACCGGATGGGGGATTTCTATGAACTGTTCTTCGAGGACGCTGTGGCGGCTGCGGGCGCGCTCGACATCGCGCTCACCAAACGCGGGCGCCATGACGGCCGAGACATACCGATGGCGGGCGTACCGGTCCGGGCGCATGAAGCTTATCTGGAGCGGTTGATCCGCAAGGGGTTCAAGGTTGCCATATGCGAGCAAACCGAGGATCCGGCGGAGGCGCGCAGGCGCGGCAGCGGCGCGGTGGTGGCGCGTGAGGTGGTGCGGCTGGTCACGTCGGGCACGCTGACCGAAGACGGATTGCTGGACGCGCGGCGGCACAACTATCTGGCCGTCCTGGCGGAGGAGGGCGGCGCGGCAGCGCTTGCCTGGGCTGACATATCTACCGGCGAATTCCGGGTTGAGAGGGTCGGGCTGCAGGACCTGCCGGCCCTGCTTGCGCGGATCGAGCCCTCCGAACTGGTCCTGCCTGAGAAGCTACTGGACGCGGTCGCCTTCGAAGCCGCGATGACACCGCTGCCAGCCGCGCGGTTCGATGATGATAATGCACATCGGCGCCTATTGGAAGCATTTGGGGTCGCGACGCTGGAAGGCTTTGGGCGCTTCGATCGCGTCGAGACTGCAGCCTGCGGGCTTCTGGTCGATTACCTGGAGCTTACCCAGAAGGGCCGCCTACCTCGCCTGGAGCGGCCTCGGCCGTCCAGCTCTGGCGAGGTACTTGAGATCGACCCCGCCACACGGCGCAATTTGGAGTTGACCGCAACACTTGGCGGAGAGCGTCGGGGTAGCCTGCTTTCTGCAATCGACCGTTCGCGTAGCGCCGCCGGTGGGCGGCTGCTGGCCGCATGGCTCGCTGCGCCGCTGACCGATCCGGGCGCGATTGCCGCCCGCCACGATGCAGTGGACCGGTTCTGCCGCGAAGAGGCACTCCGCCGGGACCTTTCTGGCCGGCTTGAGCGCGTACCCGACATGGAGCGAGCTCTCTCGCGGCTCGGCCTCGGCCGCGGCGGCCCACGCGATCTCGCCGCGATTCGCGACGCGCTTCGGCTGGCGGGCGAGGCCGCCGGCTTGTTCGATGCGCCGCCGCCTCTGCTGGCGGAGGCCTGCACCGCGCTCCGGGGCCATGAGAGGATGGCAGAGGCACTGGCGGCGGCGCTGGGCCCCGAACTGCCGGCGGCCGTGCGCGACGGTGGCTTCGTGGCCCCCGGCTATGATGACGAACTCGACCGGCTGCGCGCACTCCGCGACGACAGCCGTAGGACCGTGGCGGGGCTTCAGGCACGCTATGCGGCCGAGACCGGCGTTGCCGCACTCAAGATTCGCCACAACAATATCCTCGGATATTTTGTTGAGGTCACACAGGCCGCCTCGGATCGCCTGATGGCCGACGATGTCTTCATCCACCGCCAGACCATGGCCAATGCCATACGCTTCACCACGGTGGAACTCGGTAAACTGGAGGCGCAGATTGCTGGCGCGGCCGAGCAGGCACTTGCGGGGGAACTCGCCATCTTCGAACGCCTTGTGGCCGGGGTGTTGCAGCAGGGTGCTACGATCGCGGCGGCGGCAGCGGCACTCGCCCTGCTCGACGCCGTCTGCGCACTTGCCACCCTTGCGGTCGAATGCAATTGGAGCCGCCCGCTGGTGGACGACAGTTTTGCCTTCGAGGTTGAGGGCGGGCGCCATCCGGTCGTCGAGGCGGCGCTGGACGAGCCGTTCGTGGGCAATGATTGTGACCTCTGTCCGGAACAGAGGCTCTGGCTGGTGACGGGGCCGAACATGGCCGGCAAGAGCACGTTCCTGCGCCAGAATGCGCTCATCGCCATCCTGGCCCAGATGGGCGGGTTCGTGCCGGCGGAACGCGCACATATCGGGGCGGTGGACCGATTGTTCAGTCGCGTCGGTGCATCGGACGACCTCGCGCGCGGCCAGTCGACCTTTATGGTTGAGATGGTGGAGACGGCAGCGATCCTGAACCAGGCCAGCACGCGCTCGCTGGTGATTCTCGATGAGATCGGGCGCGGCACGGCGACTTTTGACGGCCTCTCCATCGCTTGGGCGGTGGTGGAGCAGCTTCACGAGGCCTGCCAGTGCCGTGCGCTGTTTGCGACGCATTACCATGAATTGACCCTCCTGGCCGGCAAGCTCGAGCGCCTGGCACTCCGCACCATGCGGGTCAAGGAATGGCAGGGCTCGGTCGTCTTTCTACACGAGGTCGTGCCGGGTGCGGCGGACCGATCCTATGGCATCCATGTTGCCCGCCTCGCCGGTTTGCCGCGCCCCGTAGTGGAGCGCGCGGAGGAAGTGCTGCGCCTGCTGGAAACTGGCGAGCAGGGTGGTGCCGTCGCACGCCTCGCTGAAGACCTGCCGCTCTTTGCCGCCGCCCGCAACCCGCCCGCAACCAGTCCGTCCGAAGCCGAACAGGCGCTTGCCGCCCTAGACCCGGATGCGCTCAGCCCTCGGGAGGCGCTGGAACGGCTCTATGATCTGAAGCGGCTGCTGGACCGGTGAGGTCGTCGGCTGCACGGTGACGCAGGCCGTGACCTTCTGAATGAGTTCGCTAGGATAAGGCGTTTCGATGCCTTGGGCGGGAGGCCAGCCGCTTGCCTATCACGCTGCGCCAATTGCGCTATTTCCAAGCCTTGGTCGAGCACGGCTCCTTCAGCCGCGCCGCTGAAAGCGTATTAGTATCGCAGCCCGCGCTATCGCTCCAGATTCGCGAGCTGGAGGCGGTGCTTGGCGGGCCACTGGTCGAGCGGAAGAGCCGGGGGATTCACCTCACTCGACTCGGCCGCGAAGCGCATGACCAGGCTCTTCGGGTTCTGGACGAGACCAATTTCCTCGAGCGCCTTGGGGAACAATTCGATGACGGCTGGGCACCGGTCGCTCTTGGTATCCTTTCGACTCTGGCACCCTACCTGCTGCCGGGTCTCTTGGCGCGCCTGCAGGAAACAACACCTCGCATCGAGCCTGTCGTCGTCGAGGCGACTGGTGATGAGTTGGTATCGGACCTCCAGTCTGGCCGTCTCGACGCCGCTATTCTCTCGCTGCCGCTCGGCATGGTCGAGCTGCCTGAGCAGGAATTGTTCGAGGATCGGTTCCTGGTTGCAGGCCGTGCCGGGCCTGTGGATGCCGTCCGCTCGCATGCCGAAGTGCCGCGTCCCGAAGACTTGGCGCGGGCCGATATCGGGCCGCTGTTGACCCTGACGGCCGGGCATTGCCTCGCCGACCAGGTGTTGGGCGTCTGTTCGATGTGGCGCCAGCAGGAGGTCCACCGCGGCTGCGGATCATTGGCGACGCTGTCGCGGCTGGTTGCCGGCGGGTCAGGCATTACGCTGCTGCCGGAATCCGCTGTGGCCTGCGAAAGCGCCCTGTCTCCTGACCTCCGTTTCATGCGTTTCGCTCCGCCCGAGCCGTCGCGGTCCATCGGCCTGATCCACCGCCTTGCCGCCCACGGCCAGCGCTGGATCGAGCCGCTGGTCGAAGCAGTAGCAGACACCGGGCGGGATCTGACGGCTCAAGCCCGCCAACTGGTCGCCGAATCACCGCCACCTCAATCGAAGCGCGACAGCCGCTCGCGCGCCACGCCGCCATAGGACGCGCAGCATTGGCGGATGAAGCCGGCGCGACCCGGAGTCGGGGCGGCAGGACAGCTATGACGGCGGGGAGCGCCTGTCTGTCGGGCCTCACTGCCTTACGCGCCTTCTGTCATATCCCTCCAAACCCTCATGGTGTACGCGGTGCTGTACCACCCCGTATCATGAAAACAGGAGCCAGCCGCGCGGGTAGGACTTCGAGCCTATACGGGGTAGCCTACCGGCCACAGTCTGCAAGACGGGCGCCGCAGATGGTGACGGCCAGGCACCTCGAAGCAGCGTTTCGACGGCGATGGGAGTTTTTGCGCCCGAACCCCCGGTATTTTGACGGCAAATCATGCTTCCGCCTTCGTTTCCGGCTAGCGCCCCGCGGGGTTGCCAAGGCCCGGGTCGACTGACAGGATCATAGGTACAGAGCCATGAATATTGATGCTGCCGGTGGGAACCGCAGCAATCGCAGCAATCGGGAGACAAAGAGAATGCGCTTGAAATCGATCGCCGCCGTTGCCCTGGCCAGTGCTGCCATCGGGGCTCACATGCCGGCGCAGGCCGAGACATTCCGATGGGCCTTCCAGGGTGATGTGCAGACTATGGACCCGCACGGGCTGTTTGAGACGATGACGCTAGGCTTCCAGCGCAACATCTATGAAGGTCTTGTCATCCGCAACGAGACCATGGAGACGGTGGGTGCGCTGGCTGAGTCCTGGGAGAATATCTCGCCCAAAGTCTGGCGCTTCAAGATCCGTGAAGGTGTCACGTTCCACAATGGCAACCCGCTGACCGCCGAGGACGTGGCGTTCTCCGTCGAACGCATCCGCTCGGAAGGCTCGGACCTGAAAGTAGTCGCCGGGCTGATCGAGAAGACCGAGGTCATCGACGACTACACGATCGATTTCCATACCCCGAACCCTGACCCGATCCTGGTGAATCAGCTCGAGATCTTCTACATCATGGACCGAGAGTGGGCCGAGGCGAACGGGGCGCTCGAAGCTACGAATGTCAAGGGTGGTGACGAGGGGAATTTCGCCAATCTCAACGCCAATGGCACAGGCCCCTTCAGGCTGGTCGAACGCCAATCGGGCGTGAAGACCCTGCTGGAACGCAACCCGGACTATTGGGGGCGCGCGCCGACGAATGTTACCACCGCGGTGTTCACTCCGATCGGCCAGGACGCGACGCGCGTGGCGGCCCTTATCTCGGGCGATGTTGACATGGTCTATCCAGTGCCGGTGCAGGACTGGGAGCGGCTGGAAGGGGCCGACGGCGTGGCGCCGCTGGCAGGGCCCGAGGCGCGCACCATATTCCTCGGTTTCGACCAGGATCGCGCCGAGCTTCTCTATTCGAACATCAAGGGCAAGAACCCATTCAAGGACATGCGTGTGCGCCAGGCCTTCATGCACGCCATCAATGTTGACGCCATCAAGGCCAAGGTGATGCGGGGTGCCTCGCAGCCGACCGGTCTGATGGTGGCGCCGGCCGTCAACGGCTTCAACCCGCAGCTGAACGAGGCGCGCCCTGCCTACGATGTCGATAAAGCGAAGGCGCTGATGGCGGAGGCGGGCTACGCCGACGGGTTCGAAGTCACGATGGATTGCCCGAACGACCGTTATGTCAATGATGAGAAAATCTGCCAGGCAGCGGCTTCCATGCTGGCACGAATCGGCGTGAAAGTGGACTTGCTGGCCCAGACCAAGTCCAAATATTTCGGCAAGGTGCTGGCGCAGAACAATTACGACACCTCGTTCTTCTTGCTGGGCTGGACGCCATCGACATTCGACAGCCATAATCCACTGAGTGCGCTGATGTCCTGCCGGCAGGGAGGTATGGGGGCCTTCAACCTCGGCGGCTATTGCAACGAACGCGTCACTGAGCTGACCCGGATGATCCAGGGCGAGACCGACCAGGCCAAGCGTCAGGCCATGATCGATGAGGCTTTCGAGATCCACCTCCAGGAAGTCGGCCATATCCCGTTGCACCAACAGCCGCTGTCCTGGGGCGTTTCCGACAATGTGACTGTGGTGCAGCGCCCGGACAATGTGCTGGACCTGCGTTACGTGATGGTCGGGAATTGACCTGACATGCAGGTTTGAGAGGCGGATTCGAGGGGTGGGCCGGCGGTCCGCCCCTTCGTCTCTCCCTGCAGGCGTGGGCCGGGTTTCAGGGGCCGCCGGGCACGCAGATGTGGAGTGCCGCGTGTCCTGGCGCATAAAGGAATAAAGAGGATACGGACCCGGGGCGTCTTCGACGCGACGGGGGGTGGATAGTGGCATGATCGGCTTCATCGCGGCACGGCTTCTGCAATCGATCATCGTCATGCTGGCGGTTGCGCTGATCGCGTTCGCATTATTCCGCTTCGTGGGTGACCCGATCAACAACATGGTCGGCCAAGACACGACGCTTGAGGAGCGCGCCGAGCTGCGTGAGCGCCTCGGACTCGACGATCCATTCCCTGTTCAGTTCGCTCGTTTCGCCATCAATGCAGCCCAGGGCGAGTTCGGTTTTTCCTACCAGCACCGCCGCCCGGTCAGCGCGCTGATCACGGAGCGGTTCCCGGCCACGATGGAGCTGGCCCTGGTCTCGGCAATCCTTGCAGTCGCCGTTGGGATACCCATGGGGGTCTATACGGCCCTCAAGCGCTATGGCCTATTGAGCCGGTCCTTCATGACACTCTCGCTAATCGGCATCTCGCTGCCGACCTTCCTGATCGGGATCCTGCTGATCCTGTTCTTCGGGGTCATACTACGGTGGCTACCGACCTTTGGGCGGGGCGATGTCATCGCGATCGGCTGGTGGACCTCCGGCCTTCTAACGGCTGACGGCCTGCGCAGCCTTATCATGCCAGCGATCACACTAGCGCTCTTCCAGATGACCTTGATAATGCGGCTAGTGCGTGCCGAGATGCTAGAAGTGCTGCGAACGGACTTTGTTAAATTCGGCCGCGCCCGTGGCCTTCCGGACAGCCATGTGCATTTCAGTATCGCGCTCAAGAATACACTGGTCCCGGTCATCACGATCACGGGGCTGCAGCTCGGCTCGATCATCGCCTTTGCGATCATCACCGAGTCTGTCTTCCAATGGCCCGGTATGGGGTTGATGTTCATCCAGGCGGTGGCGGAGGTCGATATCCCGGTGATGGCCGCCTACCTCGTCTTGATTGCCTTCTTCTTCGTGGTCATCAACCTGATCGTCGACTTGCTCTATTTCGCAGTCGATCCCCGCTTGCGCGTCGATCGGGCCGGAGGACACTGATGGCTGAAGACGCCGGTCCTAGACTCGGGCGCCGCCTGCCAGACGTCTTCCAAGGTGATATCTGGCATTCCTTCACGCGCGCGCCGATCGTCGTGCTGTCGGCGGCCTTTCTGGTTGTCGCCTTCCTGGCGGCCGCCTTCGCGCCCTGGGTGGCCCCCTACGACCCGTTCGACCTGGCAAGCCTCGACATCATGAACTCGGTCATGGCGCCAGGCGAGAAAGGCTTGGCGGGCGAGACCTTCTGGCTCGGCACCGACGATCAAGGCCGAGACGTCCTATCGACGATCATCTACGGCGCGCGCATCAGCCTGGTAGTGGGGATTGCGTCCGTGCTCTTCTCCCTAGTCATGGGCGTTGGGCTGGGGCTGGTATCGGGCTATGTCGGCGGGCGGCTCGATGCATTCATCATGCGCGTCGCGGATATCCAGCTCAGTTTTCCGGCGATCCTGATTGCGTTGCTAATCGACGGGGTGGCGCGTTCACTGATGCCGAGGGACATGCATGACGAACTGGCCTTTTATGTGCTGATCTTCGCCATCGGGATCTCGGGCTGGGTGCAGTATGCGCGCACGGTGCGCGGCTCGACCATGGTCGAGCGCGACAAGGAATATGTACAGGCTGCGCGTGTTATCGGCATGGGGTCCGGGCGGATTATCTGGCGCCATGTGCTGCCGAATGTGACTGGGCCAGTCTTGGTCATCGCGACGATCCACCTGGCGATCGCAGTTATCACCGAGGCGACACTGAGCTTCCTGGGCGTCGGCATACCACCGACGACGCCGTCACTCGGCACATTGATCCGGATCGGAAATGATTATCTGTTCAGCGGTGAATGGTGGATCACAATGTTCCCCGGGGTCGCCCTGGTATTGTTGGTCCTCGCAATCAACCTCTTGGGTGACTGGCTTCGTGA
The DNA here is from genome assembly GCA_026710105.1 of Alphaproteobacteria bacterium. Classification (GTDB taxonomy): domain Bacteria; phylum Pseudomonadota; class Alphaproteobacteria; order Bin95; family Bin95; genus Bin95. Next base: position 11,518 of record JAPORR010000094.1, read on the forward strand.
TGCCCTGAACCCGAAGTTGCGGTGACAGCGATATGAGCCTGCTCGATGTCAGGGGCCTACAGGTTGAATTTCCTTCAAGGCGCGGCCATGTCGTCGCGGTAAGGGACCTGACGATCACGGTCGAGCCAGGTGAAATCTTGGGTATCGTTGGCGAATCGGGTGCAGGCAAGTCAACGATTGGGAACGCGGTCGTCGGGCTGTTAGAGCCTCCCGGACGCGTATCGGGCGGCGAAATCCGCCTGCAAGGAGAGCGGATCGACAATCTCCCCGACGCTCTGAAGCGTGCCTTGAGAGGCCGCAAGATCGGCATGATCTTCCAGGATCCGCTGACCTCGCTCGACCCGCTGCGTACGATCGAACGCCAGCTTGTCGATACGATCGATTACCACCTGAAATTGGGTGAAGAGGCGGCCGTGGCCCGCGCGGTCGGGCTGCTGGATGCGGTCGGCATTCCAGATCCTGCGGTGCGGATCAAGCAGTATCCACACCAGTTTTCAGGCGGTATGCGGCAGCGGGCAGTCATTGCGCTGGCGCTGTGCGCCGACCCCGAACTGGTGATCGCGGACGAGCCGACTACGGCGCTGGATGTCAGCGTGCAGGCGCAGATTCTCGACCTCATGAAGGGTCTCTGCTGGGATCGGCAGGTGGGCATGATCCTGATTACCCACGACATGGGCGTGATTGCCGAGATGGCCGACCGCGTTGCAGTGATGTATCGGGGCCGGGTAGTCGAGACGGGAACAACTGCGCAAGTGTTGGGCGCCCCTGCGCATGACTATACGCGGTCCCTGATCTCGGCGGTGCCACGCCCGGATGTAAAGGTTCCACGCTTCCCAAGGGTTACCTATATTGAGGATGCGGCTGAGCTCCCGGAAGACTTCGACCTCTCGACGCACTGGCTGGGGCAGGCTCGCAACTTCGGGGCGGGCCATGCGGAACTGGTGCGCCTCGAGGACGCGTCCATGCGCTTCACCACCACGCGCTCAATGTGGAAATCCAGGCGCCGTTATCTGGATGCTGTGGACCGGGTGAGCTTCGAGATTCGCAACGGCGAGGTCTTCGGTCTGGTCGGCGAGTCGGGGTCGGGCAAATCCACGGTCGCGCGGATGATAACCGGAATCTACCGCCCGACCGGCGGCCGGATCCGGTTTGGAGACACCGAGCTTACGGCTCTGCAGAGTCGGGCTGCGGCGGCACCCTATCGCCGCCAGATGCAGATGGTGTTCCAGGACCCATTCTCGTCTCTCAATGGACGCATGCGGGTACGCGACATCGTTGCTGAGCCCATCCATTTCCACAAGCTGGCGCCCACCCGCGCGGAAGCAGCGCGCATTGTCGACCAATTGTTGGATGTGGTGGGATTGGGCGCACAGGCGGCGCAGCGCTTCCCGCACGAATTTTCAGGTGGGCAGCGCCAGCGGATCTCAATTGCACGGGCGCTAGCAACCCGGCCCCGATTCCTGATCTGCGACGAGCCGACATCAGCCCTGGATGTCTCGATCCAGGCGCAGATCCTGAATCTCCTGAAGGACCTTCAGCAGGAACTAAATCTGACGATGCTCTTCATCAGTCACGATCTGCCGGTGATCCGCCAGATGTGCGACCGAGTGGGCGTGATGCGTCACGGTAAATTGCTAGAAGTCGCCGCTACCGATGCGCTCTTCGAGAAGCCCAAGCACGCCTATACCCGTCATCTATTGTCGCTGATGCCGAAACTCGAGAGGATCATGCAGCCCAAGATGGCGGAGTAGCAGCCTTCTCTACGGCTCTGCGCGTCAATCGAAAAGCAGTGCCGCCAGCAGGATCAGGAATGCGAGGCCGCCGAGAAGGCCCTGGATCTGGACTGGGATGCCTCGCCGCCGCGTCGTCTCGTCCTCCGCGAGGCGCTCCAGCGTCCTGTCAATACGGTCCATCGCCGTGAAGAAGCGATCGAAGCGTCCGCGCAGTTCCACTGCTGCGCGGCGGGCGCGGCGAGAGGGGTGGAGCCGGTCCAGCATCCAGTCCTCGATTAGCGGGCGAGCCATTTCCCAGATATTCACACTCGGGTTGAGCCGCCGGCCCATGCCCTCCGCCATCAGCATGGTTTTTTGGAGCAGTAGCAATTGCGGCTGGGTCTCCATCCTGAATTGCGTAGTGATCCGGAAGAGCTGCTGCAGCAGGCGGGCAACTGAAATCTCGTTCAGCGGCCGTTCGAGAATCGGCTCGCCAATGGATCGGGCCGCCTGGGCGAACAACGCCTCAGACTGGTCCGACGGCACATAGCCCGCACGGAAATGCACCGCCGCCACGCGCTCGTAATCGCGAGAGAGAAAACCCAGTAACATCTCAGCCAGATATTCCCGCGTCGGGCGGTCGAGCCGACCCATAATACCGAAATCCACCGGCACGATGGCACCGTCAGAGGCCACGAACACATTGCCTGCATGCATGTCGGCGTGGAAGAAGCCGTCCCGAAACACCTGCTTGAAAAAGACCTCCGCCGCGACTGCAAGGATGGCGTCGGGGTCATGCCCGCTGTCCCGGAGCGCCTCCACTTCGTCCGCTGGCAGGCCGTCCACCTGCTCTAGGGTGAGGACACGCCGTGAGGTGCGCCGCCAGTCCACTGACGGAACCCGGAATTGCTCCTCGCCCTTGAAATTCGCTGCCAGTTCGACAGCGGCAGCGGCCTCCAGCCGAAAGTCCATTTCAATGCGCACGCTCTCCGCGAAAGTCTGCACGACATCGACTGGATGCAGCCGCCTCGCGAGCGGTGCAACCCGCTCCAGCCAACGTGCGACCCAGAGGAACATGCGTAGATCGTTCGCGACCGCCTGCTCGATTCCCGGGCGCAGTATTTTGACCGCCACCGCATCACCCGCCGGCGTCCTCGCAAGATGGACCTGGGCAATGGAGGCAGTAGCCACGGCTTGGGTCTCAAAATGCGCAAACAGCTCTTCGAGCGGCACCTCGAATTCTTCCTCAATGCGCTGACGAATGGTCTCGAAAGGCAGCGCCGGCAGATGGTCCTGCAGATCGGCGAGGTCGTCCGCCACTTCCTCACCTAGCAGATCGGCGCGGGTCGAAAGTGCTTGACCGAATTTAACGAAGGTCGGCCCCAGCTTCTGCAGGGCATCAGCGAGCCGCTCACCCCGCCGCCGGCCGGGCTGCTTCCTGCTGACTAGACGCGCCAGCATGGCCGCGGTCTCCAGACCCTGGGCGAGTTCGAGGGGCCAGAGCGCATCGTGCTGGGCGAGCGTCCAGCCGATGCGTCCAAGTCGCAGGATGTGGCGTGCGAAGCCGAGCATGTTAGAGGCGCCAGCCCTGATGTAGTGCAACGACGCCGCCGGAGAAGATATGCCAACCCACCCGGACAAAGCCGGCCGCGCGCATGCCTGCTGCCAGCGCCTCCCGGTCGGGGAACCGAGCGATGCTTTCGGCAAGATAGCGATAGGCGTTAGCGTCGCCCGTGACCAGCGCACCCAGGCGTGGCAGCGCGCCGAAGACGTAACGCTCATAGAGGGCGTTCAGTGCCTGCGCCTCGACCTGCGAGAACTCCAGGCAGAAGAAGCGCCCGCCCGGCTTCAGCACCCGGCGCATCTCAGCAAGGGCCATCTCTCGACCGGTCACATTGCGCAGGCCGAAGGCGATCGTCACCGCGTCCTGGCTCATGTCGGGGAAAGGTAAGGCCTCGGCGTCTGCCACCGCCCAGCCGATGTCGAGATAGCCCCGGTCAACCGCCCGGTCGCGCCCGGCAGCGGCCATATCCTCATTGATATCGACGACGATGGCCTGCGCACCTTTCCGGGCAGCGGCGGCGGCGATGTCCCCGGTGCCGCCCGCCACATCCAGGAGCGCCATGCCGGAGTACGGCCGGAGCGCCCGGACCAGTGCCGCTTTCCAGAGCCGGTGGATGCCGAAGCTCATCAGGTCATTCATCAGGTCGTAGTGCGGTGCCACGCTGTCGAACACCCTGCGCACCAGCCGAGCCTTGTCTACCCTCGCCACGTCGCGAAAGCCGAAATCGACAGAATCATTGCCCGTCCCGCTCATCCTTGGAAAGATAGTGAGTCTGCGCCGGGTTCGATAGGTTGTGCGTCATGGGGCGAACGCATTAGCCTGCCTCCATGCCTGAATTGCCGGAAGTGGAGACGGTGGTGCGCGGGCTCGCAGGGGCGCTTGCGGGCCGGCGGCTCACGCGCGTCGAGCAGCGCCGGGCGGATTTGCGCTTTCCGCTGCCGGTACGTTTCGCGATGCGGCTGCAGGGGCGGCGTATGTTGGGGTTCCGCCGACGCGCAAAATATATCCTGACGGAGCTGGACGACGGTGCGACATGGCTTTCCCATCTCGGCATGTCGGGCCGAATGATTCTGGGCAAGGGCTCTGTGCCTGCCCTGGACCGCCACGACCATCTGGTCTTCGAGACCGATGACGGACAGCACCTGGTCTATCGCGACGTGCGGCGCTTCGGTTTCATGGACCTGATCGAACCCGACGGGCTTGCTGGTCATCCGCGCCTGACTGGACTCGGTATCGAGCCGCTTGGACCGGAGTTGACTGGCCGCCGGCTGAGGGCGCTGTTCGTCGGCCAGCGCGCCCCGCTCAAGGCTGCCTTGCTCGACCAACGGCGCGTCGCCGGGCTCGGCAATATCTATGTCTGCGAGGCGCTGAACCGCGCCCAGCTTGATCCCAACCGCCCCTCTGGCAGCCTCTCGGCGGCCGAGGCACGCGCGCTTGCCAAGGCTGTGCGGCGAACGCTGGAGGAGGCAGTTGAGGCCGGTGGCTCCTCGTTGCGCGACTATGTGCAGGCGTCTGGCGAACTCGGCTATTTCCAGCATCGTTGGCGCGTTTACGGACGCGAGGGTGACCCCTGCCCCTGTGGGCGTAAGGGCGTCATCGTCCGGCGGCGGGTGCAGTCGGGCAGGTCTACCTTCTACTGCCCTGTCTGCCAGAGATAGCAAGACGATTTCCGGTAGGCTAACAAGAGGATGTCTAGCGGTGTGTCCGCGCAGGCTCCGGAACGATTACGGAGCTCGACGCCGCCCCTTCGATTGAGATACGGGCCCTGAAGTCCGCATTGCGGTGAAACAGAGCCCAGAAGGAATTTCGCATGGACGCCCTGCAGCGCTCTGACCGCTCCGAAGATGAAGGGCCGGCGTCTGCCCTGCCATCCCACGCCTCTGTCGTCGTCATCGGCGGCGGCGTCATGGGTTGCTCCACTCTCTATCATCTAGCGGCGATGGGTGCCGGCGATGCGATCCTGCTGGAGCGGAACCAGATTGCCTCCGGCACGACATGGCATTCGGCGGCGCAGGTGCGGGCGCTGCGCCATTCGCGCAACCTCACCCGCATGATTCGTTACTCGATAGACCTCTATTCCAGGCTAGAGTCCGAAACCGGGCAGAGCACCGGTTGGATCGGCAAAGGGTCGCTGTCCATCGCGACGACCCCAGACCGTCTGGTCCATATCCGTCGCCAGGAGGCGCTCGCCCATGCCTTCGGTGTGGAAGCTGTCTCCATAAGCCCGGATGAGGCGAAAGAGCACTGGCCGGCGATGAATGTGGATGATGTACTAGGCGCAGTCTGGTCGCCGGGCGACGGCCGCGTCGGCCCCTCGGATGTCTCGGCGGCGCTTGCCAAGGCAGCCAGGACGCACGGCGCGCGGCTGTTCGAGACCGTGCATGTGACCGGCATACTCACCGGAAACGGGCAGGTGCGCGGCGTCGAAACGGACGCGGGCGTGGTCATGTGCGAGGCGGTTGCAGTGTGCGCAGGGCTCTGGTCGCGCGAGGTCGCTGCGATGGGCGGCGCGCGGGCACCGCTACTCGCTTGCGAGCATTTCTACCTGTTAACCGGGCCGGTGGAGGGCATTGACGGCAATATGCCCACCCTATCCGACCATGATGGTCGGCTTTATATCCGCGACGACAGCGGGGGCCTGCTGATCGGCTGCTTCGAGCCCACGGGGAAACCAATCCTGCCTGGCACGCTCGGCGAGAATTTCGCCTTCGGCCTCTTGCCCGAGGACTGGGACCATTTCGAGCCGATGATGATGAATGCGCTGCACCGCCTGCCGGTGCTGGAAACTGCTGAGGCGCGGATGCTGCTCAACGGGCCTGAGAGCTTCACGCCAGACGGCATGTTTATGCTGGGCGAGACGGCGGAAACGCAGGGCCTATTCCTCGGCTGCGGCATGAATTCGGTTGGCGTCGCCTCCGCCGGCGGCGCGGGTATGAACCTGGCCCACTGCATCCTCCGCGGACATACCGCCTATGACCTCTCAGAAGCCGACGCCATGCGCTTCGCCCCAGTCTTCGATTCGGTCGAGCACCTGATGGCCCGTGCACCGGAAGTACTCGGGGCACATTACGAGATCGCTTATTCGGACCGGCAATGGGGCACTGCGAGGAACCTACGCCGCATGGCTCTCGATGCCGAACACCGCGCAGCCGGGGCTCATATGGGGCAGTTCTACGGCTGGGAGCGGCCCCTCTATTTTGGCAAGATCGTCGAACCCGCGCTCAGCTTCGCCCGCCCGGACTGGTTTGAAAGAGTAAAGGACGAGGTGGTGGCCGCCCATGAGCGGGCCGCGGTCTTCGATCTGACCGCTTTTGGCAAGATCGAGGTCGAAGGCCCTGGGGCGGAGGCCTTCCTGGAGCATATGTGCGCCTCGAACATGGCACGGATGCCGGGCACGGCGATCTATACGGCGGTGCTCAACGAGCGCGGAACCTATGAGAGCGACCTTACCGCGCTGCGCCTTGCTGCCGATCGCTATCGGCTCTACACCGGCGCGGCTGCCATACAGCGCGACCTTACCTGGTTTCGCCGACATGCCGGGGGCTTTGAGGTCGTGCTCCGCGACGCGACGGAGGATTACGCCGTTCTGGCCCTGATGGGCCCTGACAGCGGCGGGATCGCGGCGGTATTGGGTGCGTCGGAGCTGAACATGCTCGGCTATTTCAGGCATGCAAGCGCCCAGATCGCTGGGTGCCGGGTGCGGGCCACGCGTCTTTCCTATGTCGGCGAGGCTGGCTGGGAGCTGACTTGCCAGGCGGCGGACGCTGCTGCCATTCATGGGGCACTTTTAGAGGCTGGCGCGGTCCCGGCCGGCCTCCATGCGCAAACCTCGATGAGGATCGAAAAAGGTTACGCCGCGATGGGCCACGAACTCGACGGGGATATCGGGCCGGTTGAGGTGGGGCTAGACCGGTTCTGCTCGCGGAGGAAGCGCTATATCGGCTCCAATGCCCTTGCCGAGCGCCGTAAGACGGGACAGCGCAGCCTGGCGACAATCTTACTCGACAACCCGGAGGCGCTGCCGCTAGGCCATGAACCGGTCCTCTTCGGCGGGCGCATTGCCGGCCAGACGACCTCTGCGGCCTTCGGCTACCGCATCGGCCGCCCGCTGGCGCTTGCCCATGTCTCAGGAGTGCCGGACGGTGCAGCCGTAGAGATCAACATTGCCCGCACCCGCCATGCTGCCCGCCTGCGCTTCGCCCCCGCCTTCGATCCCGCCGGCCGCCGCATGTGCACCGGTAGGGGGTAAGCCGGAAGTGTCAAGGCAGGGTGAATGCAACCGCGGCGAGGCTCAGCTTGGTGCACCAGTTCTGACAACACCGCCGGGAGGCCTGGAGCTTCCGCTCCAACGCCAGACAGTTGATGCACGGTTTCTGGGCGACATCAGTTGGCCTGGCGTTTCAGGAACGCCGGAATGTTAAGTTGGTCATCATCCTCCGCCGGTGCGGGGACCGCCTTGCCACTGCCGATGCTCATTTCCAGAACGGACGCTTCCTTGGGGGTCTCCTCGGGTTCACGCCCTAGAAGGCCGGGCAGGCCGAACCAGCTGCGGCGTGGCGGCACAGGGGACTCTTCGGGTTCGGCTTTCGCCGGAGGATCGCGGAATAATTGCGTCTTGCGTGGTGTGCTCGCACCTTCTGGAACGAAGGGCTTGCCGAAGGCTGGCTTGTAGGCCGGGGTAGCTTCCGCCTCGTCTTCCCTAATTTCCTCCGATGGGTCCGAAGCCTCAGCGACGGCTTCCTCGGGGGCCTGTGTTGTCGAACTCTCAGACGCTATCTCCTCTAGGACTGCGTCCCGAGCCGCCTCCACCGGGGTTTCCAAGGGAGCTTCCGCCGTTTCTTCATCCACGATCTCGTCTTCCGCGAACGCTTGGATGGGAACGACATGCGAGGCGATCGGGTCCGTGACACGTTTCAGTTCCGAATCGATACCGGTCGCGACCACGGACACGCGCATCTTGTTGTTCATGCTCTCGTCAAGCGTGGAGCCGAATACGATATTGGCGCTTTCGTCCACTTCCTGACGGATGCGGTTGGCGGCCTCGTCCACTTCCATCAAGCCCATGTCGAAACCGCCGGTAATGTTGATAAGCACCGCCTGTGCACCCCGCATGGAGGTATCGTCCAGAAGCGGGTTATCGATCGCGTCTTCGGCAGCTTCCCGGGCCCTGTCTTCGCCCTCGGCTTCGCCTGTGCCCATCATCGCCTTGCCCATCTCGCGCATGACGGAGCGGATATCCGCGAAGTCGAGATTGACGAGGCCCGGCTTTATCATCAGGTCGGTTACGCCGCGCACACCCGATTGCAGGACGTCGTCCGCCTTCTGGAATGCCTCGGCGAGCGTGGTTTTCGGATCGGCCACCTGGAACAGATTCTGGTTCGGGATAACGATCAGTGTATCGACGAATTTGGCGAGCTCCTCGATGCCATTCTCGGCGGCCCGCATCCGGCGCGTGCCCTCGAAATTGAACGGCTTGGTCACCACCCCGACCGTCAATACGCCGCGCTCGCGCGCTGCTCGGGCAATTACCGGAGCAGCTCCGGTACCTGTGCCGCCCCCCATTCCGGCCGTAATGAACAGCATATGACTGTCTTCGATCTCGACCATGACTTCGTCGAGCGCTTCTTCGGCGGCTGCCCTACCGATATCCGGCTCCGCGCCCGCGCCGAGGCCGTTGGTGAGATTAGCGCCAAGCCGGATGCGGTTGGGCGCGTCCGACAGGCCGAGCGCCTGAGCATCGGTGTTGGCGACCACGAACTCGACACCCTGGAGGGCGGAACGGATCATGTTGTTGACTGCATTGCCTCCTGCGCCACCGACGCCAATGACCGTGATTCGCGGCCTCATCTCGGCATAGTCGGGCGGAGAGTGAAAGGTAATTGCGCTCATTGGATTCTTCTCCTGTCACTATATCGTTGGATTTCGTCATCAGATGTTCTGGCGTATCCATGCACCGAAGCGGGCGAACAGATGTATAGGTGGTGCCAGATTGGGCATCGCATGCGATGCCGGCGTGTTCTCGGTGCTGGCATGGACCAGCAGGCCGGCGCAGGCGGCATAGGCGGGCCCGGTCCGAGAGTCGGCGATCTGGAAGCCGGGCCCGATCGTTCCCGACCGGACCTGGCGCTCCAGCACTAGTTCGCCGAACCGGACGGCGCCGACGAGCTGGCTAGCTCCCCCAGCGAGGACAACCCGTCGACCCGCTTCAACCCGGGCATAGGTTTCGTCCAGGCGGGCGCGGACGCGCTCGAAGGTCTGCTCCGTGCGCGGTGTGACGATCTGTGTCAGATAGGGTGGAACCGCCTCGCGGCCATTTCTGCGATAGCTATCTTGCGTATCCGGAACCTGCAGTGGACTGGTCTCCATGGGCGAACCGTTGAGGCAGCTTGCCTCTTTGACCTTGATTTCTTCGGCCTCTCGGAAACTCAGGGAGAAGGCATAGGCAACATCTTCGGTCAGCCTCGCGCCACCTTTCTTCAGCACGTCCACGAAGGTCGCGCCGCGTCGGTCGAAGACGGCGAGTCCTGTAGTCCCGCCGCCCATATCGACCACGGTGATGCCGAGTTCGCGGTCCTCTTTGCTGAGCACTGCGAGGCCGGCGGCGTATGGCGCCGGCAGGATCCCGGCGACTTCGACATGCGCGGCCTTCACGCAAGCCTCAAGATTAGCGATCGGCCCGGCTTCGGCGGTGATCGCATGCAGATCGATGCCAATGTGCTTGCCATACATACCGAGCGGATTTTCGATGCCGTCCACACCGTCCACCGTGTAATGCAGCGGGCGGACCAGAAGCAGGCAGCGGTCATCGGTGTCTATGCGCGCATAAGCGTCGGCCTGGATCTGGCGGATATTTGCGGGAACGATCCTTGGCCCGGCGACCGGAACCTCTATGCGAATGCGCTGGCTTGCGGGGCGCCCGCCACTGGTCGCTACATAAATCTGCTGGATCTCAATGTCGGCCATGCGTTCCGCATGGGTGATCGCTGTGGCGATGGCTTTTCCGGCGGCGTGGATATCGACGACAGCGCCCTCGACAATGCCGCGTGAGGCCCGATCGCCTATGCCTATGACATCGAAGCGCCCGTCGTCGAGAACCCTGGCTATGAAGCAGCAAATCTTCGTGCTGCCGACATCCAGCGCCGCGACGATATTCTCCCGCGCCATGGCTTCAGCTCCGTTCCGCGGTTTCGTTTCCGGACATGCGTAGGACCATGCGACCGTCGAAACGCATGTCGATATGAGCAATCTCTCCGTCTAGCAGCCGGCGTTCGCGGTCGATTTGCGCCAGGCGTGCCCAAGCAGCTTCGGTCCCTTCTTCCGGCAACTTGATCTCGATCCGCCAGTCGAGATGGACGTTCCAGCGTCTCCCGGACACGAAAGTAAGCCCAGTGACGCGCCCGGCGAGGTCGGGTTCCTTGCCGAGCATAGTGAACATGGCGGGAGCAGCGACTGCAGCGCCAGCGCCGCGGACCACGGGCAAGTCGGCGAAGGCGCGCGGATCGAGGCCCGCTATCGTGTGGCCTGTACTGTCGATTACCGCGAAATCCCGGCCCTGATCCCAGACCGCCAGTTTTTTGCGCTCGACCAGGCGGACGACCAACACATCTGGAAGCGCCCGCTCCACTTCTGCCTGCTGCACCCAGGGCAGGGCTTCAATGCGTGTGCGTGCGGCGCGTATATCTACCGCAAGAATGGGTGACCCGGCGACAGCTCCAAGAGCCCGCCGCACCTCTTCCTGCGTTGTCCGCGCGCGACCGACCACCAGCACTTCCCGGACCTGGAAACCGGCATGCGCGGAGAGGGCATAGGCCCGCTCCATGACGGCGCTGACTTGTCCGCCTACCCACTCGGCGCCGCCCAGCCGGAGGACTGCCGCCGTCACTACTGTTAGCAGGACCAGCGACGCCAAGCGCCCAAGCCACCGGCGACCGCGCCGGGCTTTCAGCAGTCGCATCGTGCTGCCTCCGTCATTAATCGCACGAGGTGCGGGAAATCGATGCCGACATGGGCGGCGATTTCCGGCACCAGAGAGAGCGGTGTGAGACCTGGTTGCGTGTTCACTTCCAGGAGGTAGAGTCCAGAGCCATGCTCGTCATATCGGAAGTCCGCGCGCGTGACTGACCGGCAGCCAAGCGCGGTATGGGCGCGCTCGGCGATATCAAGTGCCTGGGCTGCCACCTGGTCATCAACCGGCGCCGGGATCAGATGCTCAGCGCGCGCTTCGGTGTATTTCGTGTCGTAATCGTAAAAGCCCCGATAGGGGCGGATTTCGAGCAGGCCGAGCGCCTGGCCGTCATTCACGGCGACGGTAAGTTCACGGCCCGGGATGTATTGTTCGACCAGTGCTTTGTCGCCGAAGGGCCAGGTCTCGGTCGTCAGCGGGACGGCATTCGAGCCTTCCTCGACGACGACGACCCCGACGCTCGAGCCCTCCGAAACGGGCTTGACGACATAAGGCGGCGGCATGACGTTATGCGCATGCCCGCAGCACACGACCTCGCCTTCAGGCACGGTGATACCGGCCGTCTGGAACACGGCTTTCGCTGCCGCCTTGTTCATAGCGAGAGCCGAGGCGCGGATACCGGAATGGGTGTAGGGAATGCCCATGAGTTCGAGCAGTCCCTGTATGCAACCATCTTCGCCGAAGCGCCCGTGTAGGGCGTTGAACGCGGCGTCGGGCGCCGGGGTTAACCTTGTTGCCAGAGCCGGGATATCAGCGCCGACATCTATGGGATCAACCGTATAGCCAAGCGCCGTCAGTGCCTCGCACACGGCCCGGCCCGTGGTGAGTGACACCTCCCGCTCGGCGGACACGCCGCCCATAAGCACGGCAATCCTGTTCATGCCGCTCCCCGGCGCCCGATGCGCTCGATTTCCCAGTCGAGGTTGATGCCCGTGGCGGCACACACACGAGCGCGCACATCTTCGCCCAAGTCCTCAAGATCGGCGGCGCTCGCCGAGCCGGTATTCACCAGGAAGTTGCAGTGCATCTCGGAAACCATCGCGCCGCCACGTCTCAGGCCCCGACAGCCCGCCTGGTCGATCAGCTCCCATGCCCTAGCGCCGGCTGGATTGCGGAAGGTAGAGCCGCCCGTGCGCGTACGGATCGGCTGGCTGGCTTCGCGGGCGGACGCGATTTCGGCCATGTCGGTGCGCACTGCCTCGGAGGGGCGGCCTGCACCCTGGAAGCGTGCCGACAGAAAGATGCAGTCTCTGTCCAGGTCGTTGCCGCGGTAGCGGAAGGCGAAATCGTCATTGACGAAGCGTTCGATGCTGACCCGGCGCATCATTACATCGGCATCAAGCAGCACATCGGCGGTTTCGCGGCCATAGGCGCCGGCGTTCATAGCGAGGGCGCCCCCGACCGTACCCGGGATGCCGGACAGGAATTCGAGCCCGCCAATGCCGGCGTCCGCCGCAGCACGGGCGACATTGGTACAGAGCGCCGCTCCGCCAGCGACAATGGTTTCGCCCTCGGCGCGGATCCCGGCGAAGCCACGTCCGAGGCGCATAACAAGCCCTTCAACGCCGCCGTCCCGGATGAGCGTGTTGGAGGTGACGCCCAGGACTGTGAGTGGCACGTCGTGAGGCAATTGCGCCAACAGCGCCTCCAGGTCGGTGCGGTCCACGGGGCGGGCCATCGCTTCAGCCGGCCCGCCGACGCCAAACCAGGCGATCCGGTCCAACGGAGCCGAGGCGCTTATGCGCCCCCGAATGCAGGGCAGAGGGAAGCGCGGGATCATTTCCAGACGCCCCGCAGCGAAGCCGGTAGAGCATGGGCCCAGGTGGTGATCGAGCCGGCGCCGAGGCAGACGATAGTGTCGCCGGGAGCGGCCCATGAGCCGGCGCATGACGCGAGGTCTTCGGGCCCATCGATGGCCTTTACGTCTTGGTGGCCGCCGGCGCGGGTTGCGGCGACAAGTGCCTCCTGGCTGGCGCCGGCGATTGGCGCCTCACCGGCGGCATAGACCGGCGCGATCAACACCTTGTCGGCCTGAGAAAAACAATGCGCGAACTCGTCGAGCAGCGCACTAAGCCGGGTGTAGCGGTGCGGCTGCATCACCGCCATGACCCGCCCGCATCCTGCTAGGCGTGCGGTGGCCAATACGGCCGCGATTTCGGTCGGATGGTGGGCGTAATCGTCGATGATCCTCACGCCATCCACCTCTCCAGCGAGCGTGAACCGGCGCTGCACCCCCCGGAACTCGGCAAGCGCGCGGCGGATGGCGTCCTCCGAAATGCCCAGAAGATGGCCGACGGAAACAGCCGCGAGCGCGTTTTCCGCATTGTGGTGGCCTGGCACACCGACTTTTAGATCCCGGATGCACGCGAGGCCTGATACATTGAACCGGCTGTTCGCAGCCTCCAGCACCAGTGTGTCGCCGCGCATATCGGCGTCGGGCGCGAAACCGTAGCGGAGCACTGGCCGCCGACACTGCGCTGCCAGCCGGCGCGCGCCCTCATTATCCGCGGATAGGATGATGCGACCGAAGGGCGGCACCGAGTTCGCGAACCGGACGAAGCACGCCTCGATTTCGGCGAGGTCGCGATAGTGCTCCATATGCTCGGCTTCGATATTGGTCACAATGGCGAGAGTCGTCGGCAGGTTGAGGAATGACCTGTCGCTCTCATCTGCTTCGATGACGGCCCAGGGGCCCTGCCCCAGCCTGGCATTGGAGCCGAGGCCTTCCAGAATGCCGCCATTCACCACTGTCGGGTCTAGCCCACCGGCTTCGAGCACGGCCGCAATCATGGCAGTGGTCGTGGTCTTCCCATGCGTGCCGGAGACGGCGATGGGCCATGAGAGAGACGCGATCGCCGCAAGCGCCTCCGAGCGGTGAAGGACAGGGAGGCCGCGGCGGTGCGCCTCGTGCCTTTCCGGGTTGTTTTCGGGGACGGCAGTCGAGGCGACGACCGCTGCCGCCTCGCCGAGATTGATGGCGTCATGGCCGATCCTGACCTTCACACCAAGCGCTTCCAGCCGGGCCGTATTACCACTGGCTTGCACATCGCTGCCGCTCACGGGACAGCCAAGCTGGTGCAGCAATTCGGCGACGCCGCTCATGCCGATGCCGCCGATGCCAATGAAATGGAGTGGTCCGAAAGGAAGAGGGAACGGTCTCATGGTGTGGCCTCCCGCATTTGCGAGAGAACAAAGTCCACAAGTGCACCCGCTGCGTCCGGCCTGCCGAAGCACCGTGCGGCGGCGGCCGCCTGGGCAAGCTGTCCGGGCTCAGCGAGGCAGGTTTCGACGAGTTGGCGCAACCGGTCTGGGGTGAAGTCCCGGTCCTGGAGCAACCAGCCTCCGCCAGCTTCGACGACCGCCCGCGCATTGGCGCTCTGGTGATCGTCGGTCGCATGGGGGTAGGGCACGAGGATGGCAGGGCGGCCGGCCGCCGAAAGCTCCGCCACGGTGGAGGCACCAGCTCGGGCGATGACCAGATGGGCCATACCGAGCGCGTTTGCCATGTCTTCAATGAAGGGCTCAAGACGCGCCTCGACACCCTGGCGTCGGTAAGCTTCGCGGGCCACTTCCAGATCTTCCGCACGGCATTGCTGGTGCAAAGCAACTCGCCCGGCGAGAGGGCCGAGGGCTGCCGGCAGAATCTCCGAGAACAGACGTGCGCCTTGGCTGCCGCCGAAGACTAGGAGCCGTAGCGGTTCGCTTGGCGCAGGGGGTACGTAAGCGCGCTCGCGCAGCGCGGCGATCTCCGCCCTGACAGGATTACCGACCAGCCGGTCTCCTAGACCGGGATAGCCGGCGGCGATCTTGACCCGGCCGCGCGCCAATACTCGATTAGTCCGGCCGAGCACGGCGTTCTGTTCGTGCAGCACCGTCGTCAGGCCTAGCCAGCGGGCCGCGAGCACGGTCGGCGCAGAGGGATAGCCGCCAAAGCCGACGACGGCGCGTGAGCACGTTTTCGCGAGCACCCGGCGGGCGTCGAACACGCCGAGCCCGAGTTGCATCAGGCCGGACGGGCTGCGGGGCGAACCAGCGCGGATGGTATACACCGGTGCATCACCGGCAAAGGCGGTACCGCGCCTGTCAGTGACGGCGATGGCCGTCTCGCTGCGTGCAGCGAGGCAGGCGGCGAAGGCGCGGGCGGGAAAAACATGGCCCCCCGTGCCGCCGGCGGCGATGGCGATGGGGCCGACCATCACAACACCTCCGCCTGCCCGTAACGGCGCCGGTTGAGCGCCAGCACAAAGCCGAGCGTGATCGCAGCGGCACATAACGACGAGCCGCCATAGCTAAGAAATGGCAGAGTGGTGCCCTTGGTCGGGATGACTTCCAGCGCAGATGCCATATTGATGAATGCTTGGAGCCCGAAGCTTGCTAGCAGCCCGGCGACGGCTAGGAAGGCAAACAGGTTCTCCTCCGCCATCAGCCGGAACGCGCCCCGACAGACGACAAGGCCGTAGAGCCCGATTACGGCGACGCAGACCAGGAGTCCGAACTCCTCGCCGAGGACCGCGAAGATGAAATCCGCATGCGCGTCCGGTAGGGTTTCCTTGACGGTGCCTTCGCCAGGTCCCTGCCCGACAAGCCCTCCCTGGCGGAAAGATTCGAGCGAACGGCCGATCTGGTAGCGATCGCTGCCACCCCCATCTAGGAAGGCATCGACGCGATTCGAGACATGGCTGAAGCCGAAATAGGCAACGACACCGCCGATTGCGGCCGCCAGGACAAGAGCCGCCAGTGCCAGTGCTGGCATGCCGGCCAGCGCGAATTGTCCAAACCAAACCGAAACGACCATGAAGGTCATGCCGACATCCGGTTGCAAAAGCAGGGCAGTGGAGACGACAGCCAGCAGTGCGGCGGCGATCCAGAGGGCGCGAGAGCCGACAACGATGCGGTAATGTGCGAATAGCCAGGCGGACATCACAGCCATGCCTGGCTTCAGGAATTCCGAGGGCTGCAAGCCGATAATTCCAAGCGACAACCAGCGCTGAGCGCCTTTATTCTCGGACCCGACAAAGGCTGTCGTTAGCGTCAGCAATAGGGCGCCGATGCATACCAGGCCCGCGACCTGGAGCACCTGGACCGGGCTGAGCAGGGCACAGCCGGCCAACAGCGCGAGGGCGACGGGCAGGAACAAGGCGTGTTTGAACAGGAAGTGAAAGCGCGGCGCGCCGTTGAGTTCGGCAACGGCCGGCCCGGCCGTTGCGATCAGCACGACGCCGAGCGCGACCAGGGCTGAGACAGCACCGATCGTCACCCGGTCTACCGTCCAGACCCATTGAGCGGTCCAACTCCGGTCTGTGCGGGGCATGAGGCTCATGCGGCGTCTCCCACAAGCCCGCGCACGGCTATGCGGAAGGCGTTGCCGCGTGCCTCGAAACTATCCCACTGGTCGAAGGAGGCGGCCGCGGGAGCCAGCAGCACGACCTCACCGGGCTGTGCATCGCGATGGGCGGCCGCCAGCGCTGTATCGAGATCGCCCAGGCGTTCGCATGCGGCATGTCCGGCAAGCGCGTCTGCGAATGTGGCTTCAGAGGCGCCGATGAGATAGGCCTTTGCGATCCGCCCGAACCAGGGCCGGACCACGTCGAGGTTATCCGTTTTTGCCTCACCGCCGGCGATCCAGCGCACACGGTCGAAACTTGCGAGCGCGAAGGCCGCCGATTCCGGATTGGTCGCCTTGCTGTCGTTCACATAGCGCACACCGGCGATCTCGCCGACCGTCTCCATCCGGTGCGGTAGGCCACGGAATCCCTCCATGGCGTCGTGCGCATCCTTGTGGTCGATGCCGAGCGCGGCGAGCGCGGCGAGCGCGGCGGCCGCATTACGGCGGTTGTGTAGGCCAGGCAGGAAGGGGAGGGCAGGGCCATCGTCGCCGGTGATGACGACAGTTCGCCCTTCAGTGCGCAGGTGGGCCGCCAGCCGGCGGCACCAGGGGTCGCTATCACCGATGACGACGGTCGCCCGGTTCCCAAAGATGCGTGCCTTGTCGGCGGCATAACGGTGCATCCCGCCATGTCGGTCGAGATGGTCGGGAGCGATATTAAGCAGTACCGCGACATTGAAGGCGGGGCGCGCCATGAGCGCGAGCTGGTAGGAGGACAGTTCGAGCGCATAGACACCGCCACGGTCGAGTGCTGGCAGCCCGAGTGCTGCCGGGCCGAGATTGCCGCCAACAGCATAGGGCACGCCCAGACGGCCGAGCGCATGCCCGATCAGGGCGGTCACCGTCGATTTGCCGTTGGTACCTGTGACACCGACGAAGCGGCTTTCCGGCATGGCTTCGGTCAGCAGGGAGATATCCGCTTCCGGCCGGACATGGGCGGCATAGGCCTTGAGGGCGAGCGGGTGAGGGCGCGGATGAAGATGGGGTATGCCGGGACTCCAGACCAGTCGGTCCAGCCCGGAGGGATCGAAGGGCGGCACTGCGCCGAACTGCCGGCGCAACTCCTCGCGGTCGTCCCAGACATGGAGATATGCGCCGGCGGCGGCAAAGGCAGCCACCGCCGCTTGCCCGGACCGGCCGAGTCCCACCACGCCCACCTCGGCGCCGCGATATGCCGGCAGAGGGATCATCGTAGCTTCAGCGTGGCGAGCCCGGCCAGCGCCAGGACCACAGCGACGATCCAGAAGCGGATGACGATGGTCGGCTCTTTCCAGCCCTTCTGTTCGAAATGGTGGTGCAGCGGTGCCATGCGGAACACGCGCTTGCCGGTAAGCCGGAATGAGGCCACCTGCATGATGACCGAGACGGCCTCGAGGACGAACAGCCCGCCCACGATGGCAAGCACTAGTTCGTGCTTGGTGATGACGGCGACCGAACCCAGCGTGCCGCCACAGGCGAGCGAGCCGGTATCGCCCATGAACACCATGGCTGGTGGCGCGTTGTACCAGAGGAAGCCAAGGGACGCCCCCACCAGCGCGCCAAGCAGCACCGTAAGTTCGCCGGCGCCGGGGACCGGGTGGATCTGCAGATATTCCGCGAATACGGTATGGCCTGCGAGATAGGCGATGAAGCCGAAACACCCTGCGGCTATCATCACCGGCACGATTGCGAGCCCGTCGAGCCCGTCGGTCAGATTGACTGCATTCGACGACCCGGTCATCACCAGCACGCCGAAGGGCACGGCGAACCAGCCGAGATCGATCACCAGGTCCTTGAACATTGGAATCGCGAGGCCATAGCCGAGGGGGGCGCCGACAATCTCCGCCGCTGCGATAGCTGCTGCCGCGCTTACTACGATCTGCACCGCGAGTTTCGCCTTTCCAGGCAGGCCGCGGCTGCTGCGGCGTGCGACCTTCAGATAGTCGTCCGCAAAGCCAACCAGGCCGAAGCAGAGCGTTACCGCCAGCACGATCCATACATAGCGATTGGCGAGGTCGGCCCAGAGCAGTGTGCTGGAAACAAGCGCTGCGAGGATGAGCGTGCCGCCCATGGTCGGCGTGCCGCGCTTGGTCTCCAGGTGGGATTTCGGGCCATCCTCGCGAATCGGCTGACCTTCGGCCTGTCTGGCGCGCAGCCAGGCGATCATGCCGGGGGCAAGCAGGAAGCTGAGTGCAAGCGCGGTCAGCGTCGCGGCTCCAGACCGGAAAGTAATGTAGCGGAACAGGTTGAAAAGCTGGAAGTCCTCTGCCAGCGGCGTGAGCAGGTTGTAAAGCATAGCCGCTCAACCCCCTGCACCTGCGCAACGCTCAAGCGCCTCGATCACCGCCTTCATGTTCACGCCCAGCGAACCCTTGACGAGAACGATATCACCGGGCGCAACGGTGTCCGTTACAAGGGGGGCGAGCGCGGCGGCGTCGGGGCGGTGCGCGCCCTGCCGATCAGGCGCCAAGCGGTCGAATAGTCGGCGCATCCCGGATCCGGCTGCGAAGACGAGATCGACCCTGGAGGCTTCGAGTGGGGCGGCGAGCTCGTCATGGGCACGGCCAGAATCGCTGCCGAGCTCGAGCATGTCACCTAGAACCGCGATCCGCCGGCCGCCGGGTCCAGGTTTGGTGAGGCCGAGCACCCGGAATGCCGCATCCATTGCAGCGGGGCTCGCATTGTAGCTCTCGTCGATCAGTGTCCAGCCGCCCATATCCCGTCGGCCGCCGCGGCCTGCGGGTGGATGGAACGCAGCCAGGACCTCGGGGTCGGGAGTCACGCCGAAGGTGTCAAGCGCCAACAGCACGCCGACGGCATTGAGTGCCCAGTGCGCGCCCGGCGCGCCCAGCCGGAAATCGCATCGCTTGCCCCGGATTTCCGCTGCGATGTTACTGCCGGTGGCGTCAAGGGAGGCGTGAATCAACACTGCGTCACCCGCCCGGCGTGAGAAACGCAGGATTTCAGCTCCGGCGCGTTTCGCGGCAGCTTCAAGGCATTCGATATGAGGGGTGTCCGCATTGAGAATGGCTGTGCCACCGGGCTCCAGGCCCTCGAATATCTCGGCCTTGGCGTTGGCCACCTCCTCGAGATCGCGGAAAAACGCCGTATGCGCCGGGGTGATCGCGGTTATCAATGCCGTATGGGGACGGACCAGGTGTGAGAGTGGGGCGATCTCGCCTGCATGGTTCATGCCGAGTTCGAAGACACCGTAGGCCGCGTCGCGTGGTAGGCGCGCGAGGGAAAGCGGAGCCCCCCATTCATTGTTGAGATTGCCCTGGCTGGCCTCCGTACGGCCGGCGCGAGACAGTAGGCGGCAGAGTAGGTTCTTGCAGCCTGTCTTGCCGACGCTGCCGGTGATGGCGGCAATGCGCGCCGTCGAGCGCATGCGGGCGGCGCGGGCGAGCGCATAGAGGCCTGCGCGCGTGTCCATAACATGGAGCGTGGGCAGATCGGCGTTGTAATCGCGGCTCACCATTGCCGCCACCGCACCGCCCGCCAACGCCTGGCCGACGAAGCAATGCCCGTCGTGATTCGGCCCGGCGACGGCGACGAAGAGATCCCCGACAGAAACCGTACGGCCATCGATGGCAACGCCCGAGGCTTCCCAGTCTCCCTGAGGCGTGCCGCCGGTGGCGGTGGCGGCTTCGCTCGCGGTCCAGAGCGTCATGCTGCCTGCTTTGCTAATTGCCGCGCGACAGCACGGTCGTCGAAGGCGTGAACCTCGGTGCCAACAATCTGGCTCGCTTCATGCCCTTTCCCGGCAATCAGTAACGCGTCGTCGGGCCCAAGGCCCTCCATGCCCGTGGCGATGGCCACCTTCCGGTCGCCAATATCCGCCGCGCCGGGACAGGCCGCGCGGATGGCAGCCCGGATCGTTGCCGGGTCTTCGCCGCGCGGATTGTCATCGGTGACGATGGTCCGGTCGGCCAGCCGGTGCGCCACGGCTCCCATTTCCGCCCGCTTGCCCGTATCGCGGTCGCCACCGGCGCCGAATACCAGAACGAGCCGACCGCGCACGAATGGCCGCAGCGCTTCCAGCACGGCGGTGAGAGCGCCCGGCTTGTGGGCGTAATCGACATAGACCGGAGCACCCGATGGGGCGCGCGCTGCAAGTTCGAGCCGGCCCCGGACGCTGCGCAGGCCCTCCAGGCAGGCGACGACGGCGTGCGGGTCGTCATGTCCGCCCGCTACGGCGCCGAGCGCGGCAAGCGCATTCTCCGCCTGGAACACCCCAATAAAGGGCATGCGGGCGCGGTGGTGGCGGCCGAGAAGCCGGAACGAGACGAGCTGTCCCGCTTCCGTGGGCTCAAGATGCTCGATCGCGATATCCAGCCCTGGCCCCCTTCGCCCGTAACGCCAAACATCATGTCCGGCGGCGCGCGCCGCTTCGCCAACCGCCGGGCCGGCCGGATCGTCTGCATTGACGACTGCAAAACCACCGGGCGGCATGACCCTGCGGAACAGGCCGAGCTTCGCCTCCAGATAGCTCTCAAGATCGCAATGGTAGTCGAGATGGTCGCGTGAGAGGTTGGTGAACACGCCCGTCGAGACTGTCACGCCGTCCAGGCGATACTGGTCGAGTCCGTGGCTGGACGCTTCCATCGCCACGCGGTCGATGCCCGCTTCGGCCAGCCGGGCGAGGTCATGGTGCAAGGCGACGGGATCGGGCGTGGTGAGCGCGCCTGCGCGGCACAGCCCCGGCGCGATCAGGCCGAGCGTGCCGAGACTGGCTGCCGACAGGCCGAGCAGGCGCCAGAGTTGTCGGATGAACTCTACTACTGACGTCTTGCCACTGGTGCCGGTGACGGCGACCATTTTCGCCGGTTGGACCCCGAAAAACCGTGCCGCCAGTCGAGCGAACAGCCGGCGGGGGGTTTCATCAAGAATGACCGTGATGCCGGCCGGAAGCATGTCGGCCGCTGTGCCGGCCGGCACAAGGATCGCCTTGGCGCCCCTCGCGATCGCGTCCGGAATGAAGGCGCGACCGTCCGTCCGACCTCCCGGCACGGCCATGAACAAATATCCTGGCCGCACATCCCGGGAATCAGCAGTCATGCCGCAGATGCCGAGCGCCTGGAGATCTATCGGATGCCCCGCCGGGGACATTAGGCTTCCCCGTCTGTGAACAGCTGCGACAGAAACGGTTCGGGCACAATGTCTTGCATCCAGGCGTCCGAGTCCGGCCCGGCCGTGGGCAGGTTAAGGATCGGTCCGACACGGGGGATCACGGCACCCGCGACCGGAACAGCGTTCCAAGCGGCAGTCGCAAAGCCAAAGGTCTCCTTGCGGGCCTTTGGCTCGTCCAGCATGATGAAAATCGAATAGCGAGGTTCTGCGATCGGGAAGACCCCGACAAAGGAGCTCAGTCGCTTACTGCGGTCATAGCGCCCGTTCACCACCTTTTCAGCTGTGCCAGTCTTGCCGCCGACGGGATAAGAGGCATTGTCTGCTCTGGATCCGCTTCCCCGAAGGACAACCTGGCGCATCATCCATCGCATCTTGTCGGAGGTCTCGGGAGAAAAGACCCTCTGGACCTGCGCCGGTGCGGCGCGCCTCAGCAGGGTGACAGGCACGGCTACACCGTCATTCGCCAGCGCCCCAATTGCTGCTGCGGTCTGAAGGGGGCTGACGGACAGGCCGTGGCCGAAACCGACCGTCATTGTCGTCAGGGGACGCCAGGTTCGCGGCACGATCGGATGGCCAACTTCTGGAAGTTCCAGGGCCGGCCGGCTCATTAAGCCTAGCTTGTCGAGATAGTCCCTGAAAACCGTCGCCCCGATTTTTTCCGCGATCTGTGCTGCGCCGATATTGGATGAATGAATGATGACCTCGGCGGCGGACAGCACCCGGTTCTGACCTCGATAATCGCCGATTCTGTGCCCAAACGCCCTGATAGGGGTGGTGGCGTCGAAGCGGCTCGTCAGGCTCGAAATGCCCTGGTCGAGCGCTGTAGCGAGGGTGAGCAGTTTGAACGTCGATCCCATCTCGGCGACCAGAAGCGAAGCCCGGTTGGCTTGCGTCTCGTCCATGCTTGCCTGGCGATTAGGGTCGAAATCGGGTAATGAGACCATCGCCTGCACTTCGCCCGTGCGGATATCGAGCACCAGGCCGGCAGCGCCAATGGCCGAGAAATACTCCATCGCCCGCGCCAGCTCCTCGCGGAGGATGTGCTGGATGCGAATATCCATGGAAAGCTGCACGCTTTGCGCCGGGTCGGACAGAATGGCGTTGAAGCGTTGTTCTGCGCCGGCATTGCCGACCGGGCCTGCATCACTCGGTTTGGTGCGCCCGACCACATGGGCTGTGAGCCGCCCGTACGGATAGATACGCATGTCTTCGGGCTTGAGGCCGATGCCGGGTAAGCCGAGATCGAGCACGGCTTTCTGGTCCTGCGGAGTGAGGCGTCTCGCGACGAAGACGAATTTCCGGCTGAGCGACAGGCGCTGGCGTATCTCCTCGAAACTGAGCCAAGGCAGAGCGCCTGCAAGCTGGGCCGCCACCACCTCGACATCGTCGATCTGCGGCGGCCAGGCGACCAGCGCTCGTGAAACGATGCTGGTCGCGAGCAATCGCCCGTTGCGGTCGATAATATCGCCCCGCTGCACTGGGTGCTCGGAGCGGACCTGTTCAGTAGATGGCTGCTTGTCTGGAGTCAGCGTGCTGAGCCCGACTAGCTTGACGGACAGGATCGAGAGGCTCGCAGCGAAAGCGAGGATACCGAACGCAAGGCGCTTGCGGGCGAGCGCGAGGGCGGGCGATGGGGAGCGGTGCCGGTTCATCGCCACTCTTCCGCGCTTGGGGAAAAGGACAGGCGGGACGGCGTCTCCGTCGGGAGTCCGGAGATGGAATCACCGTCCCGCCCGGCGCGAACCCTGTTTCGTGGCGGCTCGGGAGCATTGGCCGTCCGAGCTGGGAGGAAGCTCGACCGGTGAAGCTGATCCGCCTCGATGGGAACAAGGCTCAGGGCGCGCGCGTTCTGAATTTCAAGGGTTTGCGGCTGCGTGAGATATGCAAGTTCGCTGCGCAATACCTGGATACGCTCGCGCTCAGCGAGCACCAGTTGGTTGAGTTCGGCCAATTGCTCCTTGTGGTCACGAACATGGTCGCTGACCGTGAAGAGCCCGGCCGCCATCGCCGCCGCGCTGACGCACCAGAAGGCTGTTGTTCTGGTGCTCATGCTGCGAGCTTCTCGGCGGCGCGCATCCGGGCAGAGCGCGCCCGGGGGTTGGCGGCAATTTCAACGGCACCGGGCCGGACGGCGCGGCGATGCAGGAGCCGGAAGGAAGCCTGCGGCGGCGTGGCTTCGGGCGGCCGATGGCGGGATCCGCTGGGAAGCGTGCCGCTGCGCGCGCGCAGGAAATGCTTGACTGCGCGATCCTCCAGGGAATGAAAGGAAACCACGGCGAGCCGCCCACCCGGTGCGAGAATTGTTTCCGCCGCCGCCAGCCCGCGCTCGAGCTCGCCGAGCTCGTCATTGACGGCGATACGCAGCGCCTGGAAGGTCCGTGTTGCTGGATGGATCCGGCTATCTGCTGGCGTGATGCTTGCGATGAGGGCTGCGAGACGGTCCGTCGTGAGGATCGGCGCCTCGCGGCGTGCGGCGACGATCGCGCGGGCCACCCGGCGGGCGCGCGGCTCTTCGCCATAGCGGCGAATGAGGTCGGCAAGCTGGTCTTGGTCGAGGCCGGCGATGAGGTCGCCGGCCGTCGGCCCTTCGACGCTCATGCGCATGTCGAGCGGTCCGGGTGCAAAAGAAAAACCCCTCTGCGGGTCGTCGAGCTGCGCCGAGGACA
Source organism: Alphaproteobacteria bacterium (assembly GCA_026710105.1). Classification (GTDB taxonomy): domain Bacteria; phylum Pseudomonadota; class Alphaproteobacteria; order Bin95; family Bin95; genus Bin95. The sequence continues at coordinate 35,918 of JAPORR010000094.1, forward strand.
CGCCGAGGTCGAACGCAACGCCGTCCGCCGGTGCGAAGGCTTCGTCGAACGCAATGCTTTCCAGTTCGGAAAACCGCGCGTGGCGGAAGCGGAAGCGGCCGCCACAATCGCGGCCGAGGGCAGCCGCGGCACTTTCTGCCGCCGGGTCGCAATCCAGCGCCAGTACCCGGCAGGGCGCCGAGGCCAACAGGGCGCGGGAATAACCACCGCGGCCAAATGTGGCGTCAACATAGTGCCCACCGGCTCGCGGACCAATGGCAGCAACGACCTCCGGGGCCATGACTGGAATGTGCCTGCCGGTGGTCACGACTCGAACTCTGGCTGGAGGAATCCGCCAAAGCGGATGAGCTTTCTGGCTTCTTCGTCGAGCTCGTCGGTTACCTCGCTGATCCACTTGTCGTGCGTGGCCGGCTTCCAGATCTCGATGATGTCCACGGTGCCGATGAAGCGGACTTCGCTTTCAATGCCGCAGGTCTGGCGGAAGTCCTGTGGGAGTAGCAGGCGACCCTGCGCGTCGATCTGCGCATCTCGTGAACTTCCGACAAAGAGACTGACGATCTTGCCCGAGTCGATCGATTTGCCGCTCGCGCTTCTGACATCCTTCAGCTTCTGATGAATGTCCTTAGCCCAATTTTGCAGGTATCTCTCTTCGCAGAAAAATATGGCATCGCGGTCGTCGAATACAGGCGCTGCCAGCAACCGCATCTCGGCATCCTGGGGAATTGAGCGCCGATGAGCCGCAGGCACAATGACCCGGCCCTTGGCATCCAGTTTCGCGTCATATCGACCCGAGACCCGCACAGGAAATTCCACCTCCCGCGTTTCAGCTAAGGGGTTCTAACCCTTTCTAGCCACTTCACTCCATATTACATCCACTTTCAACCACTGCGATAGGATTCGTCAAGCCCGACCTCCGAAAAAATTAGCGGCGGGCGCCATTCTTCATTGTTGCCGGAAAATCTGGATAAGAACAAAAAGCGGCTTCCCTTAGGTTA
>JAPORR010000065.1 GCA_026710105.1 Alphaproteobacteria bacterium
GCATTTCGGAACGCCTTCCATAGTAAGGTAGCGACGGACAGTCGGAGGATTTACGGCCATGGAACGGGTAATCGGAAGCATGGGCTCGGAATACATCCGGTTCAAACTCGACCCGGAGATCGTGCCGCTGCTGACGAGAAAGTTCGACTGGAACAGACTTGCGCGGCGGGTCTTCATCGACCCGGTGACCGGCTTCGTCGACCTGATGACCCCATCCCCGGAGCACGAATTCCATTCGAGGGGTGCTGATCGGTTGCTGGAAGCCATAGGCCGCCGGCTTGGAATCCGCGCGATCCATCTGGGTTCGACGCGCTGGCGCCGCCCCGGCGATCCGGAGAACACGGGTGCCGAACCCGACGCCTGCTACTATCTGGGCGAGCGAGCAGAACGCTGGGCCCACGCTTACAGGCAAGGTCCCGCCGAGCGTGAAGCCTTCGAATTGAACAATCCGCCTGATCTGGTGATAGAGATTGAGCGCAGCCCAGGAGATCGGGACAAGCCTGCCTTCTATCGCCGTCTCGGCGTTCCAGAGATGTGGCGCATCGACATTTCCGGAAACACCCGCGAAGCCCTCATGCTCGACCTGCAGGCATCCTACAGTCCGGCAGAGCTCGGCAACTCCAAGGTGCTGCCCGGAACAGGGCCGGACTTCGTGCTTGAGGCTCTCGAACTGGCTATCAGTGACCGCATCGACGAACTCGACGCCCTCATTGCAGAGCAGACCGGGAAGAAAGCCCGGAAGTAAGGTGAGGTGTGGGTCCGGTTCGTTGCTCCCGATTTCTCATGTTCGGCGAGACAGTCCCGGGAGGAGCAGCGTGGAAGGAAGCGCCACACGATCAGTTGGGACGAGTCGCTGAACTGACCGGGACCGCACCTTGCCTTCTGGATTCAGGATTTCGAATTCCCGTTCCTGCACGAGCTTCACGATGACTTGGTCCAGATCAGAGAAGCGCGCCGCCGTCCGGTTCGCAAGCATATGCCGCAAAGCGTCGATAGTGACGGGGTGTTCAGACACCAACGCAAACAGCTCCCTGGGAAGAGAATCCAGCAGTTCTGTGCGCATTTGCTGCTCATCAAGTTCACCAAACTGGAACAACGGCAGGGTCTCCGAGCCTCTCAAGGCATCCCAGCCCAGCATCCCGAAATCCCCTCGCCCGTAGTGTTCGAAGGTGTTCTGAAGATCCCAGTGCCGTTGAATCATCACATCGCGTGCCGTTGGATGTCTTGAAAGATGGAGAAACCACAAGGACCGCCTCGACTGCCGTGGCCGAATGAAGAAAGGCGTATCGTATGTTGCTCCGGTTACGATCCGGGCGTGATCGCGGAGCGTTCTTTGCACAAGCGCTCTGCCACCGTCTCCATCCCTTTGCTGGATCAGGTCGGAAATCTGAGAATCGGTCAACTGAAGCGGTGCTACCATCTTGGCGATCTGTGGAGTTTCCGCCAGATGGTTGACGAGGGCGTCCGCCGCAAACGTGAGTATTACTTCGGCAGCAGGGAGTTGGCCAAAGATCCGGGACACGAGTGAGAGTTGCACCTGCGAGAACCCGGTCTGGTCGAGAAGGAAAATGGCACGTCCCGAACGAGGCTGTCGTTGCTGAATCGATGCAATAATACTTTCGGCTTCGTTCTCGAAGAGTCCGTTTCTAACAACTATCCTGTCGCCATCGATGTAATGGCCACGTTCACCAAGGACTTTTCGAAGATGGTCTGTGTGCGCCTGCTCCTTATCGACGAAGTAGAACCTGCAATCGATATGCAGACGCTTTGCGCGCTTCTCGTTCAGCCTGACGCTTGCCGCTTCGGTTTCTTCGAGCATGATCAGGGGCGTGCCCGAAACCTCGGTAGTCCCATCGAGAAACAAGCCTCCACCCGCAAACCCGTCAATAAGGTCGAGCTTGAACCCTTCTCGAACGGGATTGACATTTAGCCTATCGAAGTACGCCCGAAGATAGCTGCGCAAAACCTGCAGTTTCGCCTTACTATGCGTTTCAATTAACGGCGGCGGGCCGTCAGGATGCCATTTGAACGACATGATTGCCCTTCTCGGTCAGCAACCCGGGCATTGCACTATGCTCTACTCCCTCCAACTTGCGGCCACCGGACTTCGGAGTTTGCCCACCCCACTGCTTGAAGAAGAATGGCACGCCAGAGCGGGCGCAGAGGTCACGTATGTCCAGGATCCACTCCAACCGCATGGGTCGGGCCTGCGGGCCGCTTTCTCCTCCGACGATCACCCAAGAAATTCCGTTTAGGTCGACTTTCCCAATGGGACCCAAGAGCGGCTCAATCGAGAGGAACCGCACCGCGACCGGCGCCGTTCGCAAATGTTCGATTCTTGCCGTTGCCGAGCTATCTTCAACGGACACTCCGCACCAGATGTGGTCAGGAGTCAAACCGTTAGCGTACCGGCGCCGCAGGTAGTGCCTCATAAGCGAGCTGCGTTTTGTCAGAATCTGATAGATATGCCTGTCTACCGTTTCCATCGTTTCGAATACGCTGTCGACAAAACTCCGCTCTACCTTCTTGTGAAACAGGTCGCTCATGGAATTAACAAATATCATTCGTGGCTTGCGCCATCGTACGGGCTGGTCGAGCCGCGACGGCCACTGTCGAAGATCGAATCCTTGCTCGTAGGGGTGCCCGGAAACGCCGCGCCAGCGCTCGGCAAAGCGCGCGGCATAACAGTGGTCGCAGCCACGGGTGATCTTCGTGCAACCGGTCACCGGATTCCAGGTTGCATCGGTCCATTCAATTGCAGACTTGGCACCCACGATACAATCGCCCGATTAGTTCGAACTTGAGAACGCTCTAGTCGCGCAGGGCGGGATCAGTTTGTGTTCTCATGCCACCGCACCGAGGCCATTCTTCACCACCAGCGTCAACAACTTCAGCGATGCACCCCGCGGACACTACGCGCCTCACTCAACCCGTCTAGCCTCGAGGGCGTCCAGGTGTTCGGTAAGACCGACGGGGGCGGTGTCCACGAATTGCGTCAGGTCGATGGCGGCAAGGTTGGCTGCGTTGATGATCGCCTGGCGCGCGCACTCCTCGGCGAAGCCGGGGGCGCGGGTATCGGGAACCCAGATCTGCCTGTGCCCTGAGAGTGGCTCTGTGCTTCTCTACGCGCTCAGCGCCAGTGGATGCAGGGGCCATGGCCCATTTCTCCCGTTAGACGTTGGGCTAGATGTAACGTATTCACCCGTTGCCGGAAAGTGGCTCTTCTCAACGCTCTTCCATGTCTTCAAGGGGCCCACTGGTTAATTTCGGCGATACCATCGTCCGTTTCTCGACTTACCTGTTCGAGCAGGTGATCAACAATCTCCTGGCCTTTGCGTTTTCGGCATTCGGAATCCGGTTCCGGATCGAGTTGTGCCCATTGCTTATCAGCGCGCCGTCGGCCATCGCGGCATTCATGAGCCGCAAGACGTCCGACCTGCCCACGATCTCCGGCACGTGAAACCCCGAGGCCCGGCTCCCGACCGGCCCGAACCTCTCGACCCGCCCGGAAGGAGCGCGAACCGCCGCCTGGACGCGTTTGCCGGGCGGAAAGAGCCCGAATGCCATCGATCCTTCCAGCGCCCCGGTGGCACGCACACAGCGGATCGCGAACCCCACGCCTTCATCGGTCCCGGGCGTCAATTCCGCGATCCCGACGATCAGTTGCTCCGCATCATCCACCCAGACCCCGAAGCTTTGTGCTTCTGCCAAGCGTTGCGCTTCACCGCCCGCAGGCGACAGCAACAAGACCGCCGCCACCAGGCATGCACCAGGCACCATGTTACTGCCCATTCTTCTTCCTCTCCGGCGCTGACAATCCACCCTTCACGTCTTTACCCGTGCAATCATTCGCAGAAGCGCCCGCCCGTCGATCCTCCCCGGCTGTCTCAAGCGGCCGCCGCCAGGGAGCGTTCCTTGCGGATGACATACGGGTTCGGGTCGGCGAACTCCTTGACCCCCTCCAGCTGCCAGTAGCGGGCATGCCTGAGGCGAATTACGTCACGCGGCATGTCCTTTGGAGACGCGATGACGAACTGGTCGTCCGGACCCATCCTCAATATGTCGTCGGCCGGCACCAGCTGCTCCTTCACGACCGAGAGCGACTCCTGGACCGAGCTGCTTCCCTTCTCGATCAGTCCGATATCCTGGACCTGGCCGGATCGGCTTTCACTGCGGCTCTCGAAGGTCGCCGCGCCAACCGCCTTCGAGAGCACATCGGCGCCATCGACATCCATTCGCGGCCAGCCGAGAATCTGGACCAGTTCGGCCAGGTGCATCAGCGTCTTGCGCGCGTCCGGCCCCCAGGTATCGTCCAGCGCGGAGACCGACTGCGCGAAGGTCCAGAAATGGACACCCTTGCCCGCGGCGAGGTTGTAGCCGTCCATCACGGGCTGCAGGTGCCCGAGCGCCGGCAGCTCGTCGATCACGACCAGCATGTCGCGCTGCATCGCGCGCCTTGACGCCACCGCATAGGGGATCGAGATCCAGAGCCTGAGCCAGCCCTTGACCAGGTTCGTCATCTCGTCCGGCACCACGACGAATATGTCCATGTCGCCATCCGCCAGGTCGAGGGGATCGAAGCTCGACGAGCCCGTATGCCCCGCAACCTCCGGATAGTTCAGGAACGAGAGCTGGTTCGAGACCGTGGTGAAGTTCGAGCCACCCTCCTCCTTGCCGACCCGCCTGGACCGCTCCATCGCGAGATGCATCAGCCCGCCGCAGAAGGGGGCTGTGGCTTCGACCTCGGTGAAGAACCGGTCGCGGGCCTCGTTGCCGAGCGACAGCAGCTCGTAGAGCGTCTTCAGGTTTCGCCGGTCGGGCGGCATCCTGAACCTGACCCAGGAGAGATAACCGCTTATCAGCGACCGCGCCGACTCATAGAAATGCTTCGAGTTTCCGCCGTCGCTCTTCGGTCGCTCCATCAACGCCTCGACCAGAACGCCGATATCGCGTACCGCCTCGTCACCGTCGCGGATGAAGTCGAGCGGGTTGTAGGTATCGCTTTTCCAGACCGGCAGGTGGAGTACGGCACCCTCGCCGAAATCCGCCTCACCGCCCTCGAGGTTGCGATGCTTCGCCACCATGCCGAACGGGTCCAGGAGGATCGGGCGGCGCCCGAGCGAGCGGCGGCGGCGCGCGACGATCGGGAAGAGTTCGCCCCTTGGATCAATCACTACGGTCGAGCCCTGCCAGCCGCGCCCTTCCGGCGACAGGTAGTTCAGTGCGATCGTCGCGCCCTTGCCGGTCCGGGGCGGGGCAAACGTCATGGCGGAGCCTTCGAGACCATAAGCGACCAACCCGTCCGGGCTCCGGCCAAGAAATACGCCCTTCTGCTTCACGAGGCCCTTCAGCCATCGCCGTTCCAGAAACTTCGCCTTGCCGTAGAGGTCCGACTCCGACTGCTTGCGGCCCTTCTTCTCCCGCCAGCTCTTCGTCATGTCCTTCGCGGTCTCGATCAGCAGCCCGAGCGCGAGCAGGAACCCGCCCAAGGGCAGGACCAGCAGCACGACCGTCTCCCAGTTCCCCTGGAACACGCGCCAGGCGCTGTTCTCGAGCCTCAGAAGCCCGAAGATCACCGGCGAGCCCACATTGTAGACCCAGATCCCGGCTCCCATCGCGAGCAGCAGTCCGGCATTCGCGGCCGTTTTGCGGACCCGCCCGCTTATCGAATCCCCGGACAGCAGATACATCCCGAAGGCGGACAGGAGTGCGACCAGCAATATCCACACTCCGGTTCCGGCGGGCGGCCGCTCCGCCAACAGCCATGCGGCCGCCCCGGCCCCGGCCAGGATCATCACCGCTCCGGCAATCCAGCCCGATCGTCGCTCCGTCATCGCCTGTTCCTCACTCTCCTCTGAAACCTCTTCCGCCGGGGCGTCCGCCCCTGCGGGGACCGGCCCCTCCGAACCGCCCGGCCGCGCCTGTCGCAACCCCGATCATCTGGTCCGCGCCGCTGGCACCGGCGGCCCGACCGCCAATCCAGCTCATGGCGGCGTCCGGAAGCATGTCGATCAGCTTCAGCGAGGCATTCAGCAGGGCGTAGGCGATCATCACATAGAGCGCCACGAACGCCGCGTAGCGAATCAGCCCCGGTCCGTCCTCGCCTGTGCTCAGCTTCATCTGGGTCAGCCAGATGCCGTTGAAGAGCTCGACCGCGACCTGGAAGACCAGATAGCCGATCACCAGCCCCAGGATCATCAGCGGCGGCCTCAGCACCACGCCGGCCAACGTGACGAGGCCCGCTACCGTCGTGTTGGTCAGCAATCCGCCCTCGTCGGTCCGTGCCGTCTGCGCGGCAAGCCAGACCGTGATCGCGATGAACGCCTCGACCACCGCCAGGATCCAGACCAGCAGGCCGAACAGAAACCGGATGAACGGGAGCGCCGGGACCAGCCACGCCAGCACCGCGCCTGCGATGAGCAGGGCCATGAACACCATCGTCACCAGGCCGTCGATCACGGGCCAGGTCGCCTCGAAGAGATCTGCGCTGCTCGAAGTCCCGAGAAAGGACGCATCGGCAAGGTTCGACACGATCGCGCTGCCCATCAGCAGCCCCGCTGCACCCAGCACCGCGTTGATCAGATTGTGTCCGATCGCCGCCAGCTCGACGATCGGGTTGTCCCCTTCGACGTCCAGGACATTCTCGAAGGTGAAGAACGCCGAATACATGAACTGGCTGAGCGAGCCCCCGATACCGCCGCCGGAAGACCCCGCCCCCGGTGCTCTGGTACCGATTTCGCTGCCCGGCGTGCCCACCGCGGCCGTTATGTCCTCCCTGATCTGGAACAGCGCCTTGAAGGTCTTCCTGTCCTTGTCCCGGATCGCGAGCATGGGAGGCGTCACCTCCGGACCGCTCACCACCGACCAATTGAACGCGCCGATCCGCTCCGCGACCCTGTTGAACAGGCTGCCTGCCGTCACCCAGCTCTTCTGTTCAGCCTCCTCGCGCTGCAGGTCCTCGACCATGGTCTCATTGTGCTCGGTCGCCGCATTCTCCACGGCAGCGTTCACCACGGCCGAATAGGCGGCCACCGCCCGAGTCACCGCCCGGCTCACGTCCCCGGGATCCATCGGGTCGCCGAACCTCTCGCCCTCTTCGTAGGGCTCGGCGATCTTCTTCGCGACCGGCGCGATCACGTCCCGGGCCGCCGTCATGCCCTCCAGATGCGCGTTCGCGACCTTTCCTCTGGGCCCGTCCAGTTGCAGCCCCGCAAACCTCACCTCGCCGCAATTGCTGCGGATGTCATAGCCCCTCCCTCCCTGCGCCACCTCGTAACGCCAGGCGGAACCGCCCCGGACCGTCTCCATCACCGGTCCCGCAGCAAGTCGCTTGCCCGCCAGCTCCCGACAGACCTCGACCACCAGGAAATCCACCATCATCGCTTCGCGGCCTTGCTCGGACGGTTTCGGCGGAGACATGGTGGAGTTGCCGAGGATCGTGCCGGCGAAGGGCTTCCAGACCGCCTGCGCGAAATCCCCTCCGAGGCCCGCCAGATCCAGCACGATGTGCTGCCCTCCGGACGGGCCGCCCGGAAGGGGCCAGAGCAGGGCGACGGCCGCCACGATGCGCACGACCTCGCGGCCCCTGATCCTTACCCGGCCCTCCCAGCCGGCATCCATGACCTCGGCGACCATGTGGTAGACGAACAGCACGGCCGCAAAGACCAGAATCCCCGCCGTGAAATACCAGATCATGTCGCCGAGCGCCGCGTAGGCTGCGACACTCTCCTTGCCCTCGCCTCTGAGGAAGCCCACCAGGTCGCGGCTCGCCTCGTCCACGACCGCGAACAGCGAGGAGTCGATCCCCTGCGCCAGGGACTGGCCGCCGGCAAGCGCCACAATGCCTGTCCCCAGCAGGGCGACGCCGACCGGTGCGCACCGGCGCAGATCGTCCTGCCGCGCGCCCAGGTCCGACCGGAGCATTGCCAGCCAGCGGCCCGAGCGGCCCATGGAGCCCCTCGCGGAACGCAGCGGCCGGTCGAACTCCGGCAGGAACAGGAAGCGCAGCAAGGACATCAGCGTTGCACGCCGAGCCAGTCCTCGAGACCGGGCAGGCGGCGCATCTCCTCGGCGCCCAGCGCCAGGCGCGCCGCCTCCATCGCGCCCCGGCGCTCATCCGCCAGGTAACGATGCCAGTCCAGCATCAACGATGCCGCCTGCATCAGCGCCATTTCTCTCAGCAACTGGTCGGTCCCCATTTCCTGGAGACCGATCGCCCAGCTCGGGTTCTCGAAACGCCTGGAGGTCAGAACCGTCAGCAGTTCGTGACGGCTGAGCTTTCCTGCCGACCCGGCCTCGCCTCCTCCCAGCGCCGCGGCCCACGCCCCGAGATCCGTCGCCGGCTCCCGGGCGGCTCGCGCCCGCACGAACCAGTCCGCGGCCAACGCCGAGCGGGCATCCGCTGCCCGGGCCAGCATCGCCAGCTCCCTGTCCTGGGGTGTATCGACGGCCCTCAGCGGAAACCGGTCCCACACGACCGGAGAGGCGATGTTCCGGCCGAACTCGCGCGCGGCGAGGCGTTCGTCGTCGCCGGCGAAGGTTCCGACATTGAACAGGTTGCCGGGCTTCAGATCCGCGTCATGGCTCGCATCGTCCCCGCCGCAGACATCCGCCCCCGCCTCGAGCCGTCCCGCGCTGCAATGCTTGCCGGTCCACACACCGAAGCGGTCTTCCGTATCGGCCTCGGTCCCGGCCTTGCCCACGACACCCGAATCTCCCGCGATCCGGCCCGTCTCGACAATGCCGGCGACACGCTCGGCGCGGGAGGCCCCCTCGCGGCCCCGCTCGAGTCCTGCCATGCCCGTGACAGTCCTGCAGCCGGAGGCCGTCGGCCTGTGAGCCAGCTTCGAGTGCGTCTCGGCCTCTTCCCTGGCAAGCTGGGCCAGCAGCTTCGTCTGGGCATCCATCCCTTCGGTAATCGCCTTCGCCGACTGCGCGACATAGCCGGAGAGCTGCGCGGTCTGGAGCTCCAGCGTCTCGACGATGCTCCGTTCCATCTCGTCGATGCGCAGGTTTACATTCCGGATGACCGTCTGCGCCGCCGAACGGGACGCGCTCCAGGCGCAGCCGCAGCAACCGGCACTCGCCGGCGAGACGTGCCAGACCGATGCCGCCAGCACCGCCACCCAGACCGCCTTCCTCATGAGTCCTGCCCTCCAACGATTCCGCGGAACACCTCCTCAGGCGCATCGTCGAACTCCCCGATCCGCCGCCTGCCCGGCCGGATACCCAGCCCGGGCAGACGATCGAGCTCACGGTCGAGACCGTAGATCGACCGGTCGAAGGGTCTGGTCACGTTCTCGCGCCAGACATCGCGCGCCGCATCGCAAAGCTCGCCCAGAAGATCGGGCAGGGTCGGAAGACGGATCAACGTGTCCCAGCTCGGGAAAGCGAGCAGGTCGCAACTCATGTCGAAGATCGAGTCCGGGTCTCCTATCCCTTCATCCTGGTGCCGGATCAGCACCTGATCGCGCTCCACACCCCGGACAGCCGCCTCCTCCAGCGCCGACACCACCGCAGGATCGCAATCCGCCGATCCGCCCGACTGAGCCGCCGCCGGCGACGCCATCAAGGCAAGTGCCAGAAATACCCATCCGCTCTTCTTCATCTTCGATAACTCCCCCATGTAAGCCGCCAGACGGATCAGTGCATGCGGGAGGGCAATCCCTGCGTCCCGAACCATCATTGCGTCTCCTCACCCAGGACCCGGCGCCATGCCCACAGCCTCCTCGCACAGCGCATCCGTCACGTCCGCTTCGGAGTTCGAGGACTTCACGCCGCGCCGTTCCAGCGCGGCCAGTTCTGCCTCGATCCGGTCCCGCGCGGAGCCCGAGGGGAAGGCCTGCGCCAACACGGCACGGCCGCGGATGGCCCCGAGCCGTTCCTGCACCCTGTTCCTGAGAGCGACATCGCGCGGCGCCGTGTTCAGCGCCCAGAGCTCGACCGGGCCCACGGAATTCACCAGAACCTGCTCGAAGCGGGATCCGTCGTCGGCGACCGCGATATGCAAGGCCGGCGCCCCCGCAGCGGACGGTCCCGTCAGGCTGAACCGCACCGCGCTGGCCGCCGCCTCTCCCAGCCCGAACATCTCTGCCTGGCTTCTAGTCTCATCTTCCTTCAGCCCGCTCGCGCCCAGAATCCAGAACCCCGTCGCAAGGTCTGCCAGCGCGCCGAAATCCCCATGCTTCTGCGAGGCCAGCATGACTCTCACGCGCTGCTTGCGAGCCTCCCGCGCATCGCGGTCCACCTGCGCCACGATGGCCGGCGCCGCGCTCGTGCGGTGGAACTCGTCATAAACGAGCCGCTTCGGCGTCTCCCGGGTCTCCCTGATACGGTCCGCGTGCCATTGCCGGTATTTCTCCGGAAACGCGCCGACTACCTCCTCGCCGATCCACCAGTGCCGGGTCAGCATATGCCGCACCAGCATGTACATCGCCGCCGTCTGGCGATCGTTCTCCGGGGTTCCCTGGGGCGCGACCGCACCAAGATCGACAGCCGCCACACGGACATGCCCGAGGTCGAAGGCCGTCGGCGCGAACAGGATCGGCCACTCGCCCGACAGCGCCGTCAGGATCCTCACCACGGCATCCGTCACCGGTTCGCTCGTGCCCGCATAGGTCGCCCGGCCCACCAGGTCCTGGACCTCCTCGCTGCGCACCGCCTGAAGGCAATGCTTCAGCGTCGGCACCGCATAACGCTGCGCCCGTCCCGCCGCATCGATCTCGCCGGCGTCGAACAGCGCATCGACCACGTCCCACCAGAGCGGTTCCGCCGGCAGGTTGACCGCGCGCCGCGCCAGTGCCGCATCCACCTCCGGATCGGTCGCCCTCGAATAGGGATGCGGTGCCACCCCGGCCTTGCCGTCCTCGCACCGCCTGTAAATCGCGTCGATCATCGGCGAGATCGTCTGCGCCACGCCGTCCGGCACGCCGTCGGCACCGGCAGGCGTCAGCATCAGGCCAAGCAGGTTCGACAGGAACGCCCGTTCCGAAGGTAGCGGGTAGCGGCATCCGAGTTGCGTGTCGCAGGGATTCACCGCATGCGCCGGCGTCATCTGCAGCGAGAACCAGCCCGCCTCGTAACGCCGTTCCGGCGGCAGCGCATCGCGGATCAGCGAGATCAGCCCCGAAGCCGACGGCCCCACATCCATGGTCGCCAGCAGCGGCAAGCGTCCCGCCCCGCCCTGTAGACAGAACGCCATCGACAGCGAGCCCAGCAGCACGCTCTTGCCCTTGCCCGGAATGCCGTGGACCAGATCGAACCCGAAATCGCCGCTCTCCTCCAGGCGGTATCCGAGGGGCTTGCCGTCCTCGCTCCGGAACAGGTAGTCCGACCGCTCGGGCCTGGCGGGCGACGCCGGCCGGAAGAGCGGAAGCATCTCCAGCACCGAGGCCAGCGGCGCGAGCGCGGGCTCCCCGGTACCGCCCAGGCTGAACCCCGGCACCGATCCAGCAAAGGCTTCGAGCGCATCTCCCACGAGCGGCGAGAACTCACCGTCACCCCAGCCCTCGCATATCTGCAGCGCACGACCGGTCCGACGCATCAGCGCCGCTTCTCCCGCCTCTCCGTCCACCCAGGTCAGCAAGCCCAGCCTGAGCCGCACCACGGCCTGCTCGTCTGCCCGGAGCTGTCTGAGGCCGGCCAGCGCATCCCGCACATGCCTGCTGTCGGCAGACGTCGCCGCCAACAGCGACGAGCCCACGAGCGCCAGTCCCGCCCCGCCAAGCCCGCCACTCTCGATCGACATCCAGAACCGGAACGGGATCCCGGCTTCGGCAAGCCCGCGCATCAACTCGTCGAACGGTCGCTCCTGCCGCGGCCCCAGAACCATGTCGAGAGCGCCGTAGAGGCGGTTCCCGATCCTGAGGCCCCCATCCCGGACAGAAGGCTCCCGTACCAGGAGCTGGGGCGCGAGCGGCGGCGGAAAGGCACCCAGCTCCGGCGGCTCGGTGAACCGCGGCCAGACCTCGTCATCCGGCCCGACCGGACGCCAGTCCGGCCCAGCGGCATCCGGGCCGTTCAGAAGCTGGCGCATCCAACGGGTCGCTTCGTGCGCATCGAGAAGCTCCGCCATCAGACCCGCATCCTTCAGCAGCGCCGCCACCGTTGCCACGAACGCCTCGTGCCGGGGCGGGAGGCTGTCCGCCACATTCATCGGACATTGCGATTCCCTGGGTCGCGGCAACCACTCCTTCAAACGCCGCCGCAACTCCTTCTTCTCACGCTTTATCACCCCGGAAGCGAGCACCGACGGCCGCGTCCAGCAAGCCAACAGACAAACCTCTCCCGAGAGCAGCCCGCCCAGCCGCTCGACCCGTTCCGAGATCACGTCGTCGAGCGCCAGACCCAGCCTCTCGCACTGCCGCCGCTGGCGCGCCGCCGCACCATCGACCGCCTCGAGTGCCACATCCGGAGCGCGCTCCAGCATCACGTGAAGCACATGCCCCTTCGACAGGAACGACCCGTTCAGTCTTTCCCTGGCCAGAGCCACGAAATCGGCCAGTTCCGCCCGGCCGGTGATCACCCGCGCACCCTCGACGCGCACAAGGGACACCAGATCCCCGTCATTGCAGACCAGCGCGTCGTCGGCGAGCGCCACCGGCTGCATGAAGGATTCGAGCGGCTTGCGCCTCAGCGTCCACCAGAAGCGGATCGCGTCATTGAGCGGGCGATACACGCTTGCCTCCCACTACTGCATTTTCGGCCGCGCGATCGTTCCTCCGGTCGTCAGGTCCAGCGTCCCGGCCACCATGTCGATCGCAGCCGGAAAGACGACCATCAGCACGCCCGCCAGAATGGTCATCACCACGCCCATCCCGCTCTGTTGCGCCGGATTGTCCTGGTTCTTCTTCAGCTTGTAGAACCCGGCCAGCACGAGAACCGCACCGATGATCCAGAACAGCCACTCGATAATCGCCGGGACGAACGACAGCGCCTCGCTGCCCTTCTTGGCCATGTCGCCCAGATCCTTGGCCATCGCCGGCTCGACCGCCGTGACCGCGAGCAGCGCCAACGCGCCGATGCTCCCTGTCCTCAAATTGTCCTTGTCCATCGCTGCCTCCTTCAGGTCCAGTTGCCTTCCGAAATGTTGAACGGAGCGATCCCGAGCGTGTTCTGAACCCGGTCGATCACCCAGATGATGTGCCAGCCGCAAACGCCGCCGATCATGTGCGCGAACGCTTTGCCGAGCGTCGCACCGTTCCGCTCGTCCGCCGCATCCCTGAGCACGAACCAGCTCTTCAGAAATGCCAGCACGCCCACCGCCTCGACGATCTTCAGAACCGCCCAGAGAACCCTCTCGTAGTCCCCGGACCGTTCGCCACCGGCATAGGCGAGGCTGGCACCCGCGCCTTTCGGCACCGCGCCGAACAGCGTCTCTCCCCAAGCGTCCAGCCATTGCGGAAAGGTCAGAAACACGATAGCCGCCAGGAAGGTCGCGGCCGTGCCATATCCCGACGGCCCCCGCAGCCCCTCCTCCCCGGACCGCATCAGCCTCAGCAGCGCCGCCAGGAACAGGACGCCCCCCAGCAGGTAGCAGACGATCGAGAGCAGCGCCCGGGCTTCCGGCATCAGGTTCGCCACCAGCGAGATCAGCGCCCCTCCGACCCCCTGGGACTCCATCAGCGCCCCTCACCGCGCGCAGCGGCTTCCACCCTCTCCACGGGAGGCGGCTGTTCCGGCTCGGGTTCCGGCGGCCGAACCCGGCCCAACCTCTCGGCGAACATCACCGCCAGTTCGGCATTGCGCGGAATCTTCACCGTCCTGACCGACGGCGCCTGCTCCAACAGCACCTGGCCGACCCTCCCGGCCACTGCGGCCAGACCCGCATCCCGCGCCTGCTGTGCGGTTCGGGCGCGCTGGTCCGTGGCCACGGTGCCGCCGGCGCCGGTCACGACCCGCCGCTCCGGTTCCGCACGCGCGATCAGATACTGCTCCACAAATCCTGTCGCCGCCGGCAGCAGCACCCGCTCCCACCAGTGGTAGGACACATCCCCCGAAACCCCGAAGCAGGCGCAATCGAGCCCGACGGCCACGGCATCGACCGACAATGCCTCGCCAGCAAACTCCAGCGAGGCCAGCCTTATCACCATGCGGTCGCGCACGAGCTGGAACGCCCCGCGCGCAACCGCGCCGGCGAGCGGCGGCTGCAGGATCTCGATCAGCACCGGCCCCGGATAGTCGCTGTTCACCGCATGCAACAGCCGCGCATAGAACGCATCGCCCGCGCCCACCGCGGGCAGGGACCGGGCGGGCAGACCGACCTCTGCCCGCACTGCCTGTGCTTCGCCCGAGCCATAAGCAATCCGGCGAATGTCCGGCGGGCGGTCCATCGCCTCGACCAGCGCCGCAACGAACCCATCCAGACCACCACCGGACCCGACAGCCGCCTCGCGAGCCGGCGCCTCCCTCACGCGCCGCACCGGCTGAACGTCCGCCGGCACGCTTTCCGTGAGCGGCTCGCCGGCATCTTCCGTCTCGACGGTCACCTTCGCGCCGACCTCGGGCGGCGTGACCGCATCCCTTTCACCGCCCGCCGCCGCCGGCGTCACCACATCCACATGGGAGCCGCCCGTGCCAAGCGATTCCTCAAGGCGCTGGAGATTCCGTTCCTCCAGACCCTGCTCATAAACTTTCGTCCCCTTACCTTCCGCGGGGTTCAGCTTCACACCGCTGTTGTCGGGCGCCGACTCCGCGAGCACATCCATGGCCATCAGCGCCGCCAGCATGACCACCCATATCCGCGAACTCACCGGACCGCCCCTTCGGCCGCGCCCCAAAGTCCCGGCGCCGATCCCGCAACCCCGAACCATCCCTCCCGGCCGTCCAGAGACACCAGCACGCGAGGCGCGGCCGGAAGGCGGTAGGCCCAGCGGCCACCGGAGCCTCTTTCTGCCGCCCACGCCCCCGGAGACAGCACCACGTGGCGGGATATCAGAAGCAGATCGTCGCCATGTCGCCACGCCCGGTCGCCGGGCCCGCCTCCTTCGAGCTCCACATCGATGGCACCCGCAGGAATCTTCCCGGCCAGCAATCCGGCCAGCTCCGCGTCGCCCGCATGGAAGCTCGCAGGGCGCATCAACGCCGCCGCATCCACGCCCGGACCCGGCCGCGGCAGGCGCATCTCCACCCGGAAGTCGCTCTCCACACCGCCGCTGTCCCGCAGCAGCACCGCTACAGGCTCCGCCAGGTCACGCAGCTTCACGACAAGATTGCCGCTCATGAACCGGCGCTGTGGCGCCAGATAGACCAGATGCCCTCCGGAGGCGTCCTCATTGCCCCCGCCCGGCAGGAACGCCGCATCCACATGCACATCCTCGATCGGCCAGGGCGAGCCCGTTGTGTCCGTCCAGGACACCGCCGTCGTGAAACCCCGACGTAGCTCGACCACCGGCACGGTCCCGCCGGCGCCCGGATCGACCGATACCCGGCGTATCCGTCCCGTCGGCGGTGCGCCCGTGCCCTTTTCGGTCGCCAGTTGCGTCTGCCGCACCAGGACCCCGAGCAACTCGATCTGCTCCTGGGTGAGCGGCATCACCCGTCTCCCGGCATTACCCGCCTCATCGTCGGGAACGGCGAACTGCGGCCAGATGTCTTCCTTCTGCGGTGCCTGCGCCGATGCCGCGCCAATCAACGCCGCCGACGCGAGAGCAACCGCAACGATCCTCGACAAACGCTTCATCCCGCCCGCCTCTGCCTCGTTGCCACGATCTGCTGGATGCCGATCCCCGCGAGCCGCTCCTCGAACGGAACGCGCATCACAAGCACCTTCGCCACCATCTTCGTCGACGACGTCTTCCGCCCCGCGTGAAACGTCACCAGCATCGGAAACTCCAGCTGCCAGCCCGCGCGGCCGTCCTCGAAGATCTGCGCATGCGTGATCACCGGCGCGCCCTGCGCCACCGCGCTCGCCACCTGGAAATTGTCCCGGATACGGTCGAGATAGAGGCTCTCCTCGAGCCCCCCGACAAACGCCTCGTAACCCTCATCCGTGAAATATTGCCGGATCGCCGAAAGCCGGCGCTGCCAGTCCGAATGACCGAAGGTGAAACTCTCCGTGACCGCGGTCACCACCCAGTTCTTCAGCGAGGCATCCGTCTGCACCGGCTCGTCCAGACCCTGCGCCTCGATCACCTTGCCGTTCGGCGTCACCGCAAAGGTCCGGTAAACCGTCTCGTGCTGATCGATATAGCTCCAGAGCGCCAGCGTCAGCATCACGTTCATCGCCAGCAGCACAAAGGCGATCCGACGCCAGCCGTGATGCGCGGCCCGCTCGAACGACAGGCTGCCGGTCGCCGCCGCAACCGCTTCGCGAAGCCGGCTCACCGGCCCGGCCTCCACGGGTCCCACCATGCGGCTGCGAAGGTCAACACGGTCCATCCGAAAAACCAGGCAAAACCCAATCCGGCGAAACTCCAGGGACCGGCCTCCGTGCGCTCCCCTCGACACCACGCCAGCCGCAATGCGCACGGCATGAACCCGAGCGACGCATGCCAGAACAGCATCAACCCATGCTCGAACGGCCCGCACCGCAGCAACAGGGTCTCACCCGCCCTGTAATGATCCGCCACCCAGCCGGACCCGCAGACCTGCTGCTGCATTGCGACGACAGTGTTCACCGTCATCTCATCTCCCACCACTGCTGGAAATCCATGCCGATCGCCGAAACGACGCTGCCGTCTGCGCGCCGCATCAGCGCATAGGGCACGAAATCCGACCCCGTGCGCCGGAACAGCATGCCGTTCAGCCGGGCACCCGCCTCGGCATCCCGGCTCGCTGCCGGTATCCGATCGTCCCGGTGCAGGGACAGCCAGGTCCGCGCGCGGCGCTCCGCGCTCAGCACCGACGCTGCCAGGGATCCCGCCTGCTCGCTCCTGACACCCACAGGCACGACCCGCAGCCGGATCCCGCCTTCCAGCGCCCGCCCTGCGAGCGCCGCCACGGCCGCCCGGGAAGGGGGACAGGTCGGGTCGGCAAACACCGCCACCTGCGGTCCCTGCGTCCCGAGATCGAAGCCTTCCGCCATCAGGGCGAGCTCGAGCGCCGCCGATGCAGAGACCTGCTCACGTCCGTCCACCTGCGAGCGGTCCGGAGCTACCCGCGTCGCCGCCCCTGTTTCCGGAACATCGCGTCTGCCTGACCGAGGCGCAGCTGCAACCTGGGCCTCGGTCAGCTCGCTCCCGTCCGGAGCGAACAGCAGCCCCATCACGCCGTGGCCGGTCCCGTCCACATAAAGCGTGTAGGCCGAACGCCCGGGAGGAGAGACCAGCCAGCCCTTCAGAGAGCCACGCTGGCCCAGGAACGTCACATCCGCCCCCTTCGCGCGGAGATCCGCCACCAGCCCGACCTCCTCGGCCACCGCCTTCCCGCCGGATGCCAGGAAAACAAACGCAGACACCCAAGCCGCACAAAGCCGCCTCATCGACCGACCGCCTCGCCTCACGTCCATACCAGGCCTCCCAGAAACAGCACTGTCCCCGCCAGAACGGCGATCCCCAGAAGCCGCGAACCGGCAATCCGACGCAGGATCCGGCCGACACTCACCAGCACGACACTCCCGTTCATGGCGTTTCCGCAAGCGGAGGCGCTCTCAGGACCGGCCTGCCGGCGGATGGGGCCGCCGTCGGACGCACGTCCTCTACGGGACCCGCGAAATCCGTATTCAGCCCTGGTGGAACGACCGACGGGCGTCTCTCTTCCCCGGAAGAAACCGTTTCCGAAGGCGACAGGATCGGCATCTGTGGGGTCTCCATCATCAGGGCCCGCCTAAGGCGGTGTTCATCTGCCGAATTGCTGTACGACAATGTCGGCCCGGCAAGACGTGCGCTCTCCGCTTCCCGGGCGACATCGATCCGCAAGCCCCCGAACGCGACCGCTCCGGCACCAAAGGCCACCACCACCGTCAGCGCCCACAGCAGGCAGAGACTCGCAACGCCTACTCGGGAGCCTCCGCGCGGTGCAGGATCCGGAGGCGGAGCCCCGGCGGTTATCGCCCCTCTCAGCCAGGCATGGCTTTCCCTGAACCAGTCGAACTCGCGCTTCTGGTTCGCCAGAACCTCTTCCATCTGGGACGCGCGCTTCGATTGAACGCGCTTGATTTCCGCCAGATCCAGCGACAAACTCTGCAGCCGGGTCTCGACACGGTCCAGCGTCCGCCCGTGCTGCTTGAAAACATTCTCCAACGAACGCGTCACCCTGTCGGCGTAACGATCAATGGCGTCCCAGTCGAACCTATCCCCATTCCTGCCGTGCGGCTCCGGAGCGTCGACCGCATCAAGGTCGCCCGGCAGCACCATTCCGAGGCCCTCTTCCCACCTCTCCGTCATCGCGTAACTCCCGCCTGCTTCACATGCTTCATCGCCATCGAGGAGCCGTCCTCGGCAAGTCGGCCCACCGGCGCGTCAGGAACCGCGCCCAGCGCCGCGAACAACAGCGCCGCCGCTTCCTCGAATGTCCTGCCCCTGAACACCCGGCCGTCGTGGAGCCGGTAATGCCGGTCCGTGCGCCAGACGACCTCGACACCCGCGCGCGCGCCCCAGCGTGACATCACCGAGCGAAGCGTTTCTTCCGCCCAGATCCGCCAGTCCGATGCGCCGGCCCGCGCGCTCGCAAACTCGATCCCGCCTTCGGGAATCCCGGCAGGCCGGACATGCAGTTCGTCCCCGAAGCGACGCCAGGCCAAGCCCTGATCGAACAGCAGGGACCGCCAGTCCCCGTGAGCCTGCTCGACCGGATGGCCGGCATCCACGCGGCGGTCCCAGCGCAGCGTCACCCCGGCCGGCCCGAGCCGCGCCGCCGTCTCGGCAAGAGACGTTTTGTCCGGCACCTGGAGCAGAACGCCCTCCCGGTGCCCCGGCTCCCACTGGAACCCGGCCCGGATCGCCGCCGGCGCAACGACCGTCAGAGCCAGTACAAGTCCGAAAACCGCCGATAGCCGTCGAGGTAGAGAGCCCGGCGCCGGCCGCAGGATGCCGCCCTCAACCGCCGGATGGCCGGACGCAACCGGTAACCCCTGGCCTCCGCAACCCGGAACGCCACGAACACTGCGAACAGCAGCCCCGTCGTCTCCAGCGTCGGAACGAACATCCAGACGAAGAACAGAAGCGCCAGGCGGGCATCGAACGGTCCGAGCCGCACCGGCCGCGCACTGTCGCGCCAGACCACATCTGACATCGATCCCTCCTCCTCTCATCGCGTCCGCTCCCCGGCGACGCCGTGCAACGCCTGCAGGCGCGCAAGGTCCCGCGCGCCGATCCTTCCCTCTGAAGCCGCTTCGGTCGCCCTCAGCGCCAGACCGTTGCCCCTCTCGCGCAAGGCCTCCGCAATACGCCGCGCCCAGGCCTGGCGCGGCAGCTCCAGGAGCTCGTCCTTCAACCCCGCATCGAACACGAGCCACTCGCGGAGCGCCGTCCTGCCGCCCTTCGGGTTCGCCAGAAGCACCTGCGTCACAACCAGGTGCAGCATGTCGATCAGAGCCCCGCCACGCTCGTCCCGCTCTTCCTCCCGGAACTCCTCGAGCAGCCGCCTGATCGTGTTCGCCACCCCGATCGTGTGCGTCGTCGAATAGACCGCGATCCCGAAATTGCCGGCCGCCAGCGCCGCCTCGACCGTCTCCCGGTCGCGCGCCTCGCCCACCACCACCGCCGTCGGCCGCCGCCGCAGGCTCGCCCGCAATCCCTCCGCAAAGCTCTCCACATGCAGCGGGATCTCGGAGCTCGACATCTGCGCACCGGGTGCCTTCTTCACATTGGCGAACAGGAACTCGATCGGCGCCTCGTAGCTCTGGATGCGTCCGACGCCCATCTCCAGCAGCCGGCGCGTGCCCGCCGCCAGCAGGGTCGACTTCCCCGAGCCAGGAACGCCCGTCACCAGGTTGAGGCCCGCGCACTCCTCCAGTGCCTCGACGATCTCACCCTCGATCCCGAGTTCCTCAAGCGTCTGCGGCACCCCCGGCAGGATCCGCATCGTCACGTTGATCCCGAAACCCTGGGATACTTCCACCGCAGTCAGGTTGCAGCGGAACCGGATATCCCGCCCGCGCGACACCCGCACCGCGTAGCTGCAGTCGATGACCTTCCCGGACCGCAACAGGCCTTCCGCGGTCGCGCCTCTGATCCGCGCCACGATCTGCCCCATCACGATATCGTCCACCGCGCATGCCGTGGCGTCCCGGCAGCGTCCGTCCACCTCGATCACGACGGGCTCGGCCGTCTGGAACGACACATCGGAAGCCCCGAGCTCCCACGCCCAGATGAGAAACTCGTTCAGCCTCTCGGCCGGAAAGGAATGCGCCGCCGGCGGCCAATGCACCGTCATCGCACCCGCGCCCCCGGCAGAAGAAGCCAGAACGCCTTGACCAACGAACAGCCACGCTGGCGAGAGACTGTTGCCAGCGCCTGATAATCCGCAGGTACCGCCACCACGACTCCGACGGCAAGAACCCCGCCGGCCAGCACGCTCTGCTCCGGAGATCCGAAATGAACCGCGCCGAATCCAAAGACAAAGAGCACAATCCGCGCGTCCCTGAACTCTATCTCGAACCCGTCATCTCCGTCGAAACCATCGCCCAGCTTCCATGCCAGAAACCACAGCATGCCGATCCCGAGCGCGTACATTCCCGTGAAAAACCCCAGCGGCCACAACAAATCCCCGCCCTTCAGTCCGCAAAGAACCAGCGCAACCAGCATCAACAGCGTCAGAAAGATGGAGCCCTCGTAATCGTGACCCCACTCATCTCCGATCCCGACTTCATCTATCCCGTCGCCGACCGCTTCGGCCTTCCCAACACTCACTCCGAAATCCTTCTCGCCCGTCACGGCCCCGCCTCCGTCCAGACCGGCGGTCCCGAAACCGCCCCCTCACCCCGGAACACGAACCCGCGCCAATGGCGCGCCTGCAGTTGGAGCTCCGCAGGACGGCCCAGCCGCACCCGCCGTTCGCCGACGCGCATGACCCGCCCGTCGCCTGCCGTCGCCGCCTCGCTGACCTGGAGCTCCGGAGTGCCCACCATCCGGGCCTGATGCAGCACGCCCCAGCGCGCGAGCCCCTCAAGCACCCCGTTCAGACGATCCAGATCGGCCGCGAAGATCGCGTCCGCCTGCCGCGCGCCCTGGCCCCAACCCTCCGCGATCCAGCGCGCCCAATCCGCCTTCTCCTCGTCGGTGCGCGGGAACAGAACCGATACCGGAGGCTCCGGCTCCCTCCATCGCCGAACCAGGAAATCCCGCCAGTGCGGCGGCGCCGTTGCGAGCCGCTCGGACTCCATGATGCGAACCACGCGCGTCGCCGAGGCCGCGCGCTGCCCGTCGCGGCCCAGCCGGATCGCCTGCCTCGTCTCGCCCACCACGGGGGGCACCAGCGTGAAGCCGTGCCTGGTCTCGGTCAGACGCCGGAACCCGTACAGCCTGTCCAGATTCTCCGCATGCCGGGCGATTACCTTGTGCTCGATCTCCCATGATCGACGCGCCAGACCGCCCTGCGCCCCATAGGCCAGAGCGGCGGCGCGCATCGCCTCGCGGCGCTTCTCCTCCCCGAACTCGACCCCGAAGTCACCGCCCGGTTCCGTTTCCAGAAGCGCGGCGAGATCGCGCGGAACCGCTTCTTCCGCCCGGGCAACGCACAACCCCGCCACCAGGCACCAGGCGACCCAGAAAGCCGCCTTGCCCCATGGACCGGCCGGGAGGAGCGGACGGAGATTCACCTGCCGGCCTCCCGACGCAGAGCCTCGACCAGGCTCCTGGTCAGAAAACCGCCGAAAACCAAGACGCAGAATGCCATCAACAGCCCAAACGCAAGCCCTTCTCGCAGCCCCCAATGTTCGGCTATCACCGGGTCTGCCAACCAGATGAAGAAAGCACCAAAGATGCCGAACAAACTGGTCAGAAATGTCAGCGACCAATTCAAACATTTCCGCCCGAAAGCAGCCATATCCGGTGCCGTTCTATTTTTGGCCGGTTTCCTGTTGTTCATGGGAGTTGTAGCGTTCTTAATGTTCGCTATCGAACTGCCCAAGCTCGGCGAAGGACCCGACCCGTACCGGTCTTTCACCTCGTTCATGTTCTTTTCCATAACGACCCTGTTTACGCCTCTCGGATTTCTGCTCGGCTGCTGCGCCATTCCTCGCACCGGACCGTTGCTCGTCGGCGGCTTCGCGATCGCATCGCTCGTCCTCGTCGCCCAGTGGTATTCATTTGTCGGCGCGGACCTCCTGCAGATGACCGCAGACACCGTCTGGGAACTCCGCGGGCGCGCATACGGGCTCAATTGCTTCTCCCTCGGTTTCCCCGCCCGTATCTGACCGCCGGCACGACGAGAGCCGTCCGCACCAGCGCCGCAACAACTGCACCCAACCCCAACAGGACCAGTTTCTCATTCGTCATGGTTCCGGCTCGCCACCAGCCGAGACACAACCAGGCGGCGAAACCTCCGGCCGCCCAATCCAGCGCCACAAGGCCGGCCCCGAACAGCCGATCCATTCGTCTGCCGGCAGCCATTTCCGTCATCCGTCCGGTGGAACGCGGGTCGTCAAACCAGTCGAGACGCCCGGTCATGCGGCCGGCGTCCCCGGTCAGCGGTGCGCGGTCCGCCGCCGGCATGCCGGCAGGGCCCAATCGGCATTCGCGTGCGTTAACCATGAAAATGGAACGACAACTCATTCGAATGCATCCCTTCTTGTACCGGTCCACTCCCCTCCCGCGAATGCGGCCCGCAGAGAGACGCTGGCAGCCCTTGCCAATGACGTATTTGCCTGCCTCGCGACTATCGCGAGGCCAGCCCCCTCAACGACGGCTCCCAGCCATGCTCCAACCGTCAACAAGGGAAACACCGCCGCCGAAGACCCACCTGTCGTCCAACCCGCCCATGCCGCTCCGCCGAGCAATGCAATCCCCCGCCAAACCAGCAGCGTCTTCAACGTTTCACATAAAAACGGACGTTGTGCGTTCACGCGCGCCACCGATAACCGGATCGCAATGACCCACAAGAAACCGTAAAGAACCATCATCGATACAAGCTCTTCTGTCTCCGGAACGTAAACACCTATGGCAGGTGCAAACGGCAGAGCTATCAGTAACGCAGGCAATAAAATTAAAGACATAACCAAGGAGAAACCTGTGCAATGAGCGTAATCGAATGCATCTTCAACTGGGACCGATGCGGACCCCTTCTTCGCGAGGAGATCATCTTCTGGTCTCTCATCGTCCTGGGCGCTTCTACCGCCATCTTTCTTTTCCGGCACCATGACAGTCTTCCCTTCATAAATCGGTGGCGTATCCCCTTTATCTGGGACAACAACGACCCGCTCTATCTGGTCCCCGGTGGAGTTGCGTTATTGTTGCTGCTCATTGTCCTGTGACCTGATCGAACCAGTCGAGACGCACGGTCATGCGGCCGGCGTCCACGGTCAGCAGCGCCCGGTCCGCGGCCTGCATGCCGGCATCCCTGAAGATATGAATGAGCGGCGCATCCTTCGCCTCGATCTCGACCAGCACCGGGGCCGGAGGCGAACGGCCCGCCGTCACCAGCGCATAACCGGCACCCGCAGCCAGCTGCCGCACCAGCTCCTCAAGCGGCCCGATGAAATCCAGCGTTACCTGCTGCAGAAGCTCTGGCGGCACATTGCGTGGAATGTCCTGCCCCCGGAGATCAGCCTCGGCCGAGCGCGTCTTCGCGAGCAGCGCCAGCGACCGGTCCGCACGCAACGCCGCCTCGGCCAGAAGCGCCTCGGCCGGATCCATGACCGAGCCTTCCTCCGGAACAGGACCGAAATCCAGAGTCTGGCAGCCCGACAGCGCCACCAGGCCCGCAATCATGAGTCCTGCCGCCGCTCCGGTCGCACTCATTGCGCCGCACTCCCGACATCCGTCACCACCAGCCACCTGTTCGGATAGGCCGTCGCTGAAAGCGCACGCCGCATCGGGCCGATCGCGAGCAGCGCATCCGCCGCCGCCAGGAAACCCGCCTCCTCCGTCTCACCCGCCGGGAACGCCGCTGCAGCACCGACCTCGTATTGACGCTCGCTCTTCCAGGCCAACTGCCAGCCTGCGCGCTCCGCCCAGGAGCGAAGCACGTCCTCCACGGTCGCATGCGTGTCGGGACTCACTTCCCATGGTTCCTCCGGCACCTCCGCCTGTCCTTCCACCGGCAAAGCAGCGTCCACTGCTCCCGGCTCCCCTGGAACCTGAGCCCGCCGATCCTCGGCATCGACGTTCTCCCCTGTCTCCGGAGACGCTTCCGGCAGCCCTTCAGCGACTGCCGACATCGGTACCTCCTCGATGACGGCCGACGACGCCATCTCGTCGCTCGCAACCGCCGCCAGCACTTCCACGGCAACGCCGCCGGGGATCCGCTCCGGACGACGCTGCTCGACATCCGCATAGCGGTAGAAGAGAAGACGCCCGTCCTCCCAGCCCCAGTCGTAACCGGACAGCCGCGCGACCTCGTCCAGGACCGCCGGCACCGCCTCCGTCATGGACAGACCGAACGACACCGGGTCCTTCCTCGCGACGTCACCGCCGAGAACGCGGCCCGGGCGCTCCTCGACCGACGCCCGCACGCCCGCCAGATCCGCCACGCGCCCTACAAGATCCCGCAAGGGCAGCGGCGCGAGTTCCTTCACCTCGATCACCAGCTCCGCAATCTCCGGGGGCAAATCCCGCGACTGTGCTGCGACCGTGACCGTTGCCGCGATCGGCGCCCAGGGCTTGCGCTCGTCGCCCCGGGCGGCCAGCACTGCCAGCACGAACGCCATCGGCAGAAGCAGTCCCGCGCCCATGCGAACCGCCCGGCGCGCTGTCCGGTCCCCGCAAGGGGAACCATGGTGACCGTCTCTATTCTCTCGCCGCACCGAAGGCCCCCACCACTCCGTTCCGTTCGAACACGCCGCCGACCTCTTCCTGGCCGTAGAACTGCCCCTCGATCGAGCCGGTCTCGCCGCTCGAACGAAACGCTCCTTGCGCCAGCGTCAGGTTCTCCCAGCGCATCTCCGCACCGACGCCGTCCCTGATTCCGGCCGGGACGACATCCATGTCGGGCCACTCGAAATTGCCGAACGAGATATCCACCGCCGGCCGGGTGAAATCGTCGATCCCGATGACCGCATCGCCCGAGACGCGCAGCCGCTGAGCGCCGTAAACGCCTGTCATCGAGCCCCGCCAGACGCCGCCAAGCGCCGGGTTCGCGCCCGACCGCGCCCCGAAGGAAACCGCAATCCCGCCCTCGGCAATCCCGAATACGCTCTCGGCCAGGAACCGCCCCCGGAAACCGCGCTCCTGTCTCTGCAGCAGCCGGTCCGCGAGCGCGCCGGCGTCGATAGGAGCGGATGCGATCCAGGAGAATGTGTCCTCGCCGCCGAGCCGTTCGCCGCGGCGCCAGTCCCAGGGCACCACGAACGCACCCCGATGCATGCCACGCCCCTTCGACCGGGCCTCGTCTTCTTCATCCGTGTAATCCTCGGCATATTGCCGGTAAGCCAGCGCCCAACCGTTCACCACCAGCCAGGCGCCCAGGTCCTCGCCGCCCGAGGAACACACCCCGAGCGACCGCCCGTATCGGTCGGTCTCGCTGCCGGCACAGCTCATACCCGCCGCGCGCGACCGAAGCGCCTCCGTCGCCGCCACCCCGCAGGCCCATGTCCGGCCCCAGGCGCGGCAGGTCTGCCGGCTCTCCGGCGCGTCAATGCCTGCAAGCCGCCAGCGCGCACCGTCGATATCGACCGTATCCGCATCGATCACGCGGATTTCGCTCATGGCAGCAGGTGCCGCGGGGCCGGAAGGAGAGGATGAGCCGCAGGCTGCGAGTGCGACGCCGCAAACCGCGCCAATCATGTCCACTATGCGCCCTGTCATCGGGCTGCTCCCGTACAGCGCCGCAAGGCCGTCTCGTTGTTCTCATCCGTCCCGATCCGGTTCCAGACCGAGTCGTTCGAGATCAGCGCGCCCAGATACGAAACCCTCATCACCTGGCCTCGCTTCCAGGACTTGAGGACTTTCTCGCAACTCATGCGCCGGGCTCCCGAAGCTGCCGTCTCCACGGCCATGAAGCCCGAGAGCAGGCATAGAAAGTCAGCCCGGATCGTCTCCTTCAGACCGTTCATCGCGCAAGACTCCACGAACGGGAGCCTTTGGGATCGAAGACCGCCACGAGCGCCTGCCGGAACGTCCTGCCCGTCCGCGCTCCCAGCAAGGCGAGCCATGTCCCCGCGACCGCGCCGCAAAGCCCGACCGCCACACTGGTGATCAACAGGGCGCCAAACGCATTTCCGGACATGAGAAGAGCCAGCGCCGTCACCAGCAGCGCCAGCACCGCCTGCGTCATGTCCATCCCGCCGCCCGAGTGGTTACGCCGAAACGCGGCATAGAAGACCGTCAGGGAAACCGTCAGTGACAGACACGCAAAACCTGCAAACCACAACGCAACCGGGCCGCAGACCGCTGCGGTCATCGCGAGAAGCACCACCAACAGGCTTGCCTGCATGAGGGAACGGCTGACATGGACGATCTCCGGGCAATCGGCCGCTGCCTCAATGCATCCATCGACACCGCCGTTGCCAACACACTCAGCTTCGTCTCTGTTGGCCTTTTCGCCACCTTCGTTATCGCGACGCTTGCGATCGGGCTCATCCTGCTCTCGGTGTCCGGTCTCAAGCGCAATGCCAGGATCGGCGGTGGTCTTTTCTGCGCTCTCGGCATTGTTCTCTTTTTTCTCGGCCAGAATGTCGGGAGCCGCGCTTCGGCGTCCCTGCTGGATTGCGTCTCTTGAACCGCTCATCGCCCGCCCTCACCGAAGCCCGATATCGACGAGGCCTGTCGCCGCGAGAACGAAGCTCGCGCTGACGGCCATGCCCGGCCCGAGCGGTGCATGGCCCTGGAGCCAGGACCGGCCCCGCCGGCCCTGAACCCAGCCATGGCGGACGAGTGCCAGGATCGCGCCGAACGACAACGCACCGAGAAGGCCCCAGGGTCCGAGCAGCCAGCCCATCACCGAGAACAGCAGCACATCGCCCGGATAGAACGGCCAGCGCCGCCCGAGCGCCTCGGCGAGCGCCAGCGGCACGGCCCCGACCAGAAGCCCCGTGCCCGCGCCGAGCAGCGCCCATGTCAGCCCCGTCCCGGCATCCGGCCCCAGCACCAGCGGCTGCCAGAGCGCCCCGGCGCCGATGAGCGGAAGCAGCCACCAGGAATCGATCCGGTATCGCCGGGCGTCGACCATGCCGATCCGCCAGAGCGCGCCACACGCCCAGACCAGCACGATCAGGGTGAACGCCGTCGCATCGGGCAGGCCCGCCAGCAGGCCCATGCCGCCCATGAGGAAGGTGACGCCCATATAGACAAGCGCAGGCTCGGGAGATCTGGCAGGAGTCATCGCCCGTCCCTCCCGAAGCGCGCCGTCCAGTAGCGCTCCTGCTCAGCCCGTTCCCCGCACGACACGTCCCGAAAGGCCACGAAAAAACCGACACCGCGGCGCCCGGCAACCAGCGCAAGCCAGGCGCCGTCCGCAGCGCATCCGAGCGCCAGCGCCGACATGGCGATCCAGCCCGCCAAGCCCTCTGTCGCCCCGCCGCTGTTGAAACAGAATGCCGCCGCCATAAACACCAGGGCGTACCGGCCGCCGCCGGTGCGGTCCGGAACCGGATGCGCTCTTTTCCTGCGATGGATCCGGCGCTCCAGGGCAAAGAACAGGACAACGCCGGCGATGTAGCATCCGAGCCCGCCCAATACCTGCCACGGCCGCATGTGTTCCGGCTCGGCCAGATCGGCTATCAGCAGCATGATCGCCGCACAGGCCGACACGAACAGGGAATGGCTGCAATGAAGGGGCTCCCACCCGAATTCTTCGAATTCATGTCCGCGCAGCGCATCATTTTCGTTCTCGTCTTTGTCGAGGTCATCGTGACGTTTGTCGGATTCCTCGGCTCGCTCGCCATTGCCGTTACACGGCGACAATCCAATCCGTTTGGGACCGCCTGTAGCGTCCTCTTCGGCCTTGCCTTCGTATGGGGTCTTTTCCAGTTGAACTGATCTGCCAGACCGGCGCCCCCGGAGAAAATCGCGCCATCCCGTCATGATCCCTCCTCCCAGACGCCGAATGTGGTCAGCAGGAGGCGGCACCAGCGCTCAAGCTCTGCCTCCGGGCAGATCTCCGGGCGGAGCGTCCGCACCGCCGAGCCAACCTCCGCCCGCTCCCGGGTCCATGCGCCCAGCTCTTTCGCATCGGGAAGACCCATGCCGCCCATGAGGAAGGTGACGCCCATATAGACAAGCGCGGGCTCGGGGGAGTGCGCCGGGGTCATCGCCGCTTCTCCCCGAAGAGCGCCGCCCAATGCCGTTGTTGCGCAGTCGGCACGCTGACCTGGAGCGCCCGCAGGGCTCCCCATAGGCCAACCCCACGGCGGCCGGCGACAAGCGAAAGCCACGCACCGTCCGCCATGCTTCCGAGAACCAGCGCCGACAACGCGATCCAACCCGCCAGACCCGCCTCGCCGCCCAACACGCAGAACACGATTGCCACGACCATAAGCGCCTGACGGCCCGTTCCGAACGGGTCCAGAACCGGAATCGCCCTCTTCCTTCGGTGCAATCGGCGGTCCAGGGCAAAGCAGGCGAGAACCCCGATGAAATATCCCAAGAGTCCGCCAAACACATGCTCCAGCTGCATATGTCCCGGCTCGACAAGGTTCACAACGGCCAACACCATCGCCGCGATCGCCGACAGAACCAGGGAATAGCCGCCATGCATGGTCTCGAACCCGAAATCATGAATTACATCGCTATGCTCCGCACCATCCTTGCAATCGCTCTGGTTGCTGCGTTGCTGAGCGTTTGCGGGCTCTTGTTGATGTCCGTCGCTCCGAGGATGTGTCGATCGATCTCTTCCACTTGGACCATCTACGGCATCGTCTTCGGCCTTGCGTTCATAATCGCCACCATCGCGTTCAGCTGACCGGCGAGTGCGGCGCCCCCGGAGAAAATCGTGCCATCCCGTCATGATCCCTCCTCCCAGACGCCGAATGTGGCCGGCAGGAGGCGGCACCAGCGCTCAAGCTCCGCCTCTCGGCAGATCTCCGGGCGGAGCGTCCGCACCGCCGAGCCGACCTCGGCCCGTTCGCGGTTCCACGCCCCCAGCTCCTTCTGCACGGCCAGCAGGCGGCGCATGCCGGCAACCTCGCGCGCCAGAGCCTCGCGCACCTTCAGCCCTTCGAGGCGGGTTTTCGCCCAGTCGTTCCGAGCCGGCGCGGCATCCGGCTTGCCCGCCGGGTCCTGCGCCGGGTCCTCGGCCGGGATCGCATCCCTTGCGGCGCCCGGCATCGCCGCCTGGCCCGCCAGAGCGAGCAGCGCCGCGAGGGTAACCATGGCGGTGCGCCTCAGCATCCCGAACAGCTCCCGACCGAGAGCGTCCCGAAGGAGCCCGTGCCGGTCACCGATACCGAGCCGTTCACAGTCGCGCCGGAAGCGGTGAGATTGGCTCCGGCGACGATATTCGCCGCCTCCACATCCTGCGCAATGTCGGCACTGTCCGCCTCCAGTGCCCCGGTCGCCTGCACCTCGTCTGCATTGACTGTGCCTGTGAACGCCGCGTCGCCCCGGAACACCAGGCCGTCCGGCACGGTGAAACTCCCCAGGACTTCCACCGAACCCGCCGTGGTCGCCGTGCCCACGGTCAGCGCCCGGTCGATCCGGAACGTGCCCGCGCGCATGACGCGGTCCACCTCGAGTTCCTCCGCCGTCAGCACACGCACACCGACCAGGTCGTTTCCGTTCATGTCGAGATCGGTCTCCATACGCGCCGAGTCCGGGCAGCCGGCGCGCACGCGCCGGAATACCGCGTCGCCACACACACTCTCCCGGTCGAGCTGCCGATAGACCGCCAGCGCACGCGCACGCGGATGGCCGCTTGCCGCCGTCCGGAACGCCGTCAGATCCTCCTGCACGGTCGGCCCCAGCAGCACGCCCGCCGCGTTCACCAGGCCGAGCGCCTGCCGGCCCCGTGCCTCGAACACCGCTTCTACCGGAGAGCGTGTGTCGTTCGTCTCGGCCAGCTGCATGGAAAGCAGCCGCACATTGCCGCTGCCGAGCGAGACCGCCCAGGCCTGGAGCGGACGCTTCATCGCATCGCCCGTCTGGTCAAAGCCTTGCGGCAGCAGCCGGTCGGTCTTGAGCGCGTTGATATCGATCTGCCGCGCCGTCCCGGCCGTCAGCGCCGCATAGGTCCCGTATTCCGAGCGGACATGGCTCTCGACCGCTTCGGCCAGCACCACCAGCTTCCTTGCAGCGCTGACAGCCTTCGAGGTCTCGATCCGGCCCTGCAGCCAGATCGCGAACCCCAACGCGATCACCAGCAGCACGATCACCGCCACGAGCGCACCCACCGGCGTCATGCCCCGCCAGCGCCCGATCCGGAGCCGCCGCGCGAATCCCGGCTTCTGCATGGCCCCCCTCACTGTAACGCCGGCTCGCAACCGGTGCAGCCGCCCGTCGTGACGACACCGGTGAACGAACCCGCATTCGCGCCGAGAGCGCCGCTGACCGAAAGCACCGCCGCCCGGGCTTGTCCCGAGGCCTCGAGAGCGCCGCCGACATCCAGTCGTCCGGTCACATCAAGGCTGCCTGCGCTGGCCTCGCCCGCCACGGCCAGCGCCGTGTCCGAAGCGGTGAGCCCCGTCCCGACCGACAGCAGCTGCGGGATGTTGAAGACCTGTGCCGGCGCACCCGCATGGCCGAACCGGAACCCGCCATCCGCCCGGAACGCCGTCGCCGGAATGTGGCCCCCGAACTCCATGCTGCCGGGCTGTCCGGTCCGCCCCACCGTCACATTGCCTGCAATCTGTGCCGGCGTTCCTGCCGTTCCCGCGAATTGCCCCTGCCGGCCCACGCCCGCATCGACACCGGTGACACGGCTGGCGTTCTGTACCTCGTAGCAGCGCCGGGTATCCGCCAGCGTCGCATCGCGGCAGTCCTCGCCTGCGACCACCGAGACCGGGCTGTCGATCTCCGCTGCCGGAAGCAGCGCCTGGCCAATGGCGGCCGCATTCGGGCCGAACAGAAAATCCGTCTCCATGCGCGCCAGCTCCGGACGCCCGCTGATCGCACGCCGGTGAAGACGGTCCTCGTCATGCCCGATCCCGAAGTCCGCCGTCGCGAACAGCGAGCCCGACGGCAACGCTCCGAGCACGGCCCGTACCGCCGGCAGCCGGTCATGCATCACCGTCGTCTCACCGCCTGCCTTGCCCACAAGGTCGAGCCCGCCCATCACCGCACCCGCGCGCAAGGCCGGCTCACGGAACGAAAGTTCCGCCCCCGAAAGCGCACAGGCCGCCATGAGCACGCCGTCAACCACAACCGCCCCATAGGCCGCCGTTGCGATCTCGCCGCCGGCGCGCACAACCGTGCCGAAGCCGGCCGGCAGGAGAGACCAGCCCTTCAGTTGCGCGGGTGTCACCACCCCCGCCGCCGTCACAAGGCCCGACTGGACCGCCCGGTGGGCCGCCCGACAGGTCATCGCCCAGATGCGGCCCCGCTCGCGGTCGATCTCCGCGAGGCGCAGCTCCTCCTGCTTGCGCTCCCAGGCCGCGAGCACGATCACCACCGTCACCGTCAGGAACAGCGCGCCGACAGGCAACGCCGCTCCTCGACGGGCACCACGGCGCAGCCGGCAAAACAGCGATGACCGCGTCACCGGCTCACCCGAACACGAAGGTCAGGGCGTTGCCCGCAGCACCATTGGCGCAGTTGGTATTCAACCAGGCGATGTTCCGCACCACTGGTGCCGCGGTGGTGACCGTCGCCGGCGGGGCCGTGCCAACGAGTATGTTCACAATCCCCGAGCCGGCCCTCGTCCGGCCCGCATAGGCCTGGCCCAGATCCTTGCAGGTCTCGTTGTCCAGATCATCGAAGGTGATCGCGAAACGACCGCTGTTCCCCCGGATCGCCACCGCACCGCCAAATGCATGCTGGATCGTCTCCGAGCCGGACGAGCCCACCTTGGCGCCGTCCGGGATCTTCCCGAACCCGCGCACGATCGGCACCAGATCCGCGTTGGACCCGTAGCTGGCCTGGCCCGAATAGATCCGCTCGACATTCGCGCGCAGCGTGTTCAGCAACTCGATCGACTCGGCCTCGTTCAGCCGCGCCGTGATCCCGTTGTAGATCCCGACCACCGCGACGATCGCGACAAGGCCCGCCACGACCGACAGCAATACTCCAATAGGGTTCATACTCCTCTCCTTTCAATAACTCCGTTCCACTTGGCTCGAGATGTCGAAACTCACCCACATGATCAGGATCATCTGTGCCGTCCCGATCCCCATCAGCACCGCGTTCAGAACCGCGGCACGCATCCGCATCAGAGCCTCCGAGCGCTCCACCCAGCGCTCCACGAAACCCGCCAGGGTCTCCTCCCAGTCCGCGCGCCCGTCCATCGCGCCCGCCACCGCAACCAGCGTCTCGTCCGGGAACCCCTGGCGCGACGCCGCCAGCGCCGCGCCGAACCCCAGGCCCTCGTTCAGCATCAGCTCCCGGACCCGGCGCATGCGGCTGCGCACATAGGGCGAGGCACCCCGCTCGAACTGAAGGAAAGTGTCCCGGTTCAGATCCACGCCGGCTCGCAGGAACTCCACGCAGACGAACAGGAACCCGCTCCCCGAGAGCGTCCGATAGAGCGAAAAGGGCGGGATCCGGTCCGCGAACGCCCGCCCCCGGCCCGTCCAGCGCAGCACCGCAAGCCGGAACGCCGCCAGGAACAGCAGGAACAGAACCCCGATCTCGAGGTCGTTCGCGTAAAACCCCTCCGAGACCCAGGCCAGCGAGCGCGACCAGATATCCCAGCGCGACCGGTCGCTCACCTCCAGCAGCGCCGGAATGACCTCGTAGCCCATGAACCAGGTCATGCCGACGCAGCCGAAGAAGATCACCGACGGCATGAACAGAGAGTTCATGACCGCCCGCATCTGCTTCGAGCGCATCTCGGCGACCCGTGCCGCCGCCAGGAACAGCGCCTCTGCCCGCGCCCGCCCAAGCCCGTAGAAGACCATCGCCTCGCTCGGCGGCACCCAGCGCGACAACTCCATCGCGAACTCGTCGCCGCCCGACGCCAGCGCCGTCTGCCAGTCGCGCAGCATCCGTACCCGGACCGTCTCGCGCGCCTTCGCCTGCATCACCACGCCAAGCGCCTCGCGCAGACCGAGACCGCCCTGAAGCAGGTCGTGCAGCAGATACCAGATGTCGATCCGGGCCTCCGTGCGCGCTGCCAGAAGACGCCGCACACGATGCCAGAGCGGATCCCAGAGCCATCTCATATGCTCCGCTCCGCGCCTGTGACGAGCACCGGCTTGCCCGCGCGGCACGTGTCGCCCCCGAATACTGCCCACGCCTCGCCGATATCCGCGCCCTTCAGCATCGCGTCCGCCGGATCCACCCGGCCTTCGCCCACAGCGCGCCAGATCTTTCGACCGATCGGCACGCCACCCATCTCGGTCATCCAGTGGTTCCAGGCACCCACCGCATCCTTTTTCCGTACGAAACCCAGATAACCGTCGTCGGGGACGATCCACTCCGCCACCGCCAGCGGGCGCACATAGCCCGCCCAGGCCGCCAAAGAGAGCGCCGACTGACCCGACTTGCGGCATTGCGGACAGCCTTCCGGATTGCGGTAACGCACACCCGGACCCAGAAGACCCGCCAGTTCCCTCGGAAGGTCCCGGCCCTCCGGAAGTTGCGTATGCGAACACGCCGGACAGAGCAGCGGCACAAGCGTCTGCTTCAGGAGCAGGCGGATATTGCCGGGCTTCGTCACCTCCGAGACATTCACCCCGAGATCCATCAGGCGGAACAGGATGCCGTTCGCCGTGTGAACATGGATCGTCGTCCAGATCTGGTGGCCCGAGTCGATGAACTGCAACACCTGCTGCGCGCCGGCCATGTCGCGGATCTCGCCCACCATCCCCGAGGCCGGATGAACCCGCACGAAATGCATCAGTGCCGCCGCGAAGCCGAGACCGCGCTCCTCGCCCAGCCCCCGCGTCCCGGCCGCGATCTGCACCGCGCCCGGTATGTCGTATTCGACCGGATCCTCCAGCGTCACCATGTTCAGCCGATGCCTGTGCTCGGCCATCTGCAGGTTCAGATTCACCGCCAGCGTCGTCGACTTGCCGTCGCCCGTCGTCCCGCCGATGAAGATCCCGCCATATTTCGACATCCGGATCTCGCGGAAGAGGGACGCCACCTCCGGCGTGAACCCCAGATCCTCCAGGGTCTTGTCGCCGCCTACCTGCTCCCGATAGAACAGCCGCATGTAGAGGTGATGCCCCTCCGGCTCGTGCGGGCCCGCCTCGCAGCGCAGCGCCCCGATCTCCTCCGGCAGGGGAAACGTCTCCGAACGCCGCACGCTGAACCCCTGGAAGCTCGCCCGCTGCAACGAGGTCTGCCGCGAACCCTCGTCCTTCACGAAAAACAGGAACCCGAAGGCCTGCTCCGCCTCCCGCACCGTCATGTCCGAGCCGAGAGGCAGCTTACGGTCGTTCACGATCGCGAACACACGACAGGCGTTCGGACCCTTCTCGAACACGACGTCCGAAGCCCGGGCCCTGGCCGCCTCAGTGAAGAGCCCCACAAGCCCCTCCACGATCCGCGGGTTCACATCCAGGCTTTCGTCCCGAACCCGATTGCCGCGCCAGACCTCCGCGATCTCCTGAAGCGTCCCCGCCTCTTCCCGCATCTGGCCCCGCACCGCGCCCGTGCGCTGCAGCTCGACCAGAAGTTCCCGCAACTCCGGGTCGTTGGCATAGCCCTCCGCAATCAGCACCCGCCCGTCCGACCACACCGCGCAACGCTCACGGAAGCCCTCGTCCATCCGGTCCCAGCGCAGAAGACCCGACGGCATCACCTCCGGCGGCTTCTCCTTGAACAGGAGCCGGCGCCAGAACGAACGGCGCACCGTCATCGCAAGGTCCTCCCGTAAAGGGCGGCCCACTGAGCGCGCCATGCGTCCCGGCTCTCACGGAACACGACCCCCACCGCCCGCCAGGGTGGAACCTCGCGGCGCAGCGATATCACTGCGATCCAGCCGCCGTCGGCCAGACCACCGATCGCCAGTGCCGCCGCCGCAATCCAGCCACCAAGCCCGACTGTCGCCGGATCTCCAGACCACAGGAACGCCAGCGCAACCGTCAGCAGGCCGATCCTGACATCAGCCAGAACATCCCCGGCGAACCACTTCGCTACCGCCTGCCCCGGATCGAACTCCCCGGACAGCCCCGCAAGCCCGTTCGCCCGGGCCCCCGCCGCCTCCAGACGCCGCCAGACAACCGGACGCCCGGATTCGAATTCCGCCGCGCGCTCAGCGTCGGTACGGGTCTCCCTCATCGCCCGCCCCTCGCCCGGTAGGGCAGACGCCCGCTCGTCCAGCCCGTCACGCGCACAC
This sequence comes from Alphaproteobacteria bacterium, assembly GCA_026710105.1. Lineage (GTDB taxonomy): Bacteria > Pseudomonadota > Alphaproteobacteria > Bin95 > Bin95 > Bin95. The sequence goes on from JAPORR010000065.1 coordinate 35,410, forward strand.
CCGGCGGGCGCGCCTCGACGGCGACGATCCTCACCCCGCCTGGCAGGCTGTCGCCCGCCTCCACGCGCCAGACATTCGCGCCGTCCGTCACCGACGCGCGCAACGCCTCGCCCCGGCCCATCACCGCGAACCAGCCATAGTCGCGCGGCGGCTCGGGAGGCGTTGCAGACACCCGCTTCGGCTCCAGTGTTCTGGTTGCCGCCTCCTCCCGCGCGTGCTCCGCCCGCGCCGCCTCCAGCATCGCCTCATGCGCCGCGCGAACCCGCGCATCCGCCTCCCTGCGCGCCGTCTCCAGCTTGAGAGCCTCCGCTGCCCTCGCCGTCGCAGACTTCCTCAGCACCGCCGCAAGCTCGATCTCCGAGCCAACCAACTCCTTCAGGATCGCCTGGCGGTCCCGGCACAGCACCAGAACCTCGCGCTCAAGCTCCAGCGCCTCGCTGAACTGCGCCTCGTTCACCGCGCTCGACAGCATCCGCGCGATCGCCTGCCGCGGGCATTCGAACACGCGCAGCACAGCCGGCTCATAAGCGGCCACCGAAAAACCGGAAGGAGAAGCCGGGGCGGCAGGCAGAGAGTCGGCCTGCCGCCCCGACGGGCCGGCAGCGGACGAAGCGGACCGATTATCCGCCGCCGCCGACAAGCGTTCGGTATTGTCTGAACCGGCCGAACCGATAGATGTCGGCTCCTTCAGCAACGCATCCGCCATGGCCGCGCCCGACATGAAAACGGCCGCCAGAAACGGCAACAGCGCGTGGCTGCAACAACGGAAAGCACCAGGCATCCTCACGCGAGCCTCACAGCCCGGTTGTTGTCCCGCGACGCGGATGCCCCTACCATCGCGGCATGTCCATCGCGTTCGATACCCACCGCTTCGTCAAACGGCTGACGACCGAAGGCGGGTTTACCGAGAAGCAGGCG
>JAPORR010000053.1 GCA_026710105.1 Alphaproteobacteria bacterium
GAGACATCGTTACATGACCGCACCCAAGATCGGTTATCTACTGCCCACGCGCGAACGCATCATGAGCAGCTTGAATGAGACCGAGCCGATGTTGAGGCTCGCCGAGCAGGCTGAGGCGCTCGGCTATGACTCGATCTGGGTCGGTGACAGCCTGCTCGCGCGGCCGCGCCATGATCCGCTGACCCTGATGGCGGCGGTAGCCGCGCGCACCAAGCGCGTGTCGGTCGGGACGGCTGTCCTGCTGCCGGCATTGCGCAACCCGGTTGTTCTGGCGCATCAGATCGCGACGCTCGACCGTATCGCCGAGGGGCGGGTGATCCTGGGCTACGGCATAGCCGGCGATGTGCCGAATATCCGCGCTGAATTCGCGGCGGCGGGCGTGCCCTTCGAGAAGCGCGTGGGACGGATGCTAGAAGGGTTGAGGCTCTGCCGCGCGCTCTGGTCCGGCAAACCGGTGAACTGGGAGGGGCGCTGGACTGTCGAGAGCGGCGTGCTCGGGCCTTTGCCGCATAATCCGGGCGGTCCGCCGATCTGGCTTGGTACGGGTCACCCTGCAGGCCTTGAACGCGCTGCCCGGCACTTCGACGGTTGGTTTCCGACCGGGCCCGACGCTGAGGGCTGGGGCGAGGGATGGCGCCGGGTGCAGGCTGCTGCCGCTGCCGCTGGCCGCCCAGCTGGCGCCGTCACAGGCGCGGTCTATCTGACGATTACGCTCGACCAGGATACGGATGCCGGCAATGCGCGTATCGACGCCTATCTGGAGAACTATTATGCCGCCCCTGCCGCCGTTATCCGCCGTCGCCAGACGGCTTTCGCCGGTCCGCCGGAAGCCGTGGCGGACTGGATCGGCGGCTATGCCGCGCGCGGTGCTGGCCACATTGTGCTTCGCTTTGTCGGCGACCACGAACGCATGCTGGAGTCGGTCGCTGGCGTGAGGGACCGTCTCGGCTGACACCGACCCCTGGGGAGAGTCTTGTTGGGCATCCACAAGACCGTATCCAGTGTAGGCGCTTGCGCCTCCTGGTAAGCGTGTGTGTATAACGCAATGAACAGGCAGATAGAAGGACATGTAGGATGCCGGTCAAGGTCGTAATGCAGAACGAGCTATCGATGGGGGCAGCAGACCGGGTTCGGGAAATGGCCGAAGTGGTCGTCGATCCCGAGCTGGAGCGGGTGTCTGGAGCCGATATCGTGGTTGCGGGCCTCGGGCCAATTGACGCCGCATTCATGTCTCGTGCCGGGAACCGTTTGAAGATGGTCGCCACACCCGGCATAGGCGTGGACAAGATCGACGTAGAGGCAGCCAGCGAGCGCGGCATTGTCGTCATCCACAACCCTGACGCGCCGTCGCAGTCCACCGCGGAGCACACGGTTGCGCTGTTGACGGCTCTCGCGGCCCGCGTCATGACCGGAGACCGTTTCCTGCGGGAAGGTCGGCCCCTGGACCGCGAGAAGATGCGGGGCACAGAATTGTGGGGACGCAATCTGGGCGTGGTGGGCTACGGCCGTATCGGCCAGCGCGTGGCTGCAGCCTGCGCGCTTGGGCTCGGTATGGCTGTCCGTGTCTGTGATCCTTTTGTCGATCTGAGGCAAAAGACACCGGAAGGCGTGACCCTGACTGACGACCTCGACTCGGTGTTCCGGGATGCCAAATTCGTCTCCCTGCATGTGCCTCTTGCGCCTGGTACCCGTCATCTGGTCGGCGAGCGGGAGTTACGGTTGATTCCCGAAGGCGGCTATCTAGTGAATGCCTCGCGCGGATCGGTGGTGGACGAGCAGGCGCTGATCCGAGCCTTGCAGGACAGGCATCTGGCAGGCGCGGCGCTGGATGTGACAGACCCCGAACCGCCGCTGCCGGACAACCCGCTTCTGGCGATGGATAATGTCATCATCACCCCGCATATCGCGTCCAATACGGACCTGGGCGTCCATGCCATGATGCATGGAGTCGCTGACCAGATTGCGCAGGTTATCGCCGGGGAGCCGCCCCGCAGCATGGTGGACCCCACAGTCTGGCCAGGCCGTTTCGCCGGCTGGTCGGCTGCCAAGTCCTGATCTGCCACGTCTTTGACGTCAGCACGGCGTATAAACGTTTGAAAAGACTGGTCGGAGTGGCAAGATTCGAACTTGCGGCCCCTGCCTCCCGAAGACAGTGCTCTACCAGGCTGAGCTACACTCCGGCCACTGGCCGGAGTGTATAGCGGTGGCTCGGGCTGAGTTCAACGGGGGCGGCAGCGCGAAGTGCAGAAAACACGGTGGAGAGGCATGGCATGAGCGGTGGTTGGCAGTTCTGGATCGACCGGGGCGGAACCTTCACTGACATCGTGGCCCAGGCGCCGAACGGCAGCTATGTCACCCGCAAGCTGCTCTCTGAGGCACCGGAGCATTACGAGGATGCCGCGTTGCAGGGCATTCGCGATATTCTGGGTACCGAAGCAGAGGTGCCGATCCCGGCAGAGCGGGTCGAGGCCGTGCGGATGGGTACTACTGTTGCGACCAATGCGCTGCTGGAGCGCAAGGGTGAGCCTACCCTGCTGGTGGTAACTCGGGGCTTCGCTGACCAGCTCCGCATCGGCTACCAGAACCGTCCACACCTCTTTGACCTGCATATCCGGCTGCCGGAAATCCTCTATGCCGAGGTTGTCGAAGCCGAGGAACGCCTGGGCCCACATGGCGAGATCGTGCAATCCCTTGATGAGGCGAAGCTGGAGGTGGATCTCGCGCGGGCGTATGGCGAGGGTTTCCGAGCTGTCGCTATCTGCTTCATGCATGGCTACCGGCACATCGTCCACGAGGCCGCAGCAGAGACCATTGCCCGCCGCGCTGGCTTCGATCAGGTGTCGGTCAGCCATAAGGTCTCGCCGCTGATGAAGTTCGTCTCGCGCGGTGACACCACCGTCGTGGATGCCTATCTGTCGCCGATCCTGCGCCGCTATGTCGAACGTATGGCGGGAGCTCTCGGCGGGGCACGGCTGCTGTTCATGCAATCCAACGGGGGGTTAGTGGATGCACGGCGTTTCCAGGGCAAGGATGCCATCCTCTCCGGGCCAGCAGGCGGTATCGTGGGAGCGATTGAGACGGCACGGGCAGCGGGGTTCGAGCGCATTATCGGCTTCGATATGGGCGGCACATCTACCGATGTCTCACATTATGCCGGCAGCTATGAGCGTGCCTTTGAGACCGAGATTGCCGGCGTGCGGATGCGCGCCCCCATGCTTGATATCCACACTGTCGCCGCCGGTGGCGGCTCGATCCTGCATTTTGACGAGCGGCGCTTCCAGGTGGGACCCGACAGTGCCGGGGCAGACCCAGGTCCTGCTTGTTATCGGCGTGGCGGCCCGCTGACGGTCACTGACTGCAATCTCATGCTCGGCCGGCTGAGGCCGGAATTCTTTCCCCGGATTTTCGGACCTAACCGCGACGAGCCGCTTGATGTCGAAACCGTGCGTCATGCGTTTACAGCGCTCGCGGAGCAGATCGGCGACGGACGCACGCCAGAGGCCGTAGCGGAAGGCTTCCTGCGTATCGCGGTCGAGAATATGGCCAATGCCATCAAGCGCATCTCGATCGAACGTGGTCACGATGTGACCGGCTATGCGCTCAACTGCTTCGGCGGGGCAGGGGGCCAGCATGCCTGCGCAGTGGCCGATGCGCTCGGTATCGAGACGGTGCTGATCCATCCCTTTGCGGGTGTGCTCTCCGCCTATGGCATGGGGCTCGCCGATATCCGGGTGCTACGAGAGACAGCTGTGGAGGTCCCGCTGGCGGAAATCAGCCGGGCCGAAGCAGCCTTCCAAAGGCTAGAGACGCTCGCTGGGGAGGAGATGGCGGCGCAGGGCGTGCCATCTGAGTGCGTCGAGGCTTTTCGATACTTGCATGTGCGTTATGACGGTACGGATTCTCCTCTGTCGGTGCCGTTCGGCGCTGCGACGAGCGTGCGTGAGAGTTTCGAGGATCAGCACCAGAAACGCTTCGGTTTCGTCTCTGAGAACAAAGAGCTGATTATTGAGGCGGCGGCTCTGGAACTGGTCGGGCGCACTGACAGGGCCGCCGAACCCGCGATTGCTGGCGCCGAAGGTGAGCTGGTGCCCGAAGCAGAAATCCAGCTGTTCGCCGAAGGCCGGATGCAAGACGCTGCCGTTTATATCCGCACGAAACTCGGCAATGGCGACCTCGTGGCAGGCCCGGCTGTCATTGTCGAGGATACGGCGACCACAGTGGTCGAGCCTGGCTGGGAGGCGCGCCTTTCGGATAATGGTAACCTGCTATTGCGGCGCCTCCGGGCGGCTGCACGCAAGACACCTTCCGGCACAGAGGCAGACCCTGTGCTGCTAGAGGTCTTCAACAATCTTTTCATGTCAGCAGCGGAGCAGATGGGAGCGACGCTGGCGGCGACCGCCTCTTCGGTGAATATCAAGGAACGGCTCGATTTCTCCTGCGCTGTATTCGACACCGAGGGCGAACTGGTGGCGAATGCTCCACATATCCCGGTCCATCTGGGCTCCATGTCGGAGTCGGTGCAATCCATCATCAATTCCCGTGCGGGGATGATGGAACCAGGCGATGTGTTTATGCTGAATGCGCCTTATAATGGTGGCACGCACCTGCCGGATGTCACGCTTATCACGCCGGTCTTTTCCCCTGACGGCAGCGCTATCTGGTTCTATGTCGCGAGCCGTGGGCATCATGCCGATATCGGCGGCATCACGCCGGGTTCGATGCCGCCCGACAGCCGCCATATCGAGCAGGAGGGCGTGCTGTTCGACGATGTGCAGGCCGTGCGCGGCGGACGCTTCCTCGAAGAGGAGGTGCTGGCGCTGCTAGAGGGCGCACGCTACCCGGCACGCAACCCGGCCGAAAACCTCGCCGATTTCCGCGCCCAGATCGCCGCCAACCGCAAGGGCGTTGAAGAGCTGCACAAGATGGTGGTGCATTTCGGGCTGGAGACGGTCCACGCCTATATGCGCCATGTGCGCGACAATGCCGAAGAAAGCGTGCGCCGCGTGCTGGACTCACTTCGGACGGGCAGTTTCGAGATCGAAACCGACCAGGGCTGGCGTATTGCAGTTGCGGTCACCATTGACCGGGAAGCACGCCGGGCCACGGTGGACTTCTCACGTTCCTCGGACCAGGTGGACGGCAATTTCAACGCGCCGACGGCCGTGTGCATGGCGGCGGTACTTTATGTCTTTCGGTGCCTTTGTGGTGTGGATATCCCGCTGAATGCCGGCTGCTTGAAACCGTTGGACATCCGCGTGCGCGAGCCGTCGATCTTGCGGCCACACTATCCGGCGGCAGTAGTGGCCGGTAATGTCGAAACTTCGCAATACATCACCGATGCCCTGTTTGGGGCGCTCCATGTCGTTGCTGAGTCCCAAGGCACGGTCAACAATTTCACTTTTGGTAATGCGCGCTACCAATATTACGAGACCATCTGCGGCGGCGCGGGCGCAGGTGAAGGCTTCGACGGGGCAGACGCTGTACATGTCCACATGACCAACACGCGGCTCACCGACCCGGAAATCCTAGAATGGCGCTACCCGGTGCGATTGGAAAGCTTCGAGATCAGGCGTGGCAGCGGTGGTAAGGGGCGCTGGCGGGGCGGTGATGGCATCCGCCGCCGGGTCCGTTTTCTGGAGCCGATGACAGCGGCGATCCTTTCCAGCCACCGTCGCGTGCCACCCTATGGACTCGCCGGCGGCGGCAGCGGCGCTCTTGGCCGCAACAGCGTTGTCAGGACTGACGGCCGTGTCGAGATCCTACACGGCGCTGACCGCGCCGAGATGAATGTCGGCGATATCTTCGTCATTGAAACGCCTGGTGGCGGCGGTTGGGGTCCGGCGGAGAGGTGAGACCGGCAAACTGGCGGGTGGTTGAGCATTACGCCAAAGGCGGCTGTTCCCGCCGCCAGACCGTGTTCCAGTGCCCCAA
>JAPORR010000026.1 GCA_026710105.1 Alphaproteobacteria bacterium
GCCGGAGATATGTGAATCCAGTAGGGCGATTGACCGGGGGCGCCCCCACGAGACGGCGCTTACCGCCGTCATGGGCCGCGCCCGGGGTTGCTACCGGGCGCGGCTGCTGTCAGCAATCGTACCAGATTGTGCCTGCCCTTTTCCATGCACCTTGGCGCGCCGCATTGGCCCAGTCGCGGATCGTCCCACGGAATGGAATGGTCTCGGGCATCAGGGACTCCGGCTGGACCCAGATGCCGTATCGCTGAATCCACGCCCCTGTTTTGGGTTCATAGAGTTCCAGTCGAACGGTCTCATCGTTTTCCGCGACATGGTCCTCCAACGTCTGCACACTGAAGTGCTCGGTGCTTTTGCCCTTGAAAGTCAGGGAGCCGACAGGTGTCCGGTAGTCCTGTTCTTGCGTAGCGCTGCCGCCCGTGATCCTGATCTTGTAGGTGAGACTTCCATCATAGTCGATGTCCTGGCGCGGTCTCTGCGCCCAGAAACGCAGTTCCTGTCCTTCACACGCCGTGTCGGTATATTTCGTTCCCGCCGCCGCTTCCGGGATCGGAAGAAGCGTCGCCAGCATGAAGGCGGCGAGGAACGGCGCTCCGGCGCTTCGCCTGTGCTTTTTCATGGATGCATTCTCCTTCAGCGGTGCGTCTGTGTGTGTGTGTCTGTGTGTCTATCTGGCACCATGGGGCTGAGGATGGGGCTGGCGCGGCATTGGGGTCCAATACCGAATTATCATGGGCTCGATAAGATTTTCCAATGGGTCTGGTAGTGGGTAGCCCGCCTGCTTGTCATCCGGGCGCCTGTGGGGCAGGTTGCGCTCGGGGAGGCGGTTCATTGCAGCAGGAAGTCCGCGCGCTGGCATCCTGTTCCCGTTGGGGGGCTCGTGTTGCGCGCGTGGCGGTCCTGCTGTGCGTGACGGTCTTCGGCGTGGGGCAGGCGGGTGACACGAAGGCATCGGACGCCCTGGAACTGACGCTTGAAGACGCGGTGGGTTTTGCGCTGGCGCGCAATCGGGGGTTTCTGAAACGGCGTGAGGATCGGGCCGTGCAGCAGTTGAACCTGGAGATCGCGGAGGACCGCTGGGCGCCCCGGGTGAGCTTGAGTTCCAATGCGCGCCGGGACCGGGATGCGAGCGGTGGCACGGGCGGGGCGGGGATGACGATCATGGTTCCGGCGACGGGCGGGCGGCTGGCGCTGAACTGGGACGAGTCGCTGTCGGACAGCAGCGGCGATACCCGCAGCCGCAGCCTGGGGTTCACCCAGCCCTTGCTGAAGGGCGGCCCGGCGAGCGCTGATCACGCGATCCGCAGAGCGCGGCTTGGCGAACAGGGCAACATTCTGGGGTTGCGTGGGGCGGCGGCGGCTCTGATTTCGGAGACCATCGGGCAGTATCGCGCCTTGATCCGTGCGGCGCGTCAGGTGGAGATTGCCGAGACGGCCTTGCGCCGGGCGCAGGAGCAGTTGGCGCGGACGCGCGCGCTGATTGAGGTCGGGCGGGTTGCGCGGCGCGAGGCGGTTCGTTCCGAGGCGACGATTGCCAACCGGGAGCTGGCGCTGGTGACGGCGCGCAACGCTCTGGATACCGCCAACCTGGCCCTGGTGGACCATCTGGCTTTCGAGGAGGCTGTGCGGATACGTCCGCTGGCATCTCTGACGGTGGAGCGCCGGGAGGTTGACCATGCCTCGGTGCTGGCGGACGCGCTGCGCCTGCGCCCGGATTATCGCCAGGCGCAGTTGAATGTGGAGACGGCACGGATTGCTCTGGAGGCTGCGCGCAACAATCTGCTGCCTGACCTCAGCCTCCAGTTCAATATGTCCCGCACGGATCACCGGCAGGCTGACATGGGGGCGGGTATCGACAGGTCTGTGATGCTCAATGCGACGATCCCGCTGAACGATCGGCAAGCGGAGGTGGCTCTTGTGGGGGCGCGCCTGGGGCTGCGGCAAGCGGAGCGCGACCTGACGGGGCTGCGGGCGTCGATCGACATTGCGGTTCGGCGTGCGGTGACCGATGTGACGGTGAATCTGCGGCGGACCGATCTGGCCCGCGAGGCGCGCGCCCTGGCGGAGTCCAATCTCGAGATCGAGAAAGGGAAGTTCAACGAGGGTCTGGCATCGAGTGCTGAGGTTGCGACGGCGGAAGACAATCTGGTCCAGGCGGAGGAGGCCGAGGTGAACGCGATCAATACCTATCTGGCGGCGCTGACGCAGCTCGACCAGGTGTCGGGCCGGACGCTGGCGCGCTGGGATGTCGAGCTTGAGACGCCATGACGGACCGCGACCCGGACATTTACCGCACGCTGCTGGAGACCCTGTCTGACGGGGTGGTGGTGGTCGGGTTTGACGGATCGGTCAGGCTGGCCAATGCGGCGTTTTACCGGATGTTCGGGCTCGACGAGGCGGTTGGGCGGTCCTTTGCTGAACTCTTCATCGCGTTTGAGGGGTTCGACGAGTTCACGCAGATTGTCCTGGACGCGGTTGGCGAGCGCGCGGAGATCGCGCGTCGCATTGCGCGCATCCACGCGGGCGAGGAGGCGCGCTCGCTGTCGGTCACGGCCTCCTGCCTTATGGCCGACGGGGACCGTGTTGCGTTGATCGTGGTCGTCTCGGATATCACCGAGGTGCGGGAACTGCGCGAGACGGAGCTGCGCCAGGCGCAGGTGATCGAGACGCAGCTTGGCGAGCTCCAGGGCGCCTATCGCGACCTTGAGGCGCGCAACGAGGCGCTGTCGCATATGACCGGTCGGGTCCGCATGGCGCGCGTGGCGGCGACGGTGTTCGTGGCGGGATTGATCCTGGCGATCGGGGTGTGGCAGATCCGTCCTCTGGATCTGTTCAGCGCCACCGCGGCGCGGGACGGGGGGTCCAGTGTCGGCGAGAGGCCGCTGCCCACGGTGACGGTGGCGCCGCGGGCGCTGCGTTCGACCGTCGCGCTTGGGGGCCGTCTGACCCCGGGGCGCGTGGAGAAGATTGTGAGCCCGCTGGAGAGCCATGTGAGCGCGGTGCATGTCCGGCCTGGCGCGCTTGTGGCGGCGGGCGACCTTCTGGTTGAGTTCGATACGGGGCGGCTTGCGGTGGAGCGCCGCCGGGCGGAGGTGGACTACATCAAGGCGCGCGACAGGGTTGCGGCACTGGAGGACTGGGACAACGGCGCGGAGATGGCGCGGGCCCGGCGGGCGCTGCGCCGGGCGCGGATTGCGCTGTCCGATGCGGAGCGGCGGCTCTCGCGGACGGCCTTTCTGCTGGAACAGGGGATTGTGCCCGCTTCGGAACAGGAGGAGGCGGAGCGCGGTCGCGAGGATCGCCGGCTGGATTTCGAGGCGGCCGAGCAGGAGTTGGCGGCGGTGGCGGCGAAGGGCGGCGCGGATGCGTTGCGGGTGGCGCGGCTGGAGATGGAGACGGCGCGGACGCGGCTCGACGAGGAGGAGGCGAAGCTCGACCGGGCGGTGCTCAGGGCCCCGATTGCCGGCGTGGTCCTCGCGGCGGAGGGCCGGAACAGCAAGCCGCTGGAGCGGGGCCGCGCGGTGACGCAGGGGGAGTTGCTGGCGAGCATTGCGGATTTCGAGCGGCTCTCGGCGATCACGAGCGTGGATGAGGTGGATGTGAGGAAGATCGCGGCCGGGCAGCGGGCCTCGATCACGGGGCCCGGGTTTCCGGGGCTTCAGATCGAGGGGACGGTCGAACAGGTCTCGTCGCGGGCAGAGCGCGGGCGCCGGAACACGCCGCAGTTCGAGATCGTGGTCGCCCTCGACCGGCTGGAGGCACACACTCTGGACCGTCTGCGGGTGGGCATGTCGGCGCATGTCGAGATCGTCGTGCACAGCCGCCCGGCCGCGCTGCTGGTGCCGCTCGGGGCGGTCGAGCAGGATGGCGGCGGGGCCTGGGTCCGCGTCGCCAGCGACGGGACGGTGGAGAGGCGCGCCGTCACCCTCGGCCTCACCACACTGGACGCGATCGAGGTGGTGGAAGGACTGGCCGCGGGCGACGAAGTGGTGGTGTCCCGATGACCGGGGGCATGACGGCGGAGAGGGTCATGCTGCGCCTTGCCGGCGTCACCCGGTCGTTCCGGATCGGGCCGGTGACAACGGAGGTGCTGCGGGGGATTGATCTGGAGGTACGGGCCGGCGACCTCATGTCGATCATGGGGCCCTCGGGCAGCGGCAAGACCACGCTGATGAACCTCATCGGATTGCTGGACCGCCCGAGCGCCGGCAGCCACGTCCTTGAGGGGCGCGATATCGCCGGGCTTGGGGACGATGCGCTGTCGAGCCTGCGCAATGAGTGCATCGGGTTCGTGTTCCAGTCGTTTCACCTGCTGTCCCGCCTGACGGCGCTGGAGAATGTGTGCCTGCCGCTGGTCTATCGGGGCGTGCGCCGGGCCGTGGCGATGCGGCGGGCCGAAGCCCTGCTGGAACAGGTCGGCATGGGTGAGCGGCTGCACCATGGCCCGGACCAGCTGTCGGGCGGGCAGAAGCAGCGGGTCGCCATCGCCCGGGCGCTGGTGGGCGAGCCGGCACTGCTGCTTGCCGACGAGCCAACCGGCGCGCTGGATGCCGACACGGCGGGCGAGGTGATGGCGCTGCTGCTGCGGCTGAACCAGGAACGGGGGGTGACGATCCTGATCATCACCCACGACCCCGCGGTTGCGCGCCAGTGCGCGCGCCGCGTGCGCATTCGCGACGGCAGACTGTTCGAGGGGGGCACAGCCCCGCCTCTGTGACCCAATGGCTCTCTCGATCCTCACCGCCAATGCCCGCGAGGCGGTCGACAGCCTGCGCAAGGCACGGCTGCGCGCCGCACTCGGCCTGATCGGCATCGCGGTCGGCATCTCCTCGGTGATCGCGATGGTCTCGCTCGGCGAGATCGCCCGCGAACAGGCCCGCAAGCAGTTCGAGGCACTCGGCACCGACATCGTGCTGGTGCGCAAGTCCTTCGAGGCCCCACAGGCAATCGGCCTGACGGACGCCGTCGCGCTCGCCGCTTCCGTGCCGTCGATCGCGGAGGCGGCGCCGCGCGTGCAGGGGCACGGCGCGTTCCGACATGCCGGACGGGGCGTCGGAAACGGCAACGTCCAGGGCGTCACCGCGTCCTTCGCGACCGTCAACCGGCTGGCGCTCCAGGAGGGCCGGTTCATCTCGGACTTCGATGTCGACCGCTACTACGGCGTCATCGGCGCCGATATCGCCAACGCGATGCGCCGCAATGGGGTGGATGACATCGTCGGCGCCCTCCTCGAAGTCGATGAGGTGCTGTTCACGATCGTCGGCGTGCTGGCACACAGGGAGGAGAGCTACGCCCTGCCCCTCCAGGTGGACGCGAACCGGTCCGTCTTCGTGCCGATCACGACCGCAGGCCGCATCGTCTCCAACCCCGAGATCGATGTCATCGTCGCCCGCTCGCGTGCCGGCATCCCTCACGAGACGGCAGTGGCCGATATCCGCTCCTATTTCCAGAGCCGCGCGCCCGGCCTCAAACTCGGCATCATCACCGCAAAGGAGCTGATCGCCCGCATGGAGGCGCAGATGGGCATCTTCACCCTGCTGCTCGGCGCCGTCGGCAGCATCTCGCTCATCGTCGGCGGCATCGGCGTCATGAACATCATGCTGGTCTCCGTCGCCGAACGGCGCCGGGAGATCGCCATCCGCCGGGCGCTCGGCGCAAAACGGCGCGATATCCAGAGCCAGTTCCTGATCGAATCCCTCATCCTCACCATGGCCGGCGGCGTGCTCGGCGTCGTCGTCGGCCTCGCCGCAACATGGGGCATCTGCTATTTCACCGCATGGGAGTTCCTGATCTCCGGCATATCTGTCGCCAGCGGCCTCGGCACAGCCGCCGCAACAGGTCTCTTCTTCGGCTTCCAGCCCGCGCACCGCGCCTCAAGGCTCGACCCCATCGCCGGGCTCCAGGGCGGATAA
>JAPORR010000174.1 GCA_026710105.1 Alphaproteobacteria bacterium
CAAAACACTCGTCACGCAGAGACTGAAGCGTTCCGGTATGCGATGGGGCCTCCCCGGAGGACAGGCCGTTCTCACCGTCCGCGCCCTCATCAAGTCTGGGCGCTTCGATCGCGCCTGGGACACGCTCATGGGCGATCACGATACCCCGGCCAACGACAACAACTGCGCCGACAACGACGCCAAGCTCGCCGCATGAGACCCCACACTCAGGCCGGCGGCATCATCGCCATACGAGATTCACGCCCGCTGCGCCACCGTAGGCGAACCTTTCCAGCTAGCCGCCTATCAGGATGAGAATGCCGGCGACAACAAGCAGAATGCCGGCGATCTCCAGGCGCGAGCTACGTTCCTTGAAGATGAACAGGCCGGCAGCAAAGGTGAAAACGAGCTCGATCTGACCAAGCGCGCGGACATAAGCGACATTCTGGATCGTCATGGCGGTGAACCAGCCAATGGAGCCAACCGCCCCCGCGACACCCGCTAGGCCAGCCCAGCGCCAAGCTCCGAGCACGGCGCGAATCTGACCGGGCTCGCGCCAGCGCATCCAAGCGGCCATACCGACCGTCTGGGCGAGCGTGACGGCGGCGAGCGTGTAACCTGCCTGCATGAGAAAGCCCGGCCCGTCCGGATCCGCCGGGTCGCCTAGCGAGAGCGACGCCGCCCGGTAGCAGACGGCTGAGACGGCGAACAGCGTCCCTGAAAACATGCCGACCAATGCCGTGCGGTCCGTCCAACCGAGCAGCAGCCTGCGCCATTCCAGCCCGCTCTTCGCGGTCGAGAGCAGCATGACACCCACTAGGCTGACGAAGATGGCAACGGCGCCGGCAAGGCCCACCCCGTCGTCCAGAATGACCAGGCCGAACAGCACCGCTTGCACGGTCTCGGTCTTGGAATAGGCGGTGCCGACGGCGAAATCGCGGAAGGAGAACAACCAGACCAGCAAGAAAGTAGCACCCACTTGGGCCGCGCCGCCGAGCAGACCATAGATAACGAAATCGTGGCCGGGCGCAGGCCAGGCCATGCCGGCGCCGTAATGCAGCGCCAGCACATAGGCCGCCGCCACTGGAAAGCCGTAACTGAAGCGCGAGAAGGTCGCGCCCGTGTCCGAAAGCACCTCCTTAAGGTGCTTCTGGACGGCGCTTCGGAGATTCTGGCAAAATGCAGCGAAGATCGTGATCGGAATCCAGAGTTCGATCAACGGACAAGGGCCTCCGCAATCCGGTCACGCAGCATGCCGAGACGGTCTCCACCCCAGAACAACTCGTCCCCGAAGAGGTAGCTCGGCACGCCAAACACGCCGAGCTCCTCTGCTTCCTTCCGCTCGGCGTCATGCCGCCGCCGGCCCTCGCCCGCCGCCCAGTCGGCGAACCCAGCAGCAGGCACACCCGCCTCTTCCAACACCGAAGCGATGACGGCCGGGTCCTCAATCTCCAGCTCGCGCTTCCAGAAACGCTCGAACACGCGGTCGATATAGGGCTCGAACCGTCCATGATCCCAGGCGCGCAGCATGCCGATATGGGCGACAGAGCTATCGAAGATCTTTTGCGGGCCGCGCACGGTCAGCCCCGTAAGGTTCGCAAGCCGTCGGGCGTCCATATAGCTATAGCGTACACGGCGCCACTGGTGCTCGTTGCGTGTTTCCATCGCGCCCAGGAAATCCGGGATTTCGAGCGTGTAGGGTTTCCAGACGGGATGAAGGCCGAATTCAGCCGCCAGCGCCCGCGTCGGCGCCATGGCGAGATAGGCATAGGGGCTCTTGACATCAATATAGACGGTGAGCGCGGGCGCGTCGTCGGTCATGGGGCGGTCCGTCGTCTTGAATGCGGCGCGGTTTGCGAACACACTGCTGCTGTCTGCGGGAGGATCCGAACATGGCACGGAGCGCGTCGGTTGTCGAACCGGCTGCGGCGGCATGAACAGCGACATGAGTGACCGACGCGCACGCGCGCCGATGGACCCGGAGATGCGGGCATTCCTTGACGCGACGACCGATAATGCGACCCAGGTGCTCGATCCGCTGGAAACGCCCTTGCCGGAGATGCGCCGAGCAATCGAGGCCGGGCGGATCGGCTATGCCGCCGGCGGAGCCGTCATGCGCGAGGCGGTAGACCGGCCGCTGGAAGGGTCAGGCCGCTTCATCCTCACCCGCTTCAACATGCCCGAGGCCGACGGACCGCTACCAGCCCTTGTGCTGCTGCATGGTGGCGGCTGGACCTGGAACACGATCTATACCGGCGACCGTACGGCGCGCGAATACGCTGCGCGCGCCGGCGCCGCCGTTATTGCACCGGACTACTCGCTCTCCCCGGAATACAAGTTTCCGCAAGCGTTGAACGAATGCGTGGCGGTCCTCCGCGCCGTGCGCGCCCGCGCAGCGGAATGGGGCATCGACCCGGACCGGATCGCCGTCGGCGGCGACTCCGCCGGCGGGAACTTGGCGCTGGCCGCTGCGCTCGTGCTGCGCGACGAAGGCGAGAACTGGCTGCGGGGCGCACTGCTGAACTACGGCGTGTTCGACAGCGATTTCACCCGCGAGAGTTACCGGCTCTACGGAGGCGGTGACCTCTATCTCTCGACGCGGCTCATGCGATTCTTCTGGGGCAATTACGTGCGCACGCCCGACCAGATGACACATCCGCTGGCAGCACCGCTGTGCGCCGACCTCACCGGCCTGCCGCCGCTGCGCATCGTGGCGGCGGAGCTGGACGTGCTGGCAGATGAAAATCACGCGCTCGCCGAGAGAGCTCGGAATGCCGGGGTCGATACCGAATATGCCCTCTATGAGGGCGTGACGCACGGCTTCCTGCGCGCCGCTGCCTCGGTCGCGAAGGCAGAGCGCTGCCTCGCCGACGGCGCCCTTTGGCTGACACGCATTTTCGCCTGAAATCGGAGTCCCATCCCATGCCGGACGAACACCTTTCCTACTACTTCACCATGGCCTCGCCCTGGACCTATCTCGGCCATGACGAAGCGATGGCGCTCTGCCGCAAGCACGGGGTCGCGGTGGACATCCTGCCCGTGGATCTCACCGATGTGTTCTCGGTTTCAGGCGGGCTGCCGCTGCCCCAGCGCGCGCCACAGCGTCGGGCCTACCGCCTGGTCGAATTGCAGCGCTGGCGGGCGCGGCGGGGCGCCGTGCTCAACCTCCACCCGAAATATTTCCCGGCCCCGGCAGACAGAGCTAATTGCATGGTGGTGGCGGCCGTCATGGGCGGCCTCGACGCCGCGGTGCTGGCGCGCGCGCTGATGGGCGGCGTCTGGGCTGAAGACCGCAATATTGCCGATGACGGCGACCTCACGGCGATCGCCGACGCCAACGGCTTCGACGGAGCGGCACTGCTCGCGGAGGCCGGCAGCCAGGCGGTGCAGTGCCGCTACCGCGCACAGACCGAACGGGCCAAGGCGGCGGGCGTGTTCGGCGCGCCAACCTATGTCTGGCGCGGGGAACCCTTTTGGGGTCAGGACCGGCTGGACTTCTTAGCCCGCGCGCTGGCAGGTGAAACTGAGCCTATCGCCCTGTCCGAGGAGGTGTGAGACGGCCTCATGGTAGACAAGGTCATCGACTACTATTTCTGCATGAACTCACCCTGGGTTTATCTCGGCCAGCACCGGCTGGAGGAGATTACCGAACGGCAAGCGGCACGCATCGCCTACCATCCGGTTGATCTACGCGAGATGATGCTCCGGCTGATCGGCATGGATGATCCGCCCGAGCGCTCGGCGCTCCACAGGGCTTACGGCAAGCGCGACATGCAGCGCTGGGCCGCGTTTTACAGCCTGCCGCTCTCGGACGCGCCGCGTTACTACCCCGTCTCACAGCATCTGGCGGCGCGGGTGGTGGTCGCTGCCGACCGTTTCGGCGCAGATGTCGCTCCGCTGGTGCTGGCGTTGCCGCGTGCCGTCTGGGCCGAGGACCGCAACATTGCCGACCGGGTGACGCTCACCGCAATCTGCGAGGAATGTGGTCTGCCGGGCGACATACTGCTGCGCGCGGCCGACGACACGGAGACGCTGGAGCACTTCGGCGCGAATACCGACGAGGCGCTAGCGCGCGGCGTGTTCGGTATTCCGAGCTATGTGGTCGGGGACGAAATCTTCTGGGGGCAGGACCGGCTGGACTTCGTCGAGCGCGCGCTCGCCACCGCGTGAGGCGTCTTCACGGCGGCGACCTCGGCCATGCCCGCCAGGCCTTCGGCGAGCCGGAAGGCGGCTGGATCGATCTTTCGACTGGCGTAAATCCCTGGCCTTGGCCTGCACCGCCAGTCTCTTTGGACATACTGACCCGCCTGCCATCGGACGCCGCGCGGGCCGACCTTGTCGGCGCTGCCAAGCGGGCCTTCGGCGCTAGGCGCGCCTTGCCGGTGCCCGGGGCACAGGCAGCGATCCAGCACCTGCCTTTCTGCCTGCCGCCCGACGATGTCGCGGTCGTCTCACCTACATATAACGAGCACGCCCCGGCCTGGGAGGCGGCGGGCCACCGCGTCCGTCTGGTCGCGGTGCCAGAGCCGGCCGGGATACTGATCGTGACCAATCCCAATAATCCTGACGGCCGCTGCTGGCAGCCCGAGGCGCTGCGCACCATCGATTGCGGCCTGTCCGTCGTGGACGAGTCCTTCGTCGATCCCACACCTGAGCTCTCGCTTGCAGGCTGCGACCATATCGTCGTACTGCGGTCCTTCGGCAAATTCTACGGCCTGCCGGGGCTCCGGCTGGGATTCGCCCTTGGCCCCGATACAGTACTGGACAGGCTGGAAGCCCGGCTCGGCCCCTGGTCGGTCTCAGGTCCGGCGCTCGCAATCGGCATCCACGCCTATCGGGATGAGAGCTGGGCTGCGGGCATGCGCATCCGGCTGCAGCAGGCGGCGGCGCGACTCGACGAAGTTCTGGCCGCCCGCGGTTTCAAGCCTCTGGGCGGCACGCCGCTTTTCCGCTTCGCCGCTGGCGAGGATGGCGTGACGCGCTTTGCCCAACAGGGCCTCTGGGTGCGCCGCTTCCCGGACATGCCGGGCCGCATTCGTCTCGGTCTTCCACCCAACGAAGACGCCTGGGCGCGACTCGCACGCGTCTGACCCGCGGGGTTACGGTGAGAAGAGCACTTTGGAGCCCCCTTGCAAAATTCTGGCCAGGGTCTCCCACACGAACGATTCTCCTGGTCAGATTTCGTCACCGATCGTGAGGTTTCAGGGACGATGCCGGGTTTCCGTCCGAGCGCGGCAAATCAGCGGGTGCCGCGCGCGCCTTTCCGGGGCACTGCCTGTAGTGCACGCGGTCGTGGCAGATAGGACCACCTTCTGCTGCGTCTCCCTGGCGAGCACCCACCCCCGCGCGGGTTGGTGTTGACGATGCGCCGGGACGGAACGCCCGAGCAGTAGGCCCGCGTCCCGAAAGAGAAGGGCCTGAGTTTGGATCCGGTCCCAATGCACCATGCATCCGGGCACCAGCTCCATTGGTCTGCCTTGTTGGCCTGAGAGCTCTGCTGGCTAAAACAGGTCGCTTGACATGGGAGACTGCGCCCTTGTATTGAAGGGTTTCCGCATTGGGAACATTGTACCTGACACGAAATTGGGAACAGTGCAGATAACTTATGCGGATCATCGCCAAGAAAACGCTTCGGGAGTTCTGGCAGCGTCACTCAGATGCCGAAGAGCCGCTTCTCGCTTGGTACCGGGAAGTGAAACAAGCGGATTGGCATACGCCGGCTGCCCTGAAGGAGATGTACGGCAACGCGAGCATCGTTGGCGACAACCGGGTGATCTTCAACATCAAGGGCAACGATTATCGGCTCGTGGTGAAGATCAATTACCAGTATCGCGTCGTCTACATCCGCTTTGTGGGTACGCATGCCGAGTACGA
>JAPORR010000225.1 GCA_026710105.1 Alphaproteobacteria bacterium
GTAGTGGCACCAAAAGGCTATACCAACCTCCAGAACGGTTCAACAACCCGTTCGGTGGCTGGCCGCGACCTCGGCAGCACGAAGGCCATCCCTCGCGTATGGGTGCATATGGCATTGAAACCAGGAGCGCGGGCTGGCAATACTCTATGCTGAAGCTGGAGTTTCAGGGAGAACCGAGCATGCGCGAAGCCGTCGTCGTCTCGACCGCCAGGACTGGGCTTACCAAGTCCTTCCGGGGCGAATTCAACAATACCCACGGCGCGGCGATGGCCGGCCATGCGATCAGGCACGCCATTGAACGCGCCGGCGTCGAACCGGGCGAGGTCGAGGATGTGTTCATCGGATGCGCCAATCCGGAAGGTGCGACCGGCACGAATGTCGGCCGCAATGCGGCGCTCTGGGCCGGCTGCCCGGTCACGACGGCGGGTGCCACGGTCAACCGGTTTTGCTCGTCCGGCCTGCAGACGGTCGCGATGGCTGCGCAGGCCTGCATGGTCAATGGCGTATCGGTTGCGGTCGGCGGTGGCGTCGAGCAGATCTCGCTGGTGCAGCCGAACATGAACCGCACCCACCTCACTGAGGAGAGCCTGCTGGAACGTCATCCCGATCTCTGGATGGCGATGATCGACACAGCCGACATTGTGGCCGGGCGCTATGGCATCAGCCGCGGGAGCCAGGACGAGTACTCGCTGCAGAGCCAGCTTCGCTGCGCCGCCGGCCAGCAATCAGGTGCGTTCGATGACGAGATCGTGCCCTTCGAGACCACCATGCTGGTCACCGACCGCGAGACTGGCGAGGTATCCGAGAAGGAGGTCGTCATCGACCGCGACACCTGCAACCGGCCGACCACCACGTTAGAAGGGCTGGCAGGGCTTGAGCCGGTGCGTGGCGAGGGCAAATGGATCACCGCCGGGAATGCAAGCCAGCTTTCCGACGGCGCCTCCGCCTGCCTGATGATGGATGCGGACGAGGCGGAACGGCGCAATGTCGAGCCACTCGGCCTCTTCAAAGGCTTCGCCACCGCCGGCTGCGAACCGGACGAGATGGGTATCGGCCCGGTCTATGCGATCCCACGCCTCCTGGAGCGCAAGGGCCTGAAGATGGACGATATCGACCTCTGGGAGCTGAACGAGGCCTTCGCCTCGCAGGTGATCTATTGCCGCGATCGGCTGGGCATCCCGAACGAGCGGCTGAACGTGAACGGCGGCTCCATTGCCATTGGCCATCCCTTTGGTATGACCGGCTCGCGCCTGGTTGGCCATGCACTGATCGAGGGCAAGCGCCGGGGTGCGAAGAATGTCGTCGTGACCATGTGTATCGGTGGCGGCCAGGGTGCCGCCGGCTTGTTCGAGGTCTGCTGACCCGTCAGGCGCCCGGCGCGCCGGTAGAAAGGTCATGGACGCCGCGCGCGTCTTTGCCCGCCATGTTGCGGATACGCGGTTTGACGACCTGCCGGCAGCTGCCGTGGAGGCTGTCAGAACCTTCACGCTGGATTCGCTAGGCGTCGCAGCGGCGGGCGCGCATGGACCCTTCGCTGCGGCGTGGCGGCGCCTGCTGGTCGGGCCGCCCGCCGAGGCGCGGGTCTGGGCAGCGCCTGATATGCTGCCGGCCACGGCGGCAGCCGCGCTCAACGCCTATCAGCTCCACAACTCGGAATATGATTGCGTCCATGAGGGCGCGGTGGTGCATACGATGGCAGTATTGTTCCCGGCCGTCATGGCGTTCGCCGAGCGCCAGGGCGACGTGTCCGGGCGACGACTGGTCGAGGCGGTCGCAGTCGGCGCGGATGTTGCTGCCGGGCTCGGCCTTGCTGCGAGAGCGGGGCTGCGCTTCTTCCGACCGGCAACGGCGGGTATCTTCGGCGGGACGGCGGCCTGCGCCAGGCTCGCCGAGCTCGACGAGGAGGCGGTCGCGCGCGCCTTCGGCATCGCACTCGGGCAGGTCTGCGGCACGATGCAGGCCCATAGCGAAGGGTCACCGCTGCTCGGTATGCAGGTGGGGTTCGCCGCCCGCAACGCCGTCGCCGCGGTCGATATGGCGCGCGCCGGTCTGCCGGGGCCTGAAGGCAGCTTCGAGGGCGAGCATGGCTATCTCGCGCTGTTTGAGCGGGATTACGATATCAAGCCAATTCTGGCCGGTCTCGGCCAGAACTGGCGCATTGCGGAAACTGCGCACAAGCCCTGGCCTAGCGGGCGGGCCACGCATGGCGTCGTCGAGGCGCTGCTGGCGCTTCGGGCGGAGCACGGCTTTGGGGCGTCGGATGCGGTGGTAGTCACGCTTGTTGTGACGCCCTTGGTGAATCACCTCGTCGGCCGCGAAGCCGGGCACGGCATGGCTGTCAACCAGGCACGGCTTTCGGCGCGCTGGGCGGCCGCGCGCATCCTGCTCAACGGCGGCCTCGGCCATGAGGACTTCACGCCCGGGGCGCTGGCGGATGCGGAGAGCCTTGCTCTCGCCCGGCGCATCCGGGTCGAGGTAGACGGCAATCCCGACCCGAATGCGTTGACCCCGGTTTCGGTCGAGGTCACGCTCAAGGACGGACGGCGCCTGTCGAGACGCGTGGAAGCTGTGCTGGGCAGTCCAGCTCGGCCGCTAACCCGCGTGCAGCATGTGGCCAAATTCTGGGGCAATTGGGCCTGGGCCGGGCTCAACCCGCAAGCCGGCGAAGCGTTGATCGACAGCATCGACCGGCTTGAGTCGATCACTGATATCAGCCGACTTTCAGCCCTGACACAGCCCGGGGATAGTAATTTATATAGAACATCAAGCTAACTGGAGGAAGGGCAGCGGGTGAAAGTCCCGTGAAACGTATTCGAGGTCCTCGACGGTGGGGGAATCGCCACCCCCCACGCGCCAAGCGGCCGCATGGCCGCCCTTGCCGTCCTCGAGCAGAACCTCGCGGGCCTTATGATCGACGCCGGTGACCTGGCATTCGTCGCCTTTCTCCACGCCGATCCGCTTGTAGGGGCGGTGGAAGGCACCACATCGCCCGACGCATAGTTGAGGGCAAGCGCCTTCTCGGCATTGAGTCCTTCGAGACCAGGCGTTCCGACGCCATGGCGGGGCCGTGAAGGCGTCCCTCGCGGGCGAGACAGGCCTGCAGGCCGTCATCACCGCGAACGGGGGGATGGTGCCGCAGGAGAGACTCGAACTCCCGACCCGCGCATTACGAATGCGCTGCTCTACCGGCTGAGCTACTGCGGCGTGCCCGCGCAGGATAGGCAACCCACCAGAGGCTGGCAAGGCGTGCTCAGGGCTCCAGCTTACGGCGCAGCGCCTCGACTTCCTCCTCAAGCGCCTTGTCTTCCCCCATCAGCTCCTCAATCCGTCGCACGCCGTAGAGCACTGTCGAATGGTCCCGATCAAATTTACGGCCGATATCCGGCAGCGAAAGCGCCGTGAGCTGCTTGGCGAGATACATCGCCACCTGGCGCGGCCGCGCAACAGCCCGTGCCCGCCTGCGCGAATTTAACTCGGTGGGGCGGACATTGTAGCGGTCGCAGACCAGCCGTTTGATCGCCTCGACAGTCAGCGTGCGGTCATTGGCGGGCAACAGGTCCACCAGCACCTTCGCCGCGCGGTCCACGGACATCTCGCCGCCGAAATGGCGGAAATGCAATTCCAGCCGGTTGATGGCGCCTTGCAGCACGCGCATGTTGGAATTGATCCGCTCCGCCATGAAGGCTAGCACTTCCTGCGGTGCTGGCAGGGTCATTTCGAACGCCTTGCGCTCCAGGAAGGCGAGGCGCAACGGATAATCCGTCTCGAGCGGCTGCACTTCCGCCGACACACCGGTGCTGAGCCGGGACCGGATCCGCTCGTCGATGCCCTCCAGGCCGACCGGCGAGGCGTTGCCTGAGATCACCATCAGGCGATTGCGGCTCGCAAAGGCGTTGACGGTATGCAGCAATTCGTCCTGCGTGCCCGTATTCCGGCTCAAGAGATGCACATCGTCGATCATCAGCACATCGAAGGACCGGACCATATTTTTGAATGCCGCGACATTCCGGGCGTTCACCGCGTCGATGTAATGTTGGCGAAAATCATCGGAGCTGAGATAGAGCACAGTGCGGTCCGGGCGGTCCCGGCGAAGCCGGAGCCCGAGCGCCTGCATGAGATGCGTCTTGCCAAGCCCGACACCGCCGAACAGGTAGAGAGGCCCGGACGGCCGCACATTGCCTTCGGCGACGCCGAGGCAAAGGCCGTGGGCGAGCGCATTCGATTCGCCGGCGATGAAGTTCTCGAAGGTGAGCACGGGCTGGAACAGCGTGGCGAAATCGTCCGGGCTACCATTGCCGACAGCACAAGGCGTGGGCGGGCCGGGCGGCCCCTGCAGCGACGCCTTCACCTCAAAACCGATCTCGGACAGGGTCGGGTCCGCTCCGAACCAGAGCGTGCGGATGCGCTCGCCATAGCTGCCTTGAACCCGGTCGCGCATGAAGCGCGTCGGTAGCTGGATCAAGATGCCTTCCGTACCCTTATCCAGTAAGGTCATCGGCTTCAACCAGCTCTTGAAGATTCCGTCCCCGTATTCAGCCTGGAGCTGGCCGCGGATCCGCATCCATTCGGTCTGGCGGTCGGGTTTCGCGCCGGCCATGGCGGCTACTCCTGCTTCCAGGGAAGGCCGGCGGCTTTCCAGCCCCACATCCGGCCACGATGGCCTTCACCGTCGCGGTCGCCCTCGAAACCTTCGGAAACGTTGTAGCAGGGGCCGAGGCCGCGCACCGTCGCCGCCGTCGCCGCATGGGCCGAGCGAACACCGGACCGGCAGATGAACAACAACGGCCCCCCCTGCGAGGCGGCCGCCACTTCATCCACGAAATTCGGGTTCACCCCCATTCCAGGCCAGACCTGCCAGGAAACCAAAGATGCCTCGCGCCCTAGAGAGGCGAGGTCCGGCACGCCTACATACCGCCATTCCGGCAGGGTGCGGACATCCACCAGGATCGCGTTCCCGGTCGACTCCAGCATTTCCCAGGCTTCTCGCGGTAAGATGTCCCCAGTATAGCTCATCAGAGCTGTTCCTCCTCCCGACGCCCCCCGGCAATTGGCAAGCCATTTCCCTGGCTGGCAGGCGCGGTTGCTCCCAACAACCGCCCTTGCTGGCCTGGCCATCTTGGTGGGACGCAGAACAAGCTACTGGTCTCTGCCCCCCCTGCAAGAGGACCAAGCAGCGAACCATGCATGCGGACTATCTAAGCTCTTAGCAGCGTGTAACAATTTTGCCGCAAAAAAATCCGCCGCTCGAAGGCGGCGGGGTGTGACTTTGTTCGCAGGTCTCGGCCTAGACAGCCATCCCCTTGATTTTACGAGATAAACGTGAGAGTTTTCGCTGCATGGTGTTGCGATGAAATTTTCCCTTCTGAGCACCGCGGGCCATCTCCGGCTCGGCATGACGCAGCGCCATGCGCGCGCCGTCCCTGTCGCCATCGGCGATCGCGGCCTCAACCTTCTTTATAAAGGTGCGTACACGGCTGGCGCGGGCGCGATTGCGGGCGGCGCTGCGCAGGTTCTGGCGAACCCGTTTCTTTGCTTGACTCGAATGGGCCATGATATCGGTGAGTTTCCGTTCCGGTCGAATTTATGCCATTTTATAGGACCGACGTCCGGCACTCGTCAAGCGGATCCGGGCGTGCTTCGGGCGGGGTGCATGGAGCGACAATCGTCAAGAACCCACGCCGGGGCGCCGGGCTGAAGGCATGGCTTCGCCAGGGAGACGCAGCAGAACGTGGGCCCTATCCGCCGCGTGCGCTACAGGCAGCGCTCCTGCGTCGAGAGGGTGAACACCGCTCAAGGACTGGATAGGCACCTGGC
>JAPORR010000044.1 GCA_026710105.1 Alphaproteobacteria bacterium
CTCCGACGGGTAGATATTCTCGCCGCCGGAGATAATCAGGTTGTTCTTGCGATCAATCAGGCGGATGAACCCGTCATCGTCACGCAGCGCAATATCCCCGACCGAGAGATAGTCGCCGCGGAAGGCCTCGGCAGTCTTGTCGGGCCGGTTCCAGTAGCCGTCGAAGGCGTAGGGGCCGCAGGAGAAGAGTTCGCCGGGCGCGCCGTCGGGAACTTCGCAGCCCTTGTCGTCCAGCAGCCTGATCGGTGCCGAACCAACGACCTCGCGCCCTACAGTGCCAAGCTTGTCGAATTGCTCGTGCGGATGCAACATGGTGACCCATCCCGCTTCGGTCGAGCCGTAAAGCTCGAAAAGCCGGGAATTCGGGAACATCTTCATC
Organism: Alphaproteobacteria bacterium; assembly: GCA_026710105.1. Taxonomy (GTDB): domain Bacteria; phylum Pseudomonadota; class Alphaproteobacteria; order Bin95; family Bin95; genus Bin95. The sequence continues at coordinate 380 of JAPORR010000044.1, forward strand.
ACGTCGCGCTTGGTGTCGGCGTGTGCCGGCGCGGAGGAGATCATCAGCTTTTCCACCCCCTCGAAGCCACCTCTTGCGCGGTCGGTATCCGGGACGTCGAGCAACATCGTGTAATGGGTCGGTACCAGTGAGGTGAAGGTGGCGCCGGTCTCGGCGAAGGTACGCAGACAAAGTGCCGGGTCAAAACTCTTGCGCGAGAAGATGGTGACCGTGCCGGCGCAATACAGGAAGGCGGAAAAGAAGTTCAGGGAGTTGGCGTGGCACATCGGCATGACGAGCAGCGCGTCGTCGCCGCGATGGAGCCCCAGCTCGACCTGCGTCATCAGAGCCAGCATCACCATGCCGCGATGGCCGCGGATCGCGCCTTTGGGAGATCCTGTTGTTCCTGAAGTATACATGAGGCACCAGGGGTGGTCGGGGCCCACGACCGCGTCCGGCTCGCGCTCTCTGCCGCTGAGCAGCAGGTCCTCATAGTCTCGCCAACCTATGGTCCGGCCACTGTCGATGGCGATGAAGCGATCGTCCGGTATGTCGAGCTTGTCGCGGATACTCTCGACAAGAGGGAGCAGCGCCGCCTCGACAATCAGCGCCTTTGCGCCGCAATCTTCGAGGATGTAGAGCGCTTCCGGGCCGGTAAGGCGGAAATTGACGGGGACGACGACCAGCCCCGACTTGGCAGCAGCCACGTAGATTTCCGCCCATTCGGCGCGGTTGTAGGCGAGGACCGCAACCCGGTCGCCTTGCACGAGCCCGGCGCAAAGCGCGTTCGCCAGCCGGCAGGCCCGCGCGTTCAACTGACGGTAGGTCATGCTGCGGGCGAAGTCCCGCGCCGCCACCTTCTGTGGTTGCAGGCGCGCATGGGCGCTCAGGATCTGCCCGAGATTGAGCGGCGCCATGCTCATGCCGAGCGATCCTGCATGACGGTGCCGTCCTCGGCGGGGCGGTCCTTCAGCGCGTCAGCCAGCGCGTCGGCGGCGCGTTCGATATGGGTGACGGCGAGCGCTTCGGCCTTTGCGGCCTCGCCCGCGAGAATGGCCTCGAGAATGCCGGCATGCTCGCGCCATATGGCGTCCGCAGGCGCGGCGTGGCGGAGCACCTCACCCATGACCCGGCGCAGAAAGCGCCAGTGCGGCTCTGCGGTGCGGGAGAGCAACGGATTGCCGGAAAATTCATAGAAGAGCGCGTGGAACGCTTCATCATGACGGATCTGCTCGCGAACCTTGACCGCGCAGACAGCTCTGTTTCCGGCATCGAGAACCTTCGCGCTGCGCCGTTCCGCCTCGCGGGCGAGGGCTGGATCGCAGGCGAACCGTTCGGCTGTGCGGCGGACGGCGAGCCTGTCGAGCGAGGCCCGGATCTCATAGTGGTGACGCATGAGGGCGATATCCAGGGGAACGACGCGCATGCCGCGCCGTCCCGTCTCCTCCACGAGGCCGTCGGCTTTGAGCAGCGCCATGGCCTGCTGAATCGGTTGTCGGGACACACCGAACCGGTCCGCCAGCTGTTCCTGAACCAGTTGCGTTCCAGGGGCGAGCATTCCGTCACAGATCTCGTCGAGGACAGCCTGATAGACCTGATTGGTCAGGCTGGGAGCTGTGCGAATTAACATTGATGCGTTCCCTCACCGGCGCTCTATTCCGAATTCCGAATTCAGTATTCGATTTAGAGTGAGAGTGCTCTACAACCGAGTCAAATGGAAATCGCGCCAGTCACAGGCCCCTTTTTAGGTCCGGAATGACGGGGGTCCCACCGACGGGCTGATCCGGATCCTCTGCGCGCTTACCTGAACGGCATTATGGGGTCCGCGTGGCGGAACGCTGGTTTCGGGTTCGTCGGGCACAGCGGTTCCGCCACGCGCGTCCTGGGGTGCCCTGTTGTCGGTTACGCCCGCGGGATCAGGTGACGGGTGTGATCATGACCGCGTCGAGAGCCTCCTGGGAGGTGCTCAATAAAGGGCATGCACTACACCTTCTGCTTCGCAACATAATGCACAAAGTCAAGCTGAGATCCGCGTGGTGCCAGCATCAGCCCTGTTCGAGCTCGCTGTCCCAGTAGAGAAAGTCGGACCAGCTTTCATGTAGGAAATTAGGCGGGAAACGGCGTCCGTTCTCCTGTAGGCGCCAGACGCTCGGGCGCACCGGTTCCGCTAGGAGACGCATGCCGGAATCATGCAGCATTCGGTCGCCCTTGGCGCGGTTGCAGCGCCCGCAGGCGGTCACGACATTGGTCCAGGTTGTGCGCCCGCCGCGCGAACGCGGCACCACATGGTCGAAAGTGAGATCTTCCGGCGGCAGCCGCTTGCCGCAATACTGGCAGGCGAAACGGTCCCGCAGGAAGACATTGAAGCGCGTGAAAGCCGGGTAGCGCGCCGGTGCCACATAGTCCCGGAGCGCGATGACCGAGGGCAGCCGTATGGCCCAGCTCGGCGAGCGCACCTCGCTATCATATTCGGCCAATACCTGCACCCGGTTCAGGAACACGGCCTTGATGCTTTCCTGCCAGGACCAGAGTGACAGGGGGAAATAGCTGAGCGGACGGAAATCCGCATTCAGAACCAGCGTTGGCGCGCTCTCCGCAGGCGGTGTCACAGCACTCTCCAAGCTCAGACCACGAATCGGCCTGATACCAACATAGGGGTGCCCGACACCGGGGCGCAAGATGGCAGGCCGTGAAGGCAGTGACAGATGGATGAAATTGCTGCGGCAGAGGGATGACGACGATGTTCCTGTCGACGCCAAACCCGGATGCTTGCAAGTGGCTGTGGTTTTTGCCTTTGCGCGCAGACAGGCATATTTGGAGACGCGGGCATGAGGAGTCGGATATGGCCAGGACCGCGGCGCAGGGAGAAACCCAGACGCTGGTGTTGATCGGCGCCGGGCATTTCTTGAGCCATTTCTATGCGCTTAGCTTGCCGCCATTATTCTTCTTCTTCCGGGAGGAATTCGGTGCAAGCTATGCCCTTCTGGGTGCGTTGGTCACCGGCTATGCCGTGGTGGGCGGCGTACTCCAGGCGCCGGTCGGGCTGGCAGTGGACCGTTGGGGTGCGCGTCCAGTGCTACTCACGGGGCTCGTGCTCAACGCCGCCGCTATCACCGCCATCGGCTTTGCTCCCAACTATGGGATACTGGCGCTGCTCGCTGTGGCGGCGGGTATCGGCAATAGCGTTTTCCACCCGGCGGATTATGCCGTGTTGGCGGCACGCATAAGCGAGCGGCGGTTGCCACGCGCCTACAGCTTGCACAGCTTTCTTGGCTTCTTCGGTACGGCGGCGGCGCCGCTCACCATATCGAGCCTCGCCGGCTGGCTGGGCTGGCGCAGCACGCTCATATTCGTTGGCGTGGCCGGGCTCGTGACCGTGCTGGCGATGGCGGGGAGTGGGGCTGCTGTAACCTCCCCGCCGCGTGCCGGGAACGAGCCAGCAGGTGCAGGACCTGCCCGGCGCCTCTCGCTGCCGATTCTGTTGTTCTTTGGCTTTTTCGTCGCTTATGGCATGGCGAGCGGTGGCATTATGTCTTTCACTGTCATCGGGCTTGGGAAGCTCCACGGTCTCGACCCCGCTTCCGCTAGCGCGGTGCTGACGACGGCGCTCCTGGCGCTTGCCTTCGGTATCCTAGCCGGCGGTGCCCTGCCGAACCGCGAACGGTTGCAGGTACGCCTTGCCGCCACGGCGCTGATCGGCGGCGGGGTGCTGACGGCGCTTGCAGGCTTGACCGCTGCCGGCGTCGTCGGGCTTGCTATGCTGTTGGGTGCGGCCGGCTTCGGAATGGGCGTTGTGCTTCCGGCGCGGGACCTGATGCTCCGGCGTATCACGCCGCCCGGCAGCACCGGCCGAGTAATTGGCTTCGTATTCGTCGGTCTTTCGATTGGCGGCGGCCTGGCACCGCTGCTGTTCGGCTGGACGATGGACCGTGGCTGGCCAGTCCTGCTGTTCCTCGGTTGCGGGATCTTCCTCGCACTCGCTTTCCTGTGCTCCTTTGGCGCGGTCCTAGCTGCAAGGCGTCCGGCGCACTGAGCAACATAGCCTAAAGATCTACCGACTCCTTCACGCGGCGCATGGCCTCGATATGCGCGTCTGCGCCCCTGAGGCCGGCGTCCATCGTGTTTACCGTCAGATGGGTCGCCTCGACGCTCCGCCAGAAGTCAATGTCGGCCTGCCAGGAGTCTGGCCCGACAGCCGTGCCCCGTTTGGCATAGCGCAGCCAGGACTCGATGCCGATCGTGCCCGGATCCCGCCCGGCGGCGCGGGCATAGCCGCGGAGCCGCTCGATGCGCTCGACAGTTTTGTCCGAGGGGGTGACGAGCGGGAACCAACCGTCGCCGATGCGCCCGATACGTTCGATGGTTGCCTCGACATGGCCGCCGATCCAAACCGGGATCGGGCGCTGCACCGGCAAGGGGTTGATGCCGGCGTCGCGGACATTGTGCCAGCGGCCTTCGAAGGTCACTAGGTCCTCGGTCCAGAGCCGACGCAGCAAGGCGATTTGCTCCTCCGAACGCTTGCCGCGATTGGTGAAATCCTCATTCAGCGCCTGGTATTCGACCTGATTCCAACCGACGCCGATGCCAAGCCGAAAGCGCCCGCCAGAGAGAATGTCGACCTGCGCTGCTTGCTTGGCGACCAACGCGGTCTGGCGTTGCGGTAGGATCAGAACGCCGGTCACGAAATCGATTCGTTCGGTCAGCCCTGCAAGCCAGCCAAACAGCACCATCGGCTCGTGGAACATCGACTGATGTGTGTAGGGCCCGACCAGTTCATGCGCCGCCGGATCGGCGCCTAGCACATGGTCGAAAGCCAGCAGATGGGTGTAGCCGAGTGCTTCGGCGGCCTGTGCGAAGTCGCGGCAGGCGGCCGGATCGGCGCCGATCTCTGTCTGCGGAAAGACAACGCCGAGTTTCATGTCCAATTCTCCCTGGCGGTAATCTTTACAGGGGGCGAGTTTAGCTCGCGCGGCGTTCGCGGCACAGGGCACCTTGGTCTCCACTTCGAGGCACACTGTGGCGCGGGTCATGGGACAATAGAGGCGCGAAAGGCTCGCCGTCATTGGTGCCAACTAGGCAGAAATTCGAAACGACTGGAACCGGATAGGCCATGCGTCTACCGCTGCTCAATATCCCGGCGGGGCTTGAAAGCCGCCGAAATGGCGTTCAATCAGCCGTGCGGTGTGGATACAGGTCCGGTCGCCGAGATAGGGGCCGACGATCTGGATGCCACCGGGCAGGCCGTCGCGCGCAATACCCGCCGGCGCAACGGTGCCTGGCAAGTGGCAGACGCCGTTGAGCCCCGCCCAGAACAATTGGTCGGTCGTTGGCGTGTCGCGATTGTTCACCTGGATCGTGCGCTCGTAGCGTTCGCCCTCATGGTCATGCGGGAAGGCGGTCGAGGCCGCAACCGGGCAGAGCAGCACGTCCCAATCCCGGAAGAAACGGTGCCAAGCCCAGCGGAAATGCTCACGCTGTTCCCGGAGCGCGAGCCATTCGCGATGCCTCATAGTGTTCCCGCGCGCCATACGGGCATAGTAGCTTGGATCGTCCGGGTCGAGCCGCTGCACGGCTTCCTCATGCTCGCGTAGCACCGCGTCCGGCTGTCGAGCGCTGGTCGCGGCGCGCAGCAGCAGGATGTAGTTTTCGTGCAGCGTGGTCATGTCGATCTCGGGCCGAGCCGTATCGCTCACGACGGCGCCAGCGGCGGCGATCTTGTCCACCAATAGCTGGAGTAGGTCACCGTAGACTGTATCGATCTTGGATGGCTCGGAGTCGAGCATGACCGCGACGCGCAGCCCCCCGAAACCAGGAACACGTGGTCCCGGTAGGGCGAGGCGGTAGCCGGGCGCATCCATCTCGTCGGGCCCCGCCATCGCGTCGAGTGCGATCTCAAGATCGTCTGCTGAACGCGCCAGCGGACCGACAACGGAAATATCGGCTTGCGAGAGCACGCCTGGCAGGGCGTGGCCGCGTGGTGGGCAAAGCCCCCAGCTCGGCTTGTGTCCGAACACACCGCAATAATGCGCCGGATTGCGGATCGAGGAACCGATGTCGCTACCAGCATCGATGCCCGTCATGCCGGCTGCCAGCGCGGCACCCGACCCTCCCGAGGATCCGCCGGGCGTGCGCTCGAGATCCCAAGGGTTGTTGGTAACACCGTAAATGTCATTGTAACTCTGCCAGTCAGCCAGCATCAGCGGCACATTGGTCTTGCCGAAGAAGGTGACACCGGCAGCCTTCAAACGCGCGACGGGGACGCTGTCCGTCGCCGCGATATTGTTGCGAAATTCGGGGTCGCCCCATGTTGTTGGCGAGCCTGCCAAGTCGTAACTTTCCTTAATTGTCATAGGCACGCCGTGCAGTGGCGGTAGATCGCCGCTACTTGCAGTCCGGCTGTCGGCGGCCCGCGCCGTTTCTCGTGCCTTGTCGCGATCCTGCCAGATGATGGCGTTGAGCGCCTGATTATGCATATCGGCGCGTGCGAAATAGAGGTCCAGCAGTTCTTCGGCTCCGATCTCCCGCCGCCGGATCATGGCGGCGAGGTCGACGGCGGATTTGAAGGCGGTTTCGGTCATCCCGGCTCTCCCTATTTCTCCTGGTGCGTTATATTGCACCAAGAATAGCGGAGGCGTGGCAATGGAATTCGCACCGATTTCAGGCGCATGCGGCGCAGAGGTCTTCGGCATTGACCTGGAGCAGGATCTGAACGCGGAGCGCGTCGAGGCCTTGACGGCGGGCCTCGGCGAATACGGCGTGCTGGTCTTTCGCGGGCAGGCGCTCTCGCCTGAGGGCCATCTGGCGATGGGCAAGGCGTTCGGCGGTGTGAATGTCAACCGCTTCTTCCGTGCGGTAGAAGGCTATCCGGGTATTGCCGAAGTGCGCAAGGAGCCGGAGCAGAAGACAAATATCGGCGGCCAGTGGCATACGGATCACACTTACGACACCGAACCGGCACTCGGCTCGATCCTGGTGGCGCGCGAACTGCCACCTTTCGGCGGTGACACGCAATTCTCCAGCATGTATGCCGCCTGGGACGCGCTATCGGACGGGTTGAAGGCGATGCTATGTGGTATGAAGGCTGTGCATTCAAGCCGCCATGTCTTCGGGCCACGCGCCGATCATGTGAAAGGGGCTAGCGACCTCGCCGGACGGCTCGGCAACAGCGAGGCAGCGGTGCAGGATGCCGTTCATCCGGTTGTCATCCACCATCCGGTGAGTGGGCGGCCATCGCTCTATGTCAATCGCGGCTTCACGGTCCGTTTCGACGACTGGACCGTCGAGGAGAGCCGCTCGCTGCTGGAGATGCTCTACAAGTACGGGAGCCGGCCTGAGTTTACCTGCCGGGTTCGCTTCGAGCCCGGAACAGTGGTTTTCTGGGACAACCGCGCGACCTGGCATTGCGCACTCAACGACTATGCCGGCTACCGGCGCCTCATGCACCGCGTCACCGTGGAAGGCACATCCCTGCGCGCCTGGCAGCCTGGCCCGAAAGAACGCGCCGCTGCCTGAACGGGCCGGTGTGAGACCCCGCTCAGTCCCAAGCGGCGAGGGGCGGGAGCGACATCAAGATAGCGTCGATATTGCCGCCGGTCATCAGGCCAAAACGTGTGCCACGGTCGTGCAGGAGGTTGAACTCCACATAGCGCCCACGCCGACGTAGCTGGTGACGGCGGTCGGCCTCGGTCCAGGGCTCGTCCATACGCATGCGCACGATTTCAGGATAGACCGCCAGTACGGCACGCCCGACATCCTGCACGAAGGCGAAGTCCGTGTCCCAGGCGCCGCTCGCCAGATTGTCGAAGAAAATGCCACCGAGGCCGCGCGGCTCGCCCCGGTGCGGCAGGTGGAAATACTCATCGCACCACGCTTTGAAGCGCGGGTAGTCGCCGACGTCATGGCGATTGCAAGCGTCTTCGAGGGCCGCATGGAAAGCGCGCCCTTCAGCGGCCGCACGCTCGGGGAACATGGGCGTAAGGTCTGCACCGCCGCCAAACCAGGCCTGCGTCGTTTCGATATGGCGGGTGTTCATATGCATGGCCGGCACGAAAGGCGAAGCCATGTGCGCGACCAGCGAAATGCCGGAGGCCCAGAAGCGTGGGTCCTCCGCCGCGCCTGGAATCTGCGCCCGGAAAGTTTCCGAGAGAGTGCCGTGGACAGTCGAGACGTTGACTCCGACCTTTTCGAAGATCTCGCCCTTCATTACCGACATGACGCCGCCGCCGCCGCCCGGTCGCTTCCAGGCCCGGCGTTCGAAGTGCGTGCCGCCTGGTTCCATCGCCTCGAAGGCATCGCAGAAGGCGTCGCGCAACTCCTCGAACCAGAGCCGCACACGTGTCTGGCGCGTGCTGGATACGTCCGTCAAACCCAAGCCTCCCCAGGGGCAGAACCGACCTGTAATGTGGGACATATCCGGCTGCAAATGAACGAGTACGGGCGCGCAAGCGCATTTACGCGGCATCGGGTCGCATAGCGGCGCGGGGACCGCAAGACATACTCGAACCGGCTATGCGGCAAGTGCCCGGTGTCCGGGGCACTGGGGAGTTTTCCTTATATGGCGGCAACGGCGGACGGGGCGGGCGACGGCGTCACGCGCCGCGACTTTCTCGAATATGCAGCCGGTGGCATGGGCGCAGTCGGGGCGGCGGCGGCCGGTTGGGCGCTCATCGACAATATGAACCCGGCGGCCGATACGCTTGCGCTTTCGACCACGGAAGTTGACCTTGAACCCATCGAACCTGGCCAGTCGATCACTGTCGTATGGCAGAAGAAGCCCGTCTTCGTGCGTCGGCGCACGGAAGCCGAGATAAGGCAGGCAGAGGAAACTCCACTCGACGCTCTGCCGGATCCAATGGCGGATGTGGATCGGGTGCAGAAGGCTGAATGGCTAGTCCTGGTGGGTGTATGCACCCATCTCGGCTGTATTCCCCTCGGCCAGAAGGACACGGATGAAAAAGGCGAATATGGTGGCTGGTTTTGCCCCTGCCACGGCTCGCACTACGATACCTCCGGACGCATCCGCAAAGGGCCTGCGCCAGGGAATCTTGCTGTGCCGCCATACCAATTCCTCGACGACACCCGCATCCTGATCGGCTAATTGGCGATGGCTGCACCCAAATTCGACAATCCGATCGTCCGGTGGATCGACTACCGGCTGCCGGTCTTTACCTTCCTGCATCACGAGATGCATGAATACCCAACGCCGAGAAACCTCAACTACTGGTGGAATTTCGGCTCGCTCGCCGGCTTCATGCTAGTGGTGATGATCGTCACCGGCATCGTGCTGGCGATGAACTATACGCCGCATGTGGACCATGCCTTCGATAGTGTGGAGCGGATCAGGCGCGATGTGCCCTTTGGTTGGCTAGTGCAATTCATCCATATGAACGGCGCATCGTTCTTCTTCATCGTTGTCTATATCCATATCTTCCGCGGCCTCTATTATGGCTCCTACAAGTCGCCGCGGGAGATTCTCTGGATTCTCGGCGTTGTCATCATGTTGCTGATGATGGCGACGGCGTTCATGGGCTATGTGCTGCCCTGGGGCCAGATGAGCTTCTGGGGTGCTACGGTCATCACCAACCTGTTTTCGGCCATTCCGTGGGTGGGCGAGGCAATCGTGAGTTGGCTCTGGGGCGGCTTCGCGGTCGACAATGCGACCCTCAACCGCTTCTACTCGCTGCACTACCTGCTGCCTTTCGTCATTGTGGGTGTGGTGGCGCTGCATGTGGTGGCGTTGCACAGGCACGGCTCTAACAATCCGCTCGGTATCGAGATTCGCGGCAAGCAAGACAGCATCCCCTTCCACCCCTATTACACGATCAAGGACTTCTTCGGCCTCGGGGCATTCCTGACGATCTTCTGCGTGTTCGTGTTCTTCGCGCCCGACTATCTGGGTCATCCCGACAATTACGTGCCCGCGAACCCGCTGGTGACGCCGGCGCATATCGTGCCGGAATGGTATTTCCTACCCTTCTACGCGATCCTGCGCGCCGTCCCGGATAAGCTGCTGGGTGTTGTTGCTATGTTCGCGGCCATCGCCGTGCTCTTTATCCTACCCTGGCTCGACCGCTCGCCAGTTCGTAGCGCTCGCTTCCGCCCGATCTACAAACAGGTCTTCTGGCTGCTAGTGATCGACTGTCTGGTACTCGGCTATATCGGCTCCAAGCCCGCCGAAGGTTGGTACATTCATATCGGACGCCTCGCGACGATCTACTATTTTGCCCATTTCCTGGTGATCCTGCCGCTATTGTCGGTATTCGAACGGCCGCAACCATTGCCGCTCAGCATCGGCGAACCGGTGCTCCGCGCCCCGCCGCCCCGCGAGGCAGAGGGAGATGGCGCGATGGAGAGAGCGTGATGCGCAACCGTCTGTTCGGTGCCGCGCTGGCTACCGCCCTCGGTTTCGCCCTGCTGCTGCCCGGCGCTGCTTCGGCCGCTGGCGGCAATACGCCGCCACCGGAGCAGGAATGGAGCTTCAACGGCGTCTTCGGCGCCTTCGACCGCGCTGCCCTACAGCGTGGCTACCAAGTCTATCGTGAGGTTTGCGCCGGCTGCCATGCCATGCGGCTGGTGTTCTACCGTAACCTCATGCAGATCGGCTTTTCCGAAGCCGCCGCCAGGGCCGAAGCGGCGAACGCTTTTATCGTGGACGGGCCGGACGAAGAAGGTGAAATGTTCGAGCGCCCCGGCAAACTGTCGGATCGCTTTGTCTCACCCTTCCCGAACGACAATGCTGCTAAGGCCGCAAACGGTGGGGCGCTGCCGCCCGACCTAAGCCTGATTGCTAAGAACCAAGCTGCTGGACCTGACTATATCGCCGCCTTGCTGACCGGCTATGTCGACCCACCGGAGGGCTTCGAACTTGGCGAACTCCAGCACTACAATCTTTATTTCGCCGGCAACCGGATTTCAATGGCGCCACCGCTCTCGGACGACTTGGTAGAATATGCAGACGGTACCCCCGCCACGGTTGAGCAAATGGCGCTCGATGTTTCCCATTTTCTCATGTTTGCCGCCGAGCCACAGCTTGAGGACCGGCACAGGCTAGGCGTCAAGGTTATCCTCTTCCTGCTGGTGCTGACTGGCATCCTCTACGCCCTGAAGCGCAAGGTCTGGAGCGGCGCACATTGATCGTGCCGCCCGTAATCGGGATCGTCGGAGGCAGCGGCCTTTACGATATCGACGGGCTGGAGGACAGGCGCTGGATTGCAGTCGAAAGCCCTTGGGGCCGTCCGTCTGACGAGATCCTCCATGCCCGGCTTGGTGCGGCCGAACTGCGCTTCCTGCCGCGCCACGGACGAGGTCACAGGCTTAGCCCGACCGACCTCAACAACCGCGCTAATATCGACGCGCTCAAACGGTCCGGTGCAACCGAAATCATATCGCTTTCGGCGGTGGGCTCTCTCCGGGAGACGCATGCGCCGGGTGATTTTGTGCTAGTGGACCAGTTTATCGACCGCACCTTCGCGCGTGCCAAGAGCTTCTTCGGCGCGGGATGCGTGGCACATGTGTCCATGGCAGACCCGGTCTGCCAGCGCCTGGGTGGCGCGTTGGAGGCTGCTGCTGCCCGCGCCGGGATCTCACTGCATCGCGGCGGAACCTATCTAGCCATGGAAGGCCCACAATTCTCCACCCGCGCCGAAAGCGCCCTCTATCGAAGCTGGGGCTGCGCCGTCATCGGCATGACCGCCATGCCGGAAGCCAAGCTCGCGCGTGAGGCCGAGCTCTGCTACGCCACGGTTGCCATGGTCACCGACTATGATTGCTGGCATGAGGAGCATGATGATGTCTCCGTCGAGGCGGTGATCCGTGTGCTGCTCGACAATGCAGAGCGGGGCCGGGAGCTTGTTCGCCATGTTGTGCCGGTGCTGGCGGCGCGCCGCGAGACCTGTTTCGCCGGCTGCCATACGGCGCTTGACCATGCGCTGATTACTGCCCCCGAGCAGCGCGACCCGGTACTGCTGCACCGGCTCGATGCTGTTGCAGGGCGGGTGCTGAACGGCGTGGCATGAAGGTTGACGGCACTGCCTATCGCAGCATCTGGTCGGAGGCGGACGGCCGCGCCGTGCGCATCATTGATCAGACCTGTTTGCCGCACCGTTTCGAGACAGTGCGGCTCGAATCCCTCGAAGACACCGCCCATGCGATTCGCGCCATGCTGGTGCGCGGTGCTCCGCTGATCGGTGCAACTGGTGCCTATGGTCTCGCCTTGGCACTCTTTCGCGATCCCTCGGACGCCGGGCTGGAAGACGCCTGGCGCTTCCTGCTGGCCACCCGCCCGACCGGCGCGAACTTAGCGTGGGCTCTAGAGGATGTCGCGGCAAGGGTACGCCCGCTGCCCCCAGCCGAGCGTGCCACCGCGGCCTTCCAGCGTGCAGGTGCACTCTGCGATGAGGATGTGGCGATCAATTACGCTATCGGTGGGCATGGCCTCGAGCTTGTCCGCGCTGCGGCCGCGCGCAAGCCGGGCCGGCTCGATATCCTGACACATTGCAATGCGGGCTGGCTCGCCACTGTGGACTGGGGCACGGCGCTCGCGCCCATCTACCGCGCTCATGACGACGGCATCGAGGTCCATGTCTGGGTGGACGAGACCCGCCCGCGCAACCAGGGCGCACATTTGACGGCCTGGGAACTTGGCCGACACGGCGTGCCGCACACCGTCATCGTGGACAATGCGGCCGGACACCTGATGCAGCGCGGGCTGGTCGATCTCTGCATTGTCGGCACTGACCGGACAACGGCGGCCGGCGATGTCTGCAACAAGATCGGCACCTATACCAAGGCACTCGCCGCCCATGACAACGGTGTACCGTTCCATGTCGCGCTGCCAAGCCCGACCATCGACTGGACGGTCTCGGACGGGCTTACCTCGATTCCGATAGAGGAACGCGACCCTTCGGAGGTGCAGCGTGTCTGGGGCCGGACGGAAGATGGCACCCTGACGTCCGTCGCTGTGACGCCGCCGAGCTCTGCCGCCGCCAATTACGCTTTCGACATTACGCCGGCCTGGCTCGTGACCGGCTTCATCACCGAACGCGGCCTCGCCGCCCCCGACGGCTTGGGGCGACTCTTTCCCGAATACCAAGCTGCCGCTGAACAGAAACGGACCACCTCCCATGCCCACCATTCACCATGAGAACCTGCGCGCTGCCGTGCGCGCCGTCTGCGTCGCGGCCGGAAGCGTCGGGGACGAGCCAACCATTGTCGCCGACAACCTCGTCCATGCCAACCTCACCGGCCATGACAGCCACGGTGTTGGCATGCTGCCGCGCTACATCAAGGCATTGCAGGAGGGTGAGCTTCAGCCGAATGCAAAGATCGACCTGCTCGCAGACATGGGGTCCATGCTGGTGGTGGACGGCAAGGCAGGCTATGGTCAATCGATCGGCAGGCAAGCGATGGCGCTCGCCATTGAGCGCGCGCGGGAGCACGGTGTGTGCATCATGGCTGTGCGCCGGTCTTTCCATCTCTGCCGCATCGGCGCTTGGGGTGAACAATGCGCGCGAGCCGGGTTCGTGTCGATCCATTATGTCAATGTCGTCGGCCATCCGGGCCTGGTGGCGCCTTGGCGCGGCTCGGACGCGCGCTTTGCCACCAATCCCTATTGCATCACCATGCCGGCGACCGGTGCAAACCCTGCCACGCAACTCGACATGGCGACCAGCATCGTCGCGCACGGCAAGGTCCGCGTGGCGAAGAACAAGGGCGAACGCATGGCCCCCGGCGTTCTGATCAACAACAGGGGCCAGCCGACCACGGATCCGAATGTGATGTTCGAGCAACCGATGGGCGCGATTCTGCCTTTCGCCGAGCATAAGGGCTACGGAATGGCGCTGATGAGCGAACTGATGGCAGGGGTGCTTTCCGGTGGCCGTACCTGCCGTCCGGAGACCGATCACGAGCAGGACACGATCCTGAACAACATGCTTTCGATCGTGTTCGATCCCACCCGGCTGGTGGACTCGGGCTTCTACAATGCCGAAATGGACGCCACTATCGCGCATGTGAAGGGCTCACCCCCTGCCGACCTCGCTCTGCCCGTGCTCGTTCCTGGCGACCCCGAACGCGCTGCGCATGCCGAGCGTACCGCCCATGGCGTCCCGGTGGACGACGAAACTTGGCGTGAACTGGAAACTGCGGCTATCTCGGTGGGACTAGAGGTCACCGATTTCCGCCGCATGGCGGGGGTCAACTGAAACCGATCATGAGAGGATAATCGCTCGCCTTCAGGCCTCAAGGCTGAACAGCTCGCGCACTTCCACCGCCATCGTCGCTACCATCGCTGTCAACACAGCGCGGCCCTTGTCGGCCGTGGCACGGGTAGGGCGGCCGACCGTGCCGGAGCGACTGTAGGCGGTGAGGCCACGGACGGCGAGCAGGGGGCGTTCGGTGAGCTCGTCCGTGGCGTCTTCCATGCGCACGAGATTCGAGTGGCAGTGGAGCAGCACTGAGGTTTCATATTCGCCCGCATGCATGTCGTCATGCACGCTCGTCTCGATACCGGCGGCGGCGAAGGCGGCCTCCTGGATATGCCGTCCGGGACCGAGCCAGACGCGCGGTCCCTCCAGATTGGCTTCTCGCGCGAAATGCGCCAGCACGAGATTGCCGCCATGTGCATTGACGATGGCGAGCCGCTCCACACCGGCATGTACGAGACTCGCGCATATGTCGCTGATCACCGCCACAAGCGTGTTCGCAGCGAGCCAGACCGTGCCGGGAAAGCCGGCATGTTCCTGCGAACAGGAGACGGGCAGTGTCGGCAGCAGCAGCGCACCCAGCCGTTCCGCGAGGCCTGCAGCAAGCGCGCCCGCAATCAGGCTATCGGTCGCAAGCGGCAGATGCGGCCCATGCTGCTCGAACGCCCCCACCGGCAACACGGCGAGTGTGGGCCGACCGATATCGGCGGCGGTGCGGGCGAGAAACGCGTCCGGTAGCATGCCGGCTATCCTAACAGGGGGTGCGCGCCGGTGCTCCTGCCGACATCCACGCTTTTCGAAAGCAGGTCTTGTGCAGCCTAGGCCATGACCAGGAGAAGGGGAACCGGCAGTGTTTTCCTGCATATACGTGCGGGCTGAAGACGCGCAGCAGGCGCGAGGATCGACAGCTATGTTGCAAGGTGGGCATTCTGCAACAATTACAGCACCGTCGCCGTCCAGCCGGCATCCTTCATGTCGAAGCGCAGGGGCAGGGCGTTCGGAGCGAATTCGTCGCGGAACAAAACGCCAAGCGCGGCTGCGATGACGCGCAGATTGCCGCCATGCGCTACGATGCAAGGGATACCGCTGCCAGAGAGTGCGTCCGCCGCGGCGGATTTGGTGCGGGCGACGAAGGCGCCTAGCGTCTCGCCGCCAGCCGGCTGCACGCGCCAGTCGAGCCCCACCGCACTCTGGCCGACAAGCTCGCCGAACAACCGCTCGCCGAGCCGAGGGGTGGCGTTCATCGGTACGGCGAGGCGACGGGCAGCGGCCTGTGCGGTCTCATAGGCGCGCAGATAGCTGCTGGCTTCGATACGGGTGATGTCCTCTGCACCGGCAAGCCGTTCGGCGGCCCGAGCCGCCTGGGCTCGCCCGGTTTCGTTCAAGGGAATGACTGGGCTTTGCACGATCAGGCTAGCATTGCCGGCCGTTTCGCCGTGCCGGAGGAAGTAGAATCGCCGCACCCCGGGCCGTAACACCGGCGGCGCGGCGGAGAGAACCCGGAGCTCTTTTCCACCCTTTATCATCGTTGCAGTTTCAAAGCGCGCCGGCCTGTTTCAGGTCCGCCAGTTCAGCAGGGGTGATGCTCAGCAGTTCGCTCAGCACCGCCTCACTGTGCTCGCCGAGCAGTGGTGCCCGCGCCACATCCAGTACCTCGCCGGCGAAGCGGACGGGCCAGGCTGGCACCACTACCGCACCGCGGTCGGGATGTTCGATGGTCTGCATGATGCGCCGGCGATGCATGTCGTCGCTGGAGATCAGGTCCTTAATGTCGAACACCGCGCCTGCGGGCACACTCGCTCCGCCGATGGCCTCCATTACGTCCTGCTTGCTGCGCTGGCGCGTCCAGGCGGCAACATTCTCCTCGATCTCAGCCTTGTGCTCGATACGTTTGGGCCCGTCGCAGAAGCGCGGATCTGCCAGCATATCCTCGCGGCCGATGGCTTTGCACACGCGCTCCCAATGGGCGGTGAGATCGCGGGCAACGAAGATGAAGCAATAGTCGTTTGGTCCGCCGCCCTTGCAGGGGAATAGCCCGCCCGGCGCACCTGATGCGACTGAATTGCCGGTGCGCGGCGCCGGATGCTCCATCATGGGCTGGCGCGAAAAGGTGACGCGGCAATAGTTCGTCATCGCGTCCTGCATCGCCACCTCGAGATGCTGGCCACGCCCTGTGCGCTCCCGCTGGAACAGAGCGGAGAGGATTGAGACGCACATATGCAAGCCTGTGCCGGTGTCGCCGATGGTCGCGCCAGGGCGGATCGGCACGCCGTCCGGCATGCCGGTAATGCTCATCACGCCGCCCGTCGCTTGGGCGATCATATCGAAGGAGAGGTATTTGGCGTAGCGACTGTCCGTCGCGAAACCCTTGATCTGCGCAAAGACAAGGCGCGGATTGAGTGCGTGCAGTTCGTCCCACCCGAATCCCAGCCGCTCGATGGCACCGGGAGCGAAATTCTCAATCAGCACATCGGCCTTGGCGACCAGACGACGCAAGACCTGCCTGCCGCTTTCTTCCTTCAGGTTGCAGGTGATCGAACGCTTGTTGCAGTTGAGCAGGATGAAGTAGAGCGAGTCCATGTCTGACCGCTCCGAAATGGCAAGCCGACCCTGGTCGCCGCGTCGGGGTTCCTCGACCTTGATGACATTAGCGCCGTGCCAGGCCAGGGCCTCGGTGCAGGAGGGGCCAGCTTCGAATTGGGTCAGGTCCAGAACGGTAATGCCCGATAACGGTGCATCGCCCATCTGTTTCCTCCTTGCTATGTTTGCTGGATGATACATCAAGCCATCCGGAATGTTCTACTGACCGGGGCCGACCCGGTTTTCCCAACCCCTTATCGCATTGGCGAGGCAGGCGCGGTCGCCATCGCTGCTGCCGCGCAAGCTGCCGCCGACGTCTGGGAATGGCGCACGGGCGAGCGCCAGTCGGTGACTGTAGACCGCCGGCATGCTGCCGCGGCCATGCGCTCCGCCACCTATCTGAAAATAGACGGCGCAGACCCGCCTCCGTCCTGGGACCCCTTCACGGGACTTTACCCGACCGGGGACGGTCGGCATGTCTTCCTGCATTGCAATTTCCCCCATCACCGCGACGGCGTGCTCGCGCTGCTTGGTGCGAGGGGAGAAAAGGCAGCGCTTGCCGAAGCGGTTGCGGCGCGCGGCGGGCAGGAATTAGAGGATGTTGTTGCTGCCGCCGGCCTCTGCGGCGCGATGACGCGCACGCCGGAGGAATGGGCCACCCATCCGCAGGGGCAAGCCCTGATGGCCCTGCCACCGGTCTCCATAGAGCGCATCGGCGAGGGACCGAGGATCATGCCGCGCGGCGGCAGCCGGCCGCTTTCTGGCATTCGCGTCTTGGACCTAACGCGCGTGCTGGCCGGGCCGACCTGCGGGCGCACGCTCGCTGAGCACGGCGCGGATGTCATGCGCATTGCCGGGCCGCATTTGCCCTTCACGCCGACGCTTGTCATGGACACAGGCCATGGCAAGCTCTCCGCCTTAATCGATCTCCGCGAGCAGCGCGGGCGGGCGCAGCTCCGCGCGCTGGCCACTGAAGCGGATGTGTTTGTGCAGAGCTACCGGCCGGGTACGCTGACGGCGCGAGGGTTTGGTCCCCACGATATCGGCCCCGGCAAGGTTTATGTCTCGCTCTCAGCTTATGGGCATGAAGGGCCGTTCGCTATGCGTCGGGGCTTCGACAGCATCGTGCAGAACGCCTCTGGCATGTCCACTGTGCAGGGCAGCCGCGCCGTGCCGTGTAACCTGCCGGTGCAGCCGCTCGACTACTGCGCCGGCTATCTGGCCGCTTGGGGGGTGGCGACGGCGCTCCTGAAGCGAGCGGAGGAGGGCGGAAGCTGGCATGTCCAGCTCTCGCTCGCCGGAATGGCGCAATGGATCGTCGGCATGGGTCTTGTGAAAGACTGGCGGGATGCGCCGAACGACCTTGCTCCGGAGGAACTCAAGGCGATCAGCATGGAAAGCGACACGCCGCATGGTCGGCTGACGCATCTGGCCCCGATTGCGGATATGTCCCGCACGCCGCCGCATTGGGTGCGTCCTTCGGTGCCGCTCGGTTCGCACGACCCCGTCTGGCCGGAGGCGCTCGCTGTATGAGCTGTATGAATCGTCCCAACCACAGCCTCGGTATCTGCAACGCTGCTGTTTGCTCTTTCCTCGCAGGTTGGCCCGCATGACCGCGCCTGCCGGTCGTTTCGTCCGTGATGCGCGTGTTATCGGCCTGATCGGCGCCGCCCACATGATGAGCCATATGTTCATGTTCTTGCTGCCCCCGCTTTTCGTGCGGATGCAGGCGGAGCACGGGTTCAGCTATTTCGAACTCGGCGTGCTGGCGGCCGCATTCCCAGTCGGGACGGCTATCTGCCAGACAGGGGTTGGCTTCGTCGTAGACCGCACAGGCGGGCGGGCACCGCTGATACTGGGCGTTGCCGTGCTTTCCTGCGCCGTTGCCGGCTTCGGGCTGGTTTCCTCTTTCTGGGCCATGCTGCTGCTTGCGGTTATCGGCGGCGTCGCCAACTCCGTGTTCCATCCGGCAGACTACGCCATTCTGTCGGCCTCGGTGGCCGAGCACCGCATGGGGCGTGCCTTTTCCGTCCATGCTGTTAGTGGCAATGCGGGCTGGGGTTTGGCGCTGCTCGGCCCCGACCTTGCCAACGTCACCGGGCTGAATAGCGTCTTCCTAATAGCCGGCGGTATCGGCCTTGCCATGTCCCTCGCGCTGCTGCTCCAGGCCCGTTACCTGGAAAGCGCCGAGGGCAAGGAAACGCGGCGCCAACAGGGCGGCTCAACCTCAGACGGGATCGCGCTGCTGCTGACGCTCCCGGTCATACTGCTGTTCCTGTTCCAGGCCTTCCACGCCATGTCGCTCGGCGGTCTACGCACCTTCGGCATTCCGGCGCTACACGAATTGCGCGGTTTCGACGATACATTGCTCGCAAAAGCGATGATCGCTTATCTCATCGCGGCCTCGGCTGGCAATCTTGCCGGTGGTTGGTTGGTGGACCGGACCGGGCGCCCGCAGCTTGTTTTCTTCGGCGCCATCGGTACGGTCTTCCTCGCAGTCAACATCCTCGGGGCCGTGCCGCTGCCGCTTTACGCCATCGTAGCGCTGTTAGTCTGCGCCGGGATGATGCATGGCGCGATCTTACCGACACGAGATCTGCTCGTGCGTCTCATTTCGCCGCCAGGGCAGATGGGTAAAGTATTCGGCTTCACCTCCACCGGGCTTTCCATCGGTGGCTTCGCCACGCCGATCATCTGCGGTTGGATCATGGATGCGGGCGATCCGCGCTGGGTCTTCTTCGGCAGCGCGGCCGTCATGCTGCTGGCTGCAGCCACCTTTGTCGAAACCAGCCGCAATGCCGGCCAGGTGCGAGCAACGGCATGAAGCAGCTCCCGGTGGGCAACGAACTTTTCCTTGACCATGTCGGGTATTTCCTTGCCGACCTCGAAGGCGCGGCCGCCCGGTTCCAGCGGCTCGGTTTTACTGTGTCACCGGTCAATATCCATTATGATGACACGGGCAGCGGACTTGTGCGGGCCGGCACTGCCAACCGGCTGATCGTGTTCGAGGCGGGCTATATCGAGGCGCTTGGGCAGATTGCCGACACGCCGCTCGGCGCGGAGCTTGCCGCCGGTGTCGCGCGCTATGAGGGGTTGCATCTGCTGGCGCTCGCGCATGAACGGGTCGAAGACCACGATGCGGGTGGCACTGAGATGCGGCCGACTGTCTTCCTGCGCCGCCCGCTGGAGGACGCGCGCATCGTCCGTGCCACCGTGCGACGGGCGACGGCCGAAGCCATGCCGGAAGGGCGAGTACAGCTCCTGACCCACGAGACACCGGAACTGATATGGCTGCCGGGCATGGACCACCATGCCAACGCAGCGCGGGCGCTTACAGGTTTTCTGCAGATCGTCACTGACCCGGAAGAGGCCGCCGCCCGCTATGCGCGCTTCGTCGGCCGGCCGGCGCGTAAGCGGGGGCCGGTATACGAGATCATACTGGACCGGGGATGCATCGCGCTCGCAGGCCCGGATGCGCTTGGCGCGTTGCTGTTGGGCGCTGCTTATCTGCTGCCGCCTTTCGGTGCCGCCTTGGCCATCGAAAGTGCCGACCTCGACTGCACCCGTGCCACACTCTCGCAAGCCGGTATTGCCTGCCATGAGCGGCCGGACCGCCTGCTGGTGCCGCCATGCGACGGACTGGGCGCCTGGATCGACTTCCACCGCGCCGGCGCGCCACCACTGTGGGCTGCGCGGTGGGCATCAGCGCGGTAATCGCAGTTTTCCGCGCTCCTGTCCTGCGCCCCGGTAAGGGTATATACGCGGGTGCCCGCTTGCCCTATATCCGCGGGCTGATGATTGAAGATCCGTGATCGAACGGAGATACTTCCTGTGACCCTTACAATCCACAACACGATGGCGCGCGCCAAGGAGCTTTTCGAACCGCTCGATCCGGAGCATGTGCGCCTCTATGTGTGCGGACCGACGGTCTATGATCTCGCGCATATCGGCAATGCGCGTCCCGTGGTCGTCTTCGATGTGCTCTACCGCCTGCTGAAGCGGCTCTATCCGCGCGTCACCTATGTGCGCAACATCACCGATGTAGACGACAAGATAAACGCCCGCGCGAAGGAGACGGGCGAGCCGATCGAACATATCACGGCGCGGACGACCGAGGCCTTCCACGCTGACATGGCTGCGCTCGGCGCGCTGGTACCGGATATCGAGCCGCATGCGACCGGGCATATCGTTGAAATGGTCGGGATGATCGAGCGGCTGATTGCGAACGGCCACGCCTATGAGGCCGATGGGCATGTGCTCTTCCATGTACCCTCCATGCCGGACTATGGGCGGCTCTCGCGTCACTCCCGCGAGGAATTGATCGCCGGCGCGCGCGTCGATGTGGCGCCATATAAGCGCGACCCAGCGGATTTCGTGCTCTGGAAGCCGAGTGTGGACGACCTGCCCGGCTGGTCGAGTCCTTGGGGTCGGGGCCGTCCCGGCTGGCATATCGAGTGCTCGGCAATGTCGCGCGCCTATCTGGGAGACGCCTTCGATATTCACGGCGGCGGGGCGGATCTGATCTTCCCGCATCACGAGAACGAGCTGGCCCAGAGCGTCTGCGCGCATGGGCCGCCCTTCGTGCGCTACTGGATGCATAACGGCTATCTGATCGTTAAGGGCGATAAGATGTCGAAATCGCTCGGCAATGTGCTGACTGTGCGCGAATTGCTGGCGGAGGTGCCGGGGGAAGCGGTGCGCTTTGCCTTGCTGCAGGCGCATTACCGTGCGCCGCTCGAATTCGGCCAGGACACGCTGGCGGAGGCAAAGAGCGGACTCGACCGGCTATATCGCGCCTTGCGGGATGCAGGCAGTGGGGTGCCGGGCGAACCGCCCTCGGCCGTGATGGACGCACTGCTCGACGATCTGAACACGCCGGCCGCCATCGCTGGCATGCACGAGACCGCAACAGCGCTCAACCGGGCGGAAGATACGGAGGAAAGGGCAGCACTGGCGGGCGCGCTGCTGGGCGCGGGAGAATTGCTAGGGTTGCTGCGGACGGACCCAACAGCTTGGCTGCATGGCGAGGGCGATGACGCCAAGGAGATCGAGGTGCTGGTGGCAGCACGCGTCGCGGCACGCCGGTCACGGGATTTCGCGCGGGCGGACGCGATCCGCGACGAACTGGCCGCGCGCGGCATTGCGCTTGAGGACGGGCCCGGTGGCACTGCTTGGCGGCGCGCGGGCTAAAGAAGAATGATGCAATTCCGGCTGCATGACGATGCGGGCGCGAGAGATGTCAAGGTCCCGGTCTCTGTCATCGTTATTGTCGGTTGGTCAGGGCGCGACCGGACGGCGGTGGACGCGCATATCAGGGAGCTGGAGCAAATCGGCGTCGCGCCGCCGTCTCAGACGCCGCTCTACTACCGGGTCGGTGCGTCGCTGGCGACGCAGGACGAACGCATTCAGGTGCTGGGCGAGGGCAGCTCCGGTGAGGCGGAGGCGGTGCTGATCGGCTCGGCCGCCTACGGCATGTTGGTGGCCATTGGCTCTGACCACACTGACCGCGCTTTCGAGGCGCAATCTGTCGCCATTTCCAAGCAGATGTGCCCAAAGCCACTCGGCCGCGATGTCTGGCGTTACGCTGACATCGCCGAGCGGTGGGACACGCTCAGGCTCGAAAGCGACATGGACGGCGAGCCCTACCAGCGCGGCACGATGGCGGCGGTGCAGGATCCGATCGCCCTGGTGGCCGACTATTTCCAAGGCTACAAGGCGGTACCACCGGAATTCGCCATGTTTCTCGGCACCGTCCCCGCGCTTGGCGGTGTGTGTGCCGGCAAGACCTTCAGTGCCCGCCTCGCCGATGATAAGACAGGCCGCGCCCTCACTCTTGACTACGAAACGGTGACGCTGCCGATCGTTTCGTGAGCCCGCTCTTCGTTCAAGCAGCGACGCCGTGGGCGCGAAAGTAGGCGATCTCCTCTGCGTCGTAGCCGAAGGCAGCCAGTACCTCGTCGGTATGCTGGCCGAGCAGCGGGGCGGCCGTGGGTGCTGCGGTCGGAGTAGCGGACAGACGAACCGGGGACGCCACGACCTCGAACCGGCCGGCTTTCGGGTGGTCCACGAGCTGCACCATGCTGCGGGCGCGTACTTCCGGTGCAGCCAGCGCCTCCGAGATGCTGCGGACTGCGCCTGCGGGTACTCCGGCCGCGCGGAACCGCGCCATCCAGCCGGCACGGCTGTCAGTCGCAAAGATCTCCGCAAGCAGCACGCGGTTCGACTCGCGGTTGGCGAGGCGGGCGGCGTTGTCGCGGAAATCTGGGTGGTCAAGCAGGTCCGGCCGTGCGATGACATCACGGCAGAACCGTTCCCATTGGCGGTCATTGCCGATAACAAGATAGAGCGCTCCGTCGGCGGTCTCGACCACCCCGAACGGCTCCAGGAACGGGTGGTCGTTGCCGTAGCGGCCTGTGTCGCGCCCAGTGACGAGTGTCACTTGAGCCTGATTGGCGAGCGAGGCGACGGCACCGTCGAGCAGTGCGATGTCGATGGCCTGGCCCCGACCGGTGCGTTCGCGATGGTAGAGCGCTGCGAGAATACCCTGCAATGCGTTGTATCCGCTGAAAATATCGGCATAGGAAATGCCCGTACGCAGCGGCCCGCCATTCACCTCGCCGGTGATCGCCATCATACCGCCTTCGGCCTGTGCCACCGGGTCGTAGCCCGCGACTTCCCTGAGCGGACTGTCATGGCCATAGCCAGAGATTGAGCAATAGATGAGACCGGGATTGGTGCCGCGTAGGCTCTCGAAGTCGAGCCCGAGCCGCGCCATGACGCCGGGCCGAAAGTTCTCGACCAAGATATCGGCGCGCGCCGCCATTCGCTTCGCTACATCCTGGCCCTCGGGTGTGGCGATATTAAGCGCGAGGCTCTTTTTGTTGCGGTTGGCGAAGACGAAATAGGTGCTCTCACCGGCCAGTTCCTTGCGCATATCGAACCGGCGCGTGTCGTCGCCGCCTTCCGGGTTCTCGACCTTGATGACCTCGGCACCCAGATCGGCGAGCGCCAGCGTGCACCAGGGGCCAGCAAGCACGCGCGTGAAGTCCAGCACTGTGACACCGGCAAGCGGACCCGCCATGGAATGATACCCTCCGGTTCTTGGAGAAAGGACACGGCTTGACGACAATCAAAATGACGATAGCGAGTACAAACCGCAGGAGCAAACATTTTTGTGAAACTCAACTGTGGAAAGTAATATCCAATATGCCTCGGAAATATCTTCATCCTTTATGTGAAACTCTAGATTCCACATACAAGCCAATCAGAGTTAGTAGGCTTCTGAAAACTGCTGGTATAAGATGATGATTCTATTTCATTCTGAACTCGATTCCCATTCGTTCTCGCTTTCTTTCGGAGCAAGATTCAAACATTTGAGTTTTCAGAAGCCTGTTAGAGTGAAGCTAACTTATTCACCAAGGTGACGTCGCTTGGCCTGAAATTCCCTTGTTCTTGGCTTGAACGTCTGATGAAGGCCACCGAATTCCGGAATCGACCCCCGAAACTGCCGTGTCTCGTTTCCCGGATTGTAACGCTCCAGATCAAAGTGCCTGCGAACAAGTCAACACTTATGGGGGGAGAAGCCGATCGCCTTCAACATCTTGTTTGTGCTTCCACCATCCTTGCTAAAGGCTTTACTGCCATTGGCATCGTAGGCATTGACGTCAACTCTGGCCTCAATCAGAACGACGAGTGTTTTACGGCTCTTGAGAAAAAAGCTATGTGATTGATTCTGCTCTGACTGTCCAACAAAATCACACTCTCTGCACGTCAGAAAGTCCCCACTTTTGCTTTCGCAACAGGGCCCACACCGCGCGGGGATGGGTGCTACTAAAGTTTCAGGCCTTGATGTCCGCTCCGGCATCGATCAGGGCGGCGACAAGTCCAGCATTGTTGTTATGGTTGGTCGTTTTTATTGGCGACCCCGGCAGGACTCGAACCTGCGACCTACGGATTAGGAATCCGTCGCTCTATCCGACTGAGCTACGGGGCCGTTCCTTCCGCTTGGTAGAAAACCGGGCGGCACCGGTCAAGCCCGCGGGCCAGGGACGACCGCACTGGCTTCCCCAGCTCAGGCGCAGGAGACTGCCGCATTTCCGGCATGGCGTCAGCGCCCGGCTGCGGCAACAATCCGGTTTCTCCTAACCGGCAGTCGTGAAAGGGTCCGCGCATGGGCGCATTTCTTGATGTGGCACTACCAGCCTTCCTGCTGGTGCTTGCCGGGGCGGTGGCGGCACGGGCTGGCTGGATCGACGAGGCAGGCGGCAAGGGGCTGAATGGCTTCGTCTATTACCTAGCCGTGCCGGCCGCGCTGTTTCGGGCGGCGTCGGAGGGCGCATTGCTCCAGAGCCTCGACTGGCGACTGGTTGCGGCCTATTTCGGCCCGACGCTGGTGCTGCTGGTGGTGGTCGAGGCACTCGGCCGCCGCACGCCGGTAGAAGAGCGCGCTCTTGCCGGCATGGGCGCCATCTTCTCCAACAATGTTTTTCTCGGCATGCCGGTGATTGTGGCGCATATGGGTGGGGCGGCCGCCGGCCCGATGACAGTAATCATCGCACTCACCACCTTGTTGTTTATCAGCCTGCCCGTGCTGCGGATCGAGATGGCGCGAGGCTCCCGAGGAGCGCTGGCAGCGGCAATGGGCCGTGTGCTTGCTAATCCGCTGCTGGTTGCGATCGCGCTCGGCACGCTCCAAGCCCTGCTACCCTGGCGTCTGCCGGACCCTGTCGCTGCGGCTGTGGATTTTCTTGCCGCGGCCTCGTCGCCGGCGGCGCTGGTGGGACTCGGCGCGGCGCTGGCAGGATACCGGATTGCCGGTGACCTGCGCGACAGCGCGGCCTTGTGTGCGTTCAAGCTGCTCGTCCATCCCGCCATGGTATGGCTTGCGGCAGGCGCGATCGGGCTCGGTGCGTTCGAGACGGCGATCGCCGTACTGGCGGCGGCGATGCCGGTCGGCGCCAATGTTTTCATCCTGGCGCAGCATTACGGCATATATGAGCGTCGTGCCTCCGCCGCGGTGGCGCTCTCAACGCTGGCTGCCATGCCGCTTACCGCCCTGTTGATGACGGTCTTCCAGCCGTAGTTGATCAGGCGCGCCAGCGGATAAGCCAAACGCCCGCCATGGTGAGTGCGAAACCAGGCCACAGGGCGGTAGGCAGGTCCTCGCCGAGGCAGGCCCAGGCAAGAAGTGCGGTCACGCCCGGCACCAGGTAGAAATTGGATGCCGCGCGCCCCGCCTCGCCCTGGCGGAGCATGTAGAGTAGGAGCACCATCGCGCCCAGAGAGACGCCGAAGGTCAGATAGGCGAGCGCGGCGGCCATGCTGAGTGTCCAGACGGCGTGCGGCGTCTCGAACGCTCCTGTAAACGCCCATGCGGTTGCTGCCGCAGCTGCAAGCTGCACGGCATTGGCCCCGATGAGCGGCGCGTCGCGGCAGAAGCGTGCATGGTAGAGCGTGCCGGTGGTGAGCGCCGCGATGGAGGCGACAGCCCAGGCAATGCCGACGGGATGGCCGAGATCGAAGGCGCTGATGCCGGCGACCAGCGCGACACCGCCCGTCCCCAGTAGGAAGCCTGCCCATTGCCGCCGCCTGAAGCGTTCCCCGAGCAGCGGACCGGCGACCAGCGCCGTGGCGATCGGGTGCAGCGCGCCGATTAGGGCCATGGTGGCACCGCGGATTTCCGTCATGGCGAGATAGGCCGCGCCCAGATAACAGGCATTGATGACTGCGCCCGAAAACGCCAGATGGCAGAGCCCCCAAAGGCCAGGCCTCCAGTTTCGCACGACGAAAACCGCCACGAGCGCCAGTATTGCTGCCGCGAGAGTGAAGCGGATCGCCAGGAAGTAGAACGGGGTGATGTCCGGCAGTCCAGCCCTCACCGCGACGAAGGCGCCGCTCCAGATGAGGACGAAGAGGAGCGGAACGAAGTGGGTCAGTTTGCGTTGTCCTCGATCACCTCGCCGCCGAGTTCTTCGACGAAAGTGAAAATTTCCGCCGCCGCCGCATCAATGCGCCCCCGGTCCGCGCCGCGCACGACCAAGGCCACCCCGGTGCCCTTCTCGGTGTTGTAGAACGGATAGGAACCGAGATCGAGCTCTGGGAAGCGCTGCTGCACCGCCCCCAGACCCTCCGCCAGCACGCCCTCCGCCAGATGGGTTGAGAGAGACCGCGAATGGATGACCGTGCCGCGCCGGAGTGAGGGCTTCGCTGCCTCGAACATGGACCGCATGATCTGCGGCACACCGGCGAAGACGAATACGTTATCCATCCGGAAACCAGGCGCGATGGAGACGGTGTTGTCGACGAGCTCCGCACCGACCGGTGTAATCGTCATGCGTTTGCGCGCCTCGGTGAATTCTTGACCGCGCCCGTCATACCATGCTGCCATCCGGCGAAAGCTCTCGGGGTGATAGTGCCATTCGGTGCCGAAGGCAGCGGCGATGGATTCTGGTGTGATATCATCATGAGTCGGCCCGATACCGCCGGTGGTAAAGACATAGTCATAGCGCGCCCGGAGCGCATTGACTGCGTCGACGATCTCGTCGCGGATATCGGGCACGATACGCACCTCCAAGAGTTGGATGCCAATCTCGTTTAAGCCGTTGCCGAGAAAGGCGATGTTCCGGTCCTGGGTACGACCCGAGAGAATCTCGTTGCCGATGATGCAGAGCGCAGCGGTGACATTGAGGGTCATGAAGATCGTCCTGGGGCGGTGGGCGGGCGGAGGATAACCCTACTGGGCGTGCTCTTGAAGACGGCGCATGCGATCCTTCGGAGATACCCTTTCCACCGAGCCCCGTCCGGGCTAGTGTCTTGTCCGCGAGGCTCATTGTCTTGACATGGCCTTGGCAAGAAAGCGGACGGCCGGGACGGCGGTGCCGGTCCGGCCCCATCGGCACTTAGCACACAGGGCAAAAGATGCAGCTCAAGCGCCAGCAAACCCGCCGCCGGGAAGATGAGATCGTGATCCACACCGAGGACGATTTGGTGGGGATGCGCCAGGCCGGGCAGCTTGCGGCGGCAGTGCTGGATCATGTAACGCCACATGTCGCGCCAAGCGTGACGACGGAGCAGCTAAACACATTGTGTCATGACTTCATCCTGGCGCATGGGGCCGTGCCGGCGCCGCTCAACTACAAGGGCTTCCCGAAGTCGATCTGCACATCGATCAACCATGTCGTCTGTCACGGCATTCCCGGGCCCCGGAAGCTCCACGACGGCGATATCCTCAACATCGATGTCACCGTCATCCTCAATGGCTGGTATGGCGATACGAGCCGCATGTTCACCGTCGGCGAGCGCGTCGGTATCAAGGCCCACCGTCTGATCGCGGCGACGCATGAGGCCCTGATGCGGGGCATTGAGGCGGTGCGTCCGGGCGCGCATCTGGGCGATATCGGCCATGCCATCCAGGCTTATGTGGAGCCGATGGGCTATTCTGTGGTGCGGGATTTCTGTGGCCACGGCCTCGGGCGGGCATTCCACCAGCCGCCGAGCGTGATGCATTTCGGGCGGCTCGGAGACGGGCCGATGCTGCAGGAGGGTATGTTCTTCACCATTGAGCCAATGGTCAATGCCGGTCGTTTCCAAGTGAAGATCCTGGCGGATAACTGGACGGCTGTCACCAAAGACAAGTCGCTCTCGGCCCAGTTCGAGCATACGGTCGCGGTCGTGCCGGACGGGGTCGAGGTGCTGACCTATTCGCCGAAAGGATGGGACAGGCCGCCCTATGCGTGAAAAGGGCCCGCCAGCAGGGCCGGGGGCCGCCTGAGTCAATACGTCCAGAGGGCCTAGCATGGCGCCGGCAACTCCACCGCTCACCGGTCATTCATGCCATCTCCTTGCTTCATCACAGGGACTGTCGCCGCCATCCAGCCGATTCGCAACATCATGCGCCGACCCGGACAGGTCTCACCCACATCGGGTGTTGCACTTCACTGTGGAACGGGGGAAGATTAAACCGAAGTTCGAGAGCTGATCGAGCGCCACTGGTTGATATGAATAGCATTCGTTAGATTTCAGTGAAGTGCTACTGGGTACATTTCATGGCGTCACGCTGAGGAGGCCTAGGATCTTCTTCTGGAGCGGTGTGGGCCGTGAGGCCCATGACGCCCGTGTCGAGACACAACGGCGTTTGCGCTCGGTCTGTATCGAATGTGGCGCCGCCTCTCCGGACGCCGGCGCTGTGCTGCCTGCCAGCCGCTCACGGTAAGACCCGCGTCGGGCTGGCGGTCATGATGGCGCTGGCCCGCGCCGGGCGCCCCGAGCGGATGCGCTCCTTAGTCGGTGCTGTGCCGTATCTCGACACCGGTTGACCTCTTATCCGTCTCACGACAGCGCTGCTCGATACCGCCGGCTACCGGCAGACGGACAGGGGCGAGCATACGCATAGTCATGTGCGTATAACGTTCCGAAATAGCGTCAACTCACTGCGCCTTGCCCATCCCTGGGAGAGCCGGCAGACGATAGCAGCGCGCCAATATCAGCCGGGTGAACACCAAAATCGCCACAGCGCACATGCCTCGAATTGTGTTTGCCTTTGCTCTTTGATAGTATTCCTGGACAGTGCATATGCAGAGGCTGGGAGAGCTTCAGATGAAAAGATTACTTATAGCTGCCGCGACGGCGTCATTGGTTCTTACAGGATCAGCGCTGGCTGACGAAAAACCAGACATATTGAAAGTAGGCATAACCACGTTCCTCTCGGGACCGGCATCGGTTTTCGGTGAACCGGCGAAGGCGGGCGCTGAAATGATGATTGCGGACATAAACGCTGACGGCGGCATTGGTGGTGTGCCTGTCGAGGTCTACTTTGTTGACGAAGGCGCAGGAGGGGAAGCGTTGCTTGCGGAGTACCGGCGTCTCGTCGAAGATGTTGGCGTGGATGCGATGTTCGCATCGATTTCATCCGGAAACTGCACGAAAATCGGTCCACTCGCGGAGGACCTGAAAGTTCTGAATATCATGTGGGACTGCGGGACACAGCGGATTTTTGAGGAAAACGATTTCCGCTACAGCTTCCGCACTCAGGCGAACGCGACACCGGAGATGCTGTCGACGGTTCTGTACCTACTGAAAACCAAGCCGGACCTGAAGACCATTGCGGTGGTCAATCAGGACTATGCTTGGGGCCGCGACAGCTGGGCGATCTTCTCGACCGCGCTGAAGCAACTCAAACCCGACGTCGAGGTTGTTGCTGAGTTCTTTCCCAAATTCGGCGCGCCGGATTTCTCGACAGAGATCTCGCGGCTTCAGGCGCTTCGTCCTGATGCGATACTGTCGACATCGTGGGGCGGCGATCTGGACACCTTCGTCCGCCAGGCAACGCAACGCGGGCTGACGAATACGTCGACATTGGTTCTGCCGCTTGCCGAGAGCTCGCTTGAGCGGCTTGGCGGAGCCCTGCCGGCTGGACATATCGTCGGGGCGCGGGGCGATCACTACTTCCTGCATCCGGAGAAGGCGGGCGATGCGGCCTTCACCTCCTTCGTCGACGACTTCAAGGAAAGGACCGGCGCGTACCCGATCTATCCGGTGTTTCACATGGCGCAGGCCCTGTCGGCACTTGAGGGCGCCTACAAAAAGGCGATTTCCGCCAATGGAGGCGCATGGCCCGGCGATGAAGCGGTCATTGATGCGATGTCAGGCCTGACATTCGCCGGCCTCGGACGGGAGGTCACAATCCGGGACGACAACCAGGGCGTGGAAGACCAGTTGCTGGGAACCACGGTCAGGGTCGACGGCTATGACTTCGCCTTGCTCGACAATATGATGATGTTCGATGGCGACGCGATCACGACCCCTGTGGGGATGATCTCAGCAGAGTGGCTCGAGACGCTTACGCCGGAGTTCGTCGACAGCGTTGCCTTCGAGAGCTTCTCGCACGGCTCCTGACCCCAATCGAACCGTGCGATGGCACCTCTGCGTGCCGTCGCACCCGTTCATTGCCGCAAGACCAGTCGCGCCATGAACGCCACACTTTTCGCCCTCGCCCTTTTTGACGGTATTTCCTATGCGGCGCTCGTGTTCCTGGTCGCCGTTGGCTTGACGCTCATCTTCGGCGTCCTTCGTGTGCTGAACGTCGCTCACGGCTCGTTCTACGCTCTGGGAGCCTACACCACGGCTTCGATCGGCAGCGCTATCTTTGCCGCCAGCTTCGCACCCTGGCTCGCATTTCCGCTTATGCTCATCGCCGCAATCGGCGTCGGTATCCTCGTCGGAGGGCCTATCGAGAAACTCCTTCTCAGCCGGATCTACGAGATGGAAGACGTGCTGCAAATTCTCGTAACCTTCGCGGTGTTCATGATTCTCGAAGATGCGCAACGCCTGATCTGGGGCGTGCAGCCGCTGTTTGAGGCAACTGCACTCAACGCGCTCGGAACAATCGAGGTGCTGGGGATTACCTACACGGTGTATCAGCTGATCTTTCTGCCCATCGTCGCGGTTGCAGTCCTTGTTGCGCTACGAGTCGGGCTCCGGCGGACATTGACGGGCCGGCTAATCACGGCGGTGACGGAAGATCGCGAAGCCGCGACCTCGATCGGCATCGATGCCGAGAAGGTCTACCTTATCACCTTCATGGTGGGCGCAAGCCTGGCGGCCTTCGGCGGCGCGCTTGCTTCGGCGACAACATCGGTCGTTCCCGGCATGGGGGCTGACATGATCGTCCTGTCTTTCGCGGTTGTGGCGACAGCCGGGCTGGGAAACATCGAGGGTGCCGCGCTGACGGCGCTTCTCATCGGGCTCGGCCGCAGCTTTGCCGTCTATCTCTGGCCCGAAGTCGAAGTGCTGGTGCCCTATCTGATCATGCTCTTCGTCCTTCTCGTACGCCCGCAGGGTCTCTTCGGCATGCCGGACGCCCGGAAGATTTGAGTTATTTATGATGGCGAACGTGGGAGCCTGTTTCTAAAGTCGCGGGTGGCCTCGCTCTGTGGTACTCTGTCGGGAGACTAGACACCGACGATGGAGGGTACCATGGCTTGGAGCGAGGCCACCCGTTCGCAGTATAGCCGTGCGCATGATGATCGGCAAAACGATTTGACGGACACGGTGTGGGCGCTGATTGCGCCCCTGATCCCGACACAGGGCTGGATGGGCCGGCCACGGCTGACCTTCGGCGTGTGTTTGATGGGGTCCAGTATATGCTGTCGTCGGGCTGCCAATGGCGCCTGCTCCCCCCTGTTATCCGCGGTTTTCCACGGTTCAGAACGACTTCTACGCTTGGCGCGACGACGGGATCCTGGAACGGATGCTGGATGCGCTTCGCACCTTGGCGCGGGCGCAGGCGAGGCGTTGCGTGGACCCGACGGCAGCGATCATCGATAGCCAGTCGGTGAAGATGACGGAGAGCGGCAGGCCTTCGGGGTATGATGCGGGCAAGAAGATCAAGGGGCGCAA
Source organism: Alphaproteobacteria bacterium (assembly GCA_026710105.1). Taxonomy (GTDB): domain Bacteria; phylum Pseudomonadota; class Alphaproteobacteria; order Bin95; family Bin95; genus Bin95. The sequence goes on from JAPORR010000044.1 coordinate 32,536, forward strand.
ACGGCACATCGCGGTGGATGTGGAAGGCACGTCCTGCATGTGCACACGGGCGATGTGCAGGACCGGGATGGGGCGGCGCCGGACGTGATGGTGGACCTTCTGTGCAAGGCCCCGCGGGGGTCGCGAAGGTATTTGCCGACGGCGGGTATCGCGGCGACAAGCTGCGCGAGCGACTGAAGGAACTGAAGCTTCCGGACATCCTGGAGATCATGGGAAAGTCGAAGGGAACCGCGGGTTTCAAGGTCATCCCCCACCGCTGGGCCGTGGAGCGGACTTTCGCCTGGATGGGGCGATGTCGCCGGCTGGCCAAGGACTTCGAGCAGAGCCCGGAGAGCTCCCTGGCCTGGATGCAGCTCGCCGCCTGCCGCCTCCTCATGCGCAGGGTCACGCGAGGAATAAGGGCTTGATCCCAAACAATATGATGACATCAATGACTTATGATTCAGTCTCTTAGACTTCTCATACCGGCCCTAGCCTTGGTCGTGGTGGCGCTCATCCCAGTCTTCGCGCCGACCACACAAGTTCTGCTGACCCTTGCGCTGGCAAAATCCCTCGCGGTCCTTGGGGTGATTGTCCTGTTACAGGCCGGGCAGGTTTCGTTCGGTCATGCGCTTTACTTTGCCGTGGCGGCATATACGGCGACCTTTGTCGGAAAGGTGATGGGCGGGGGTGAGATCGTCGTCACGCTTCTGGCGGGTGCCGTAGCAGCCGGCACGGTGTCGGTGGTAGTCGGATTGTTTGTCACCCGCTATCGCCACATCTTTTTCGGCATGCTGAACCTTGCTTTATCCATGATTTTCTTCTCGTTTCTGGAGAAGTTCTACTTCGTTACGGGTGGCTCGGACGGCCTGAGCGTAGCGCGCCCAACAGTGATTGGACTGTCGCTGGAACGCGGACCATTCGAGGCGGTTCTCTTCTACGGATCGCTGGGCCTTGTGGCCGCGGCGCTTTTCCTTACGGACCGGTTTCTCCATTCTTCCATTGGTCAAATGATGCGCGCGATCAAGACCAACGAAGTTCGCCTTGAATACCTCGGGATTTCTGCGCGCCATGTGCTGCTCATCGGATATGTCGTATCGGCCGTGCTCTGCGGCTTGGGCGGCGCGCTCATGGCAACGGCGCAGGGTATTGTCACGCCCGAATATGCTTGGTGGATCCGGTCCGGCGAGTTCGTGTTCATCGCGATACTCGGCGGTGCAGGATCGATCGGTGGCGCCGTTGCGGGTGCGCTGATCTACGAGTCGGTGCGAACCTATGCGGCTGCCTTTGCCGCCGACATCTGGCAAATGGTTCTCGGTTTCATCTTGCTTGTGATCATCCTCTTTGCACCGAAGGGCATAATGGGCATATTCCAAGGTCTCCAGCCCCGGGCAGGATCGAGCAGGACGCGCGGCGGAACGAAGGTGGAGCCCGCAGAATGACCGAAAGACCTCTTCTTGAAACCCGCCATCTTGCAATCAGCTTCGGAGGCGTGACCGCTGCATCGGGCATCAATATCTCGATCTATGGGAACCGAAGGCTCGCCATCATCGGACCTAACGGTGCAGGCAAGACGACCTTCCTCAACCTGTGTACCGGATACCTGAAGCCGCATTCCGGGCAGATCTTTTTCGATGGCAAGGATGTCACGCGGGTGGAGCCACGCCTACTCGTCCGCCGGGGTGTCGCTCGCGCCTTCCAGATCCCGCAACTTTTCACAGAACATACGGTCATGGAAAACATGCTGCTGGCAGGCGCCGCAGCAAGCCGCCGGATGTCGCCTTTCCTGCCGATGACGCGGATTCCCGAGCGAAAGGACGTCCAGCACATACTCGAAATGGTGAAATGCGAACACCTCTCGGACAGACCGGTCGCCGAACTGCCGGAGGGCCAAAGGAAACTCGTCGACATCGCACTTGCGTTAGCGCTGAAGCCAAAGCTTCTGTTCATGGACGAACCCACATCCGGTGTTGCGTCGTCTGAGAAGTTCGAAGTCCTGGAGATCATCGCCGGGGCGCTGGATATGGCGGGCGTCACTTCCGTCTTCGTCGAGCACGATATGGGAATCGTCGAACGCTTTGCGGATGAGGTCGCGGTCTGGAATAGAGGTGAAGTGCTGTTTCGCGGAAGTCCTCAGGACGTTCTGGCACATCCCGACGTGATGCGTGACGTGATTGGAGAGGATGCCTAGAGATGCTGGAATTCAAAGACCTGACCGTATCGCTTGGCGGCATTCGCATTCTCCGCGACGTATGCCTGCGTGTCGAGACATCTGAATCCGTCGCCCTAATCGGCGCCAACGGCGCGGGCAAGACGACGACGCTGCGCGCGATCATGGGGCTTTTACCGTCCGAAGGAGACATTCTGTTCGACGGAAAGATCCTGTCCGGTGTCCCGCCAGCAAAGCGCCCGAAGCTGGGGATTGGATATGCTGCCGAGGACCGGCGACTGTTTTCCGCGTTCAATGTCGAGGAGAACATCCTGATGCCAGGCGAGGTCGCTGGATTCAGCTCCGAGCAGTTGTCGCGCAGCCTCAAGCGCGTCTACCACATTCTGCCCGAACTCAAGGAGATGGCCAAAAGACCGGCGGGCGCTGTCTCTGGCGGGCAAGGCAAGATGGTGGCGCTCGGGCGCGCGTTAATGATCGGGTCGAAGCTCATCATGCTAGATGAGCCGTTTCAGGGTCTGGCCCCTGCCCTTGCGCACCGCTACTCTGAAGCGCTGCGGCGGCTTCGTGACGAAGATGCAAAGCTGACGCTGATCATCACTGAGTCGAACCCGAAGCTGCTGAGGAAGTTTGCGGACCGGGTTCTGGTGATCGACAGAGGCGAGATCGCGGAGGGTGAACTCGGGGTTGCAAATAGCGACAACGCGCTGGCCAGCGCATGATCCGTCACTCGCCGGCCATGCGGAACCTCCGCGCCGGATCCGAGGATCGGGCCACGCGGGCGTCGCCACGACATCTTGTGCCGCCATGGCCAGAGGGATAAACTTTT
>JAPORR010000059.1:0-985 GCA_026710105.1 Alphaproteobacteria bacterium
TTACCGTTTCCGCGGGGCCGACATCGCGGCCTATGTCCGGGCGCGCGAGGCGTTCCGGGGCGCCGTTCTCTCCATCGCCACCAATTTCCGCTCCCGCGCGCCGATCATGGCATATGTGAACGCGCGCTTCGAGGCCGCGCTCTCCGAGGAAAACCAACAGCCCGGCTTCCAGGCCCTTGACCCTTTCCGGCCGCCACGGGACGGAGGACCGTCGGTCGTCGCCCTGGATGTCGCGGTGGCCGACGAGGACGGCAAGGCCACTGTGCCGCAACAGCGCGACGGCGAGGCCAAGGCCGTCGCCGAACTCTGCGCGCGCCTGATCGGCAGCGAGCCGGTCCCCGCGGACGGCGGGCTGCGCCCGTGCCGGGCCGGCGACATCGCCTTGCTGGCGCCGACCGGGAGCGAACTCTGGCGCTACGAGGAAGCGCTGGAAGCGCGCGGTATCCCCGTCGCCACCCAGGCCGGCAAGGGCCTCTACAGGCGCCAGGAGATCCAGGACCTGATTGCCATCACTCGCGTCCTCGCCGACCGTCGCGACACGCTCGCGCTCGGCGCCTTGCTGCGCGGGCCTCTGGTGGGGCTGACCGAGGAAGAGCTGCTCGATATCGTCTGGGAGTTGCCGCGCGCAGACGACGCGCCCGACGCTCTGCCGTGCCTCGACCTGGGTGTCGCAGCGGAGGATATCGCGAACCCTCTTGCGCGCGAGATCGTCGAGACGCTTCAGGCGCTGCAACGCCGCGCGAACGCAACAACGCCGCATGCGCTTCTCTCCGAGGCCGTGGACATGCTCCGGGTCCGCCCCATCCTGTTGCAGCGCGGGCAGGCGGAGCGGGCGCTGGCCAATGTCGATCTCTATCTGGGCTTCAGCCGGGCCTATGCGGTGCGGGGGCTGCGCGCCTTCGCCGAAGCGATGACGGCCGCGTGGAGCGATGAGGCCCGCGCCGTGGAAGGCCGGCCGGACGCCCAGGAGGAGGCGGTGGCGCTC
>JAPORR010000059.1:995-5727 GCA_026710105.1 Alphaproteobacteria bacterium
TGCACGCCGCCAAGGGGCTGGAGTGGCCCATCGTCGTGCCGATCAACACCATGACGCGGGTGATGGCGGCGGATGGCGCCGTCACCGACCGCGCGAGCGGGCGGTTCCATTGCCGCGTCTTCGGCGTCGAGCCCACCGGCTACAAGGCGGCCCGCACTGACGAAACGGGCGAACTCGGCCGCGAGCGCGTGCGCCTCTGGTATGTCGCCACAACCCGGGCGCGCGAGCTCCTGGTTCTGCCCCGGCTCGATGTGGCCCCCGCTTCCTCTTCCTGGCTCTCTGTCGTCGATCTGGGTTTGCCCGAGCTGCCGGCGCTCTCACTCGACCATCTACCGCTGGAAATGGGTGCAGCCGAGCCCGTGACGGAGAACAGGCAAACGCGCGAGAGTTTCGCCGCCGAGGCGATCGCGGAACGCACACGCCGCATCGTCTGGCGGACGCCCAGCCGGGACGAGGGCGCGGCCCATCCGGTGGTACGGGAACCCACGATCTTCGCAACGGACGGCGACGGCGCGCCCACGGACAGCGGAACCGCAATCCAGGGTGGACGCGAGCGCGGCCTCATCCTGCACAAGCTGGTCGAGGAGGTGCTCACCGGCGAGACGGCGGAGAACATGCCGGCCCTGCGCGCCCGCGCCGAGGTTTTGATCCGCGCCCTGGACCGACCTGTGATGAACGATCCCGCGAAGGGGCTTGCGCCGGGCGAGCTCGCCGACTGTGTGGTTCGGGCCCTCTCCCTTCCGGAAGTCGCGTCCCTCCGGCTGGTGCCGGAGTTTGCGGTCTATGCGGCAACCGATATGGACGCGCACGAAGAGGCGGCGGCCGGTATTGTCGATGCCATCGCCTTCGACGCGGACGGCAAGCCGGAGGTGGTGATCGACTGGAAGAGTGACGTCGCCCCATCGCCCGAGACAGTCGCGCATTACCGTGCCCAGGTTCACGCCTACCTCGACATGACCGGCGCGGAGCGTGGCTTGGTCGTGTTCATGACGTCCGGAGTCGTTGACTCCGTCATGCGGCATGCGGGCGGGAGCCAGGACGTGCCGCAGCCTTCCGGTTAGCCGGCGCATGGTTGTCGGTAACGGCAAGACATATCCCTGACGCGGCGCGGTTTGCCGGGCTGACGAAACAGGCGCACGAATCGGGTATAGTCGCTGCGCTCCTCGCATGACCCGGCGCGAATGGACAGTTTGACAATCGGAGACAGCCGCATGATCGACGAAACCGCCCTGACAAAAGGCCAGGCCCGGAAACTCAACGCCCTTCGCAAGTCCTTGGGCGCCACCATCGCCGACGCGGCGTTTTCCAAATGGCTCGTCCAGACGGCGAATGCTGGGCCGCAAGCCGACGAAGACGCCAGGGTCATCGCCGAGACCCTGTGGGGCTTGGTCCAGGACGGCAAGCTCCAGATCCGGCGCGGCGGCTATATCGTCAGGCGAGGCCGCGGGCGCGTGATCGTTGAAGCCGCCGGAGAGTGACGCCGGCTGACCGGCCCTCCGGAAGGCGCCCCGGTTCATGCAATAAGTGCCGTTTGAGGTCTTGACGGCCTCTGATCGATTGCCGGACATCGCATATCGTGGCAATGCACCGGTGAGCGGGTTCCGGCAGAACAAGGACCGGTCCTGAACGCAGAAGCCGGTCGGCAATTACAAAGAGGATAAACGAAATGAACAAATCGGATCTTGTCAGGCATGTGGCCGACGAAACCGGATTGAGCCGGTCTGCTGCCGAGGCGGCGGTCAACGCCATGCTGTCCGGCATTGCCGGGTCTTTGGTGCGCAAGGACGCTGTCAGTCTCGTTGGCTTCGGGACGTTCTCCACGAGGAGCAGGCCTGCCCGCACCGCTCGCAACCCGCGCACGGGCGAGCCCCTGTCCGTCCCCGCCGCCACCGTGGCCGCGTTCAAGCCGGGGAAGTCGCTCAAGGATGCCGTGAACGCCTCGCCTTGAAGCCGACTGGCGAGCGATGAGACTGCGAATTCACAGAGGCGCGAAGGAGATCGGCGGCACCTGTATCGAGGCTGAAGCAGAAGGCAAGCGGCTCGTGCTTGATGTCGGCCTGCCGCTCGACGCGCCGGACGAGGCTCAGGAACGGCTGCTGCCGGACGTTCCGGGATTCCGGGAACCGGACCCGACCCTCATCGGCATCGTGATCTCGCACGGCCACATGGATCATTATGGCCTCGCCGCGCATATCCGCCCGGACATTCCCGTCTGGATCGGCGAGGCCACGCACAACATCCTGAAGGCTGCCCGCCCCTGGGTCCCGAACGGCCATGTTTTCGCCGACCCGCAGTTTCTGTTTGACCGGAAGCCGATCGAGATCGGGCCGTTCCGTATCACGCCCTACCTGGTCGATCACAGCGCCTTCGACGCTTATGCGCTTCTGGTCGAGGCGGGGGGAAAGCGGATCTTCTACTCCGGTGACTTCCGCGCCCACGGGCGCAAGGCGGCGTTATTCGACCGGTTGGTCGACAAGCCACCAACGGATATCGACGCACTGCTGATGGAGGGCACGACGCTCGGGCGGACAGAGGAAGGCTTTGAAACCGAGGCGGATCTCGAGGCACGGTTCGTCGAGGCGTTCCGCCAAACGGAGGGCCTGCACTTCGTCTGGGCCTCCTCGCAGAATATCGACCGGATCGTGACGATCTTCCGCGCCGCGAAACGGACGGGGCGCGTGCTGCTGATCGACCTCTACACGGCGGTCGTGCTGGAGGCCACAGGGCGGGACACCATCCCGCAATCGCACTGGCCGGAGGTCAGGGTCTATGTTCCGCAGCGCCAGCGCGTGTTCATCAAGGAAAACAGGCTGTTCCGGGACCGCGACCGGCACCACAAATACCGTGTCTACCCCGAAGATTTACTCGCCGGAAAGGCCGTCATGCTGTTCCGCCCGCTGGCGATGAGCGACCAGGGCGTGAAGTCGGTACTGGACGGGGCCGGCTTCACCTACTCGATGTGGGAGGGTTACCTGAAAGAAGGCTCCTCGCAGCGGGTCCTTCGCTGGCTGAACCGACACGGCATCCCCTGGCAGTCCATACACACCTCCGGCCACGCCTCGACCGCCGACCTGCAACGCTTCGCCTCTGCCCTTGCTCCCCGGGCGCTGGTGCCGATACATTCCTTCGAATCCGGGCGTTTCCCGGAGTTCTTCGACAATGTTGTCCCGAGGGCGGACGGCGAGTGGTGGGAGGTTTGAGCAGATGAAAGCACTCAACATCTTCGAAGTCATCCGGAAAACGACAAGTCGTATCGAACCTTTTCATTCCGAATTTCTAGGAGAAGCATTGCGTGTCAGCGCATCGGGAGACCGTTCGCTGTTCGATGCTGTCTGGCGTCTGGCTGCACCGGCAGGTTGGGACATCCCGCACAGCCCCAGGATCGAAACCGAGGAAAAAGCGGAAGAGGACAGAAAGGACAGGACAGGAGGGCGACGCATCGACATTTCCATCCATGACGACAAGCGTGGTCGGCTGCTGGGCATTGAGGTCAAGACGACCAAGGCTTCGGCCAAGGAAGGACAGCTTGAAAGCTATCTCGACGGCCTTGCCAAGAAATGCGGATATGACAAGAAGGATGAAGACCGCATAGCGATTACATATCTCACCCCGTTCAACCGCGGGCGGGCGGGCGAGCATGCGAAGTCTCTTCCGACCGTTGAAATATTCGATCAATTCCAACAGGTTCATGGAAATGCTCGTCATATAAGCTGGCTCGATATTGCCGACATTGCATGGGATGGTAATGAACTGTGGAGGCAACACCGAGCATATGTGCATCAGGAAATCTCCAACTATGAACAGCTAGAGAAAATCATGTCGCGGGATCGATCTTTCGACATATTTTTTTCGGAAGATGCCATCGAAAAATTTTGGTCTGAATTTCCCTATGATGGAAAGAAGGACGCGAAAACGGGCCTTATAGTGGACCTCAAAGAGCACAAGGATGATGTCTCCCGACTTGTCAGGGCATTCGAGTTTCTGATCAACGACACGGAATATGTCGCTGCGGGAGCCAACAAGCAGAACGACGTGTCCGAGACGCTGATGGCACCGTTCCTCGGATCCGCATATGCGCCGATACATCGCGCTATATTCGACCTGGCCCGTCGATACGCTCACGTCTGGTTGGCCGGCAAAGAGGATTACGGTCTCAGGGTCGCGCACAAGGATCATTCCAGCGGTGTCAGCCTGGTCAGAAGCAAAGGCGAACGTTACTTGCAAATCGGTCAATCCCGGTAGATCGGAACACCGGCAGGCTGTTGAAACTACCGGGACCCAACCGATGATTCTGTCTCATTCTGAACCCGATTCCCATTCGTTCCGGCTTTCCTTTGGAACAAGATTGAAATCTTTGAGTTTTTCAGAAACCTGCTAATCCTGGTCACAGACACACGCCTGCTGCGAACAGTCGGTTATGCATCGAGATACCTCAAACGCGTCGACACCGGAAAAGAGCGAAACCAGAATGAAAGCCGTCACCTGATTGGAAGATATAAGAATCCACCGGATGTGTCAAACCTTGGAGGCCCAGTTCATTACGCATCGTGTCATTTACCGTGTGGAATCTGTTGAATATAAACTGATCATTGTTATTGATGGTGGTATAGTAGAGAACGTAACCCGCAGCGCCACCAGCATCTTTCTTAGGAAGGTAATCTAATACCAGAGGGCACAATTTAGAACCCATGGGCCCATTTTCGGGTTCCGATTGAGGTTATGCGCTCGGGCT
>JAPORR010000119.1 GCA_026710105.1 Alphaproteobacteria bacterium
GCGCTCAAGCGCCCGTTTACGGGACCGAGAAACCGATTCTGGAGAGGCCGGCTTCTCGGACCACCGATGGCCGGGTCTTCCTCACCGGAACAGGGCCCGGATCGTGTCGATGGTGGTGAATATCCGTTCCAGACGGTCTCGGATGCAGGAGTTTCGGGGCTAAGCCACTCAGGAGGTCACGACGCTGGGCCGGATTTGGTGCGAATGGGCCATCGTTATCCGTTCGCTTGCGGCGTTCCGTAAAGTCTCCGAGGTAACGTCGAACTTCATCGCAATTATTGCTTCGCCCGAGGTCGAGCAGGTAGAACTTCATAAGAAGACCCACACGATCATCGTGCGCGGTAGCAATACGGTCACCGACAACGCAAACATCGCGCTTATGCGCACATGGCGGTGGCCGAGCGTCGGCAGTGGTGTCTCGCGGAGTTCAAGCTCATCGAAGGACTTCCATGCATCCACCACCACAGCGCGCATGGACAGTCCCGCCTCCCGGGTCCAGAATCGGCACCGTCATGAAAGGCTATTTCGGCATTGGCGTTGAGGGGCTGAGCAAGCCGCTCAATGCTGGCAACCTGTTCCGCTCGGCCCAAGCCTTCGGCGCGAGTTTCCTCTTCACCGTGGGCGCAAGCTATGCGGAGCGTGCGGGTGGCGGCGATACTTCCCATGCACCTGGCCGGGTGCCACTCTACGCCTTTCCCGATGCGGACTCTATGGTGCTGCCGCGCGGTTGCGCGCTAGTTGGCGTAGAACTGCTGGACGAGGCGGTAGTGCTACCGAGTTTCCGCCATCCGTTGCGGGCGGCCTATATCCTTGGTCCCGAGCGCGACTCGCTCTCCGAGCCTCTGTTGGCGCGCTGTGCTCATGTAGTCCGCATCCCGACGGCCTTCTGCGTCAATGTCGCCATGGCGGGTGCCATCGTGATGTATGACCGGCTCTTGACCCTCGGCCGTTTTCCGCCGCGCCCGCTCCGCCCCGGCGGTCCCACGGTCCCGCTGCCACCGCATGTCCATGGCAAGCCCAAGCGGCGGACATAGGCAGGCCCGCCTGTGCGGCGTGAGCGGCGGTGTGGATCGACTCACGACCGACCGCCTGCTGCTGCGCCCCTTCGAGCAAGGCGATGAGCCGGCCTATCGGGCGATCCGCCTGAAGCCCGGTGTGACCCGCTTCCTACCGAGCCATACGGACGACCCGGCCGAGGCCGCGCGCCGGGCGGATGCCACGCTCGCGGCGTTTCGTGAGGCATGGGTACGGGATGGCTATGGCCCTTGGGCGGTCGTCGAGCGCGCCTCGGGCTGTCTGGTCGGGCATCTCGGGCTCAGGCTGCTAGCGGAGTTCGACAAGACTGAACTGCTCTTCCTGATCGACCCCGGGGCGCAGGGGCAGGGCTATGCGACCGAGGGCGGGCGCGCCGCGCTGAATTGGGGCTTCGACCGGTTGGCATTGGCGGAGATCGTCGCCTTCGTGCTGCCTGAAAATGCGGCCTCCATCGCCGTGCTCGGTCGTCTCGGCATGACGCCGCGCGCCGGGCTCGTCCATGCCTTCGGGCTGGAGGTGTTGGAATTCACGACGCAGCGGATGCAGCCTTGGCGGGTGGGGGCGGAGGGGCCATAGTCACCTGCCGCGCCCGTCATTCAGGAGTCTGGTTCCCATGCGTTTGCCTGCTGGCCTCGTCTCGCTCGTTCTTGCCACCTTACCTGCTGCCGTCCTCGCCGTTGGCCCCGATAATGCCTGGCGCGAGGCCTGGCCGAACACGGATTTCAGCCGCCATTCCGTTCCTTTCGAGGAAATTGCATCGGGCGGTGTCGCGCGCGATCAGATTCCACCCATCGACGATCCGGTCTTCGTGTCGGTCGCCGAGGCAGGGGAGCTGATCGCGCCCACCGAGCCGGTGGTGGCGCTCGACATCGGCGGTGAGCGGCGTGCTTATCCACTCGCGATCCTGATCTGGCACGAGATCGTGAACGACACCGTAGCCGGGCGGCCCGTGGCGGTTACCTATTGCCCGCTCTGCGATGCGGCGCTGGTCTTCGACCGACGGGTTGGCGGGCGGGTGCTTGATTTCGGCACGACGGGGCTACTGCGCTTTTCGGACCTCGTGATGTGGGACCGGCAGACAGAAAGCTGGTGGCAGCAATTCCTCGGTGAGGCGATGGTGGGCGAATTGACCGGCGCGCGGCTCACCATGCTGCCCTCACGTGTCGAGAGCTTCGAGCGCTTCGCCGCCGCCGCGCCGGACGGCAGGGTGCTGATGCCGAACGACCCGGCTTTCCGCAGCTATGGCTCCAATCCCTATGCCGGATATGATGGGGCGCATTGGCCTTTCCTCTATCGGGGCGCCTACAAGCTGGCGGCAGTGCCGCCGCTGGCGCGTGTCGCCCGTGTCGGCAAGCGGGCCTGGACGGTGGATCTGCTGAAGCAGAAGACGCGCATCGAGGTAGATGACCTAGTGCTGGAATGGGCGCCTGGTCAGAACTCAGCGCTCGACAAGGCGGTGATCCGCGAGGGACGCGACGTCGGCAATGTCACCGTACGGCGTCGCAGGGCGGATGGCAGTCTGGAGGACACCGTCCACGATGTGACCTTTGCCTTCGCCTTTCTTGCTTTCGTGCCGGATGGCGTCATCCACACCATGTGCGACCCGCATGTGAAGTTGGAAACCCTCCCCGAAAACCTCGCCTGCGGATAACAAGGGAGACAAAATCGCGTTTTACTCTTGTTTGAAACGGACAGATCATACTGAAATTACAAAACTTTCGGTGAGACGGGGATCCATTTCCCTGCCGCCCGAAACCGCCTAGGCTTGCGCTGCTAAAAATACAGCAGAGACAGGGAGGATGGCCCGATGGCGGAACCCGAGTTCGACTATATCGTCGTGGGTGCAGGCTCTGCTGGCGCGGCGCTTGCCAGCCGGCTGACTGAGGACCCGAATTGCAGAGTGCTGCTGCTGGAAGCCGGCAAGGCGAGCCATCCCTGGTCGCGTTTCCCGATGAGCTTCGGTCTCCTGATCGACAATCCGTCCGCTAATTGGTGCTTCACGTCTGAGCCCGAGTCGAACACGGCCAGCCGCGAAATCCCAGTGCCGCGCGGGAAGTTGCTCGGCGGGTCGAGCAGCATCAACGGCCTCGTCTACGTGCGCGGCCAGCCGCTCGACTACAACAGCTGGGCGCAGATGGGGAACCGCGGCTGGACCTGGGAGGATGTGGCCCCCGTCTTCCGGCGCATGGAATGCTACGAAAAGGCGGGCGACGGCATTAGGGGCGGGGACGGCCCGCTCCAGGTCACCGAAGTGCCGGATCAGAACCCACTCTATGACGCACTCTTCGCTGCCGCCGCCGAGGTCGGCCACAAGCTCAACCCGGACTATAACAGCCCCGACCAGGAGGGCGTGGTCAAGACGCAGGTCACGATCAAGGACGGGCGGCGCATGTCCACCGCCCATTGCTATCTGAAGCCCGCCTGGAACCGCTCCAATCTCCGCATCGTCACGCAGGCGCATACCCGCTGCGTGCTCTTGGAGGGTCGGCGCTGTGTCGGCGTGGTCTATGAGCAGGGCGGGCGTCTCGTCGAGGCGCGGGCCGGTCACGAGACCGTGCTGGCTGCGGGCGCGGTTTGCTCGCCGCAGATCCTTGAGCTCTCAGGCATCGGCCGTCCGGAGGTGCTAGGCGCACATGGCATCGAGGTGCGCCACGAACTGGCAGGCGTTGGCGAGAACTTTCGCGACCATATAAACGCCCGCATCCAGTGGCGGGTGATGGCGAAAGGCGTTTCCTATAATGAGCGCATGGGCACATTGTTCGGCCGGGCCGGGCAGGTGCTGCGCTACGCCTTCACGCGTGGCGGCTTCGTGAGCCTGCCGTCCGCGCCTCTGCTCGCCTTCCTGCGCACCCGGCCAGAACTGGAGACGCCAGATGTGCAGATGCACATCGTGCCCTATGCCGTGAAGGACCCGAAGCGGCGGCTGCTGCAGCCCTTCCCTGGCATGACCATCTCCTGCTACCAGCTCCGGCCTGAAAGCCTGGGTTCTATCCACATCCGCTCGGCCGACCCGCATGCGCCACCGGCGATCCGGTTCAACTTCCTGCATGACGAGATAGATTGCAGGGCCATGACCGGTGGCTTCCGCATGATGCGCGAACTCATGGCGACCGAGGCCATGGCGGCATTCCGGGGTGCAGAATACGACCCCGGCGAACAAGTGGCCAACGACGACGAGATCCTAGACTGGATCCGCGGCAATGCGCAGACCGCTTACCACCCTATCGGCACCTGCCGTATGGGAACCGGCCCGGAGGCCGTAGTCGACGATCGGCTGAGAGTACATGGGCTCGAGGGCTTGCGGATTGCGGACGCCTCTATCTTCCCGACCATGCCGTCGGGGAACACCAATGCCCCTTCGATCATGATCGGCGAGCGCTGCGCCGATTTCCTGCGCGCCTGACGCCACTCTATTTCGGCGGGTGGGCGCGCACGGCGTCCTCATTGATCTCCGCGCCCCAGCCGGGACCGGTTGGCAAGATGAGTGCGCCGTTCTCGACCTGGGGTGGATGGGTCACAAGGTCGTCCTTCCACGGCACGTCGTCGATGTCGATTTCCATGATGCGGAAGTTCGGGACCGTAGCGCAGAGATGCGCGCTCATCAGGGTCGAGAGATGGCCGTAGAAGTTATGCGGCGCGATATTGACTTCCCAGGCGTCACACATGGCTGCGATCTTCAGGCTTTCGCTGAAACCGTTCCACGGCACGTCGATGATCGCCGCATCTACGGCATACCGTTCTAGGAAGGCGCGGAACTGGCGCCGTCCGTAGAGCGATTCGCAGGACGCGATGGGCGTCGTGACCGCCCGACGGATCGCAGCCAGCCCTTCCGGGTCGTAATTGTCGATCTCGATCCAGTAAAGGCCAAAATCGTCGAGGGCCCGCGCGAGTGCCATGTAGCCGTCGGTGCGGAAGTTGAAATTCAGGTCCACCAGGATATCGACCTGGCCTTCACTGCCCTCCTGGAAGGCTGAAATCAGGTTGCGGAGCGCGCGCACTGTCCCGCGGGAAAGGTTGAGCTCCGGTCCGGCGTCGGCCGAGCGGGCGAAGCCTGGCATATAGACATAGGGCTCGGGGCTATCGAAACGACAGATGTTGCATTTGAGCGCGGTAAAGCCCCGCTCCCACACCCGCGCTCCGAGCGCCTCGACATCGTCCAGGCTGCGCAGCGGCGTCTCGCCGATTACATCCGCATGGTTCACCAGATAGGTGCCGCAATGGGACCAGTAGAGCCGGAAGCGGTCCCGCACTGGCCCGCCAAACAGCTCATAGACCGGTACGCCGAGCGCCTTCGCCTTGATATCAAGCAGGGCGTTTTCGATGGCGGCGATAGCCTGTGCATTCATGCCGCCCGGTGCCTGGCGGGTCCGGGCGTAGAGCATGGCGCTGATCCGCTCGATCGGTCGTGGGTCGGCACCGATGAGCGTCTCGCCGAGCGCGGCGATGACGGCGCTCAGGCCGCGGCTGCCATAGCTCTCATTATATTCCGACCAGCCGACCGGGCCCTGGTCGGTCACGATTTTCAGGAAGGAGAAGTTTCGCCAGCCAGCATCGGCATGCAGCATCTCGAAGCTCCGGATCTTCATCGTTCCTGCCTCCAAATTCCTATCTTGCCGGTTCATGCCCTGCGACTATGGCACGGTTTGCCCTCGTGATCTTCCGGTTGGAGGG
>JAPORR010000222.1 GCA_026710105.1 Alphaproteobacteria bacterium
CTGATTGAATCGATTGGGGATTCATGAGGCTTGTGATTCGAAATCCTGTGTGCCTGTTTGTCACCGCGCTCGTTCCGCAGCACCGCTTGCCGCTGGTTCGAGACTGGCGGTGGGCCAGGGTGTCTCACAACTTGTCAGCGTCACAGTTTGTTAGTGTATTGCGCGACGAAATCGAAATCCAGCAAACGTTTGTAGGCTTCAATGAGACGCGCGGTCACCGGGCCCGGCACGCCACTTTCTGCGATCTGCCGACCGTTGATCGACGAGACTGGCACCATGCACAGGCTCGTCGATGTCAGGAAGCATTCATCACTGGTGAAGGCATCAAAGAGGTCGAGATCGGTCTCACGGACAGTGATGCCTTCCGTTTCCGCCAGCCCGATCACCGTCTCGCGGCTGATGCCAGGCAATACGAACCGGGCGCGCGGCGTCAATAACTCGCCGTCGCGCACACAGAAGATATTACTGCCGAGCCCTTCGGCAAGATTGCCGTCATGGTCGAGCAGGATCGCCCATGCCTGGGGGTCTTGTGCACGCGCCTCACGGTCGGCGATCTGAAGGTTGATGTAGTTCTGCGTCTTAGCCCGCGGACTCACCGCACCCGGCGGCGTGCGCCGCGTGGCCGGTATCTGCACGCGCACGCCGTCGCGGAAGAGCGGCGCCCGGGCCCTAAGCGGCAGCGGCGTGCATTCGACGATGACGGTCGGCCGCGCCTCAGCGTCGTCCAAAAAGGGATCGGTTACGCCAGGGCTCACACGCTGGAACAGCCAGTAGTCCTCGTCGGGAGCAATAAGATGCAGGTTGCGCTCCAGCACTTCATGGGAGATGGACAGCATTTCTTTCCGGCTCAGACCCGAATCGATCTGCAGGTAGCGCATTGAGCGGAACAGCCGGTCGATATGCTCCTCCAGCCTGAATGGCCTGTGCCGGACAGTGCGCGCCGTGTCAAAAACCGCTTCCCCGTATTTGAATCCCCGGTCGCGGAACGACACGAGTACCCGACTTTCCGGCTTGATCTCACCATTATGATAGGCGACGCGTTCATTCGCCTGCTGAGGCATGACATGCGCTCCCGTGCTATGATACTTTGTGTTGCCAGGGTCACGCTGCACCGGCCAACGCAGCAAGCGCAACGGCAATAACCCTTGCGCCCTCAGCCAAATCTTCCGGCTTCGCGTTTTCCGCCTCATTGTGGCTGATGCCCTTTTCGCAGGGCACGAACACCATGGCCGAGGGGCAGAGCCGAGCCATGTTGCGTGCATCGTGGCCGGCACCGGAATAAAGGTCCATATGCGACGCGCCGACGATCTCGACGGCATGGCGCACGGCCTCGATCGCAGCCCCGTGGAAATCGACGGAAGCCGCCGCCTGCAGCTCCTCGATCTGAACCCTGCAAGGCCCTGCCAACGCCTCGCAGAGCGGCCGGATAGCGTCTCCGAGCCGGGCGCGGAGCACATCGTCAGGGTGGCGGAAGTCGATGGAAAAGCGCACTCGCCCCGGTATGACGGATGGGGCGCCCGGAAAAGCCTCGAAAACACCTATAGTGAACCGCAACAGGTCATCCGCGTCCTCCATCATCCGGTGCAGCGCTTGGACCATCCAAGCTGCCGCAAGAACGGCATCCCTGCGCCGCCGCCGGGGCGTGGTACCGGCATGCGCCTCCTCGCCGATCACTTCCACCCGGAACTTGCGCGTGCCCTGTATGCCGGTAACGATGCCGATGCTGTTACCGGTCTCCTCCAGGCGCAGCGCCTGCTCAATATGGCCTTCGATGAAGGCACCCACCGGCGCTGCGAGCGCCCGAGCGCCGACGGGGCCGACCGGGGCCAGAATGGAACCGAGCCGGTCCAGTTCGTCGCCGAGCCTGGTGCCTGCCTTGTCGGGCACCTCCAGCATGGTGGCGAGCATCGACGGGTCGGCATAGACGCCCGAACCCATCACACCCGGCGCAAAGCGGCCGCCCTCCTCATTGGTCCAGTTGACGACCTCGATCGGCGCGCGCGTCCGTATCCCGGCACGCTCCAGCGCGAAAAGCGCCTCGAGCCCAGCCAACACGCCGAAACTGCCATCAAACCGCCCGCCGGTCGGCTGAGAGTCCAGATGCGAGCCTGTGATTACCGGCGGCAGGTCGGGCTCTGTGCCCTCGCGGCGCAAAAACATGTTGCCGATGGCATCTACGGCGAGCACAAAACCCGCATCCCGTCCCCATTCTGCAAACTGGCGGCGCGCGTCGAAATCCTCGGGCGTCAGTGCCTCCCGGCACACGCCGCCCTTCGGTGTCGCACCAAAGCGCGCCATCTCCTCATGCATCTTCCAGAGCCCGGCCTCGTCCACGCTTGCCGCAACGCGTTCCAGGACCATGACGGCCTCCCCATTCTCGATTCCGCGCGCAGGCTGTAAACTCCGTCGCCATGCAGGGCAAGACCGTACTCATCACCGGCGGCACGACCGGCATTGGCTTCACCACTGCGCGCACGCTAGCGGCGCGGGGTGCGGCTGTGACCATTGTCGGCCGCAATCCGCAGCGCGGCGAACAGGCGGTGCGGGCCATCAGGGTAGCAGTTAAAGGGGCAGATATCCGTTTCGAGCGCGCCGACCTCTCGCTGCTCGACGAGAACCGCAGGCTCGCCCGCATTGTGGCGGAGTCCATGGACCATCTGGATGTGCTGATCAACAATGCCGGCGCCGTCTTCATGCGGCGGCAAGTGACGGCAGACAATCTCGAGGCCACCTTCGCGCTCAACCATATGAGCTATTTCTTGCTGACCAACCTGCTGTTGGACCGGCTCCGGGCAGCGGAGGCGGGACGCATCATCGTCGTCGCCTCTATCGCCCACCAGCGCACGGTCCTCAACTTCGACGATCTGCAATGCGCACAGCGCTATAGTGCGCGCACCGCCTACAGCCGCTCAAAGCTCGCCAATATCATGTTCACCTATGCACTGGCGCGACGGCTGAAAGACAGCTCCGTCACAGTCAACGCGCTGCATCCCGGCATAGTAGCAAGCCGTTTTGGCAGCAATAATGGCTGGCTATTCCGCAATGTGATCAGAATCGGATTTCGTCTGTTGGGGGCCGTTAGTGTCGAGGAGGGAGCGGCACTCAGCATCCAACTCGCCTCCGATCCGGCGCTGACCGGCGTCAGCGGCCGCTATTTCTCCGGGAGCGGGGAAGCAGTGTCCTCTCCCGCCTCACTCTCGGTCGAGGATCAGGAGCGCCTCTGGGCTGCCAGCGACGACATCGCCGCGGGGTAGGCTCGGATTTTTCGGTGCCGTTGCCTTCAGAGCCGCTCTCAGGAACGGGCGAAGCGGCCGACAGCAAAGGGAGCCGGATCGGCAGCCGGCTCCCTTCCGGCGGCGAGTTGCGCCGCGAGAAGGCCCGCACCCGGCCCGAGGCCGAAACCGTGGCCCGACATTCCGGTGGCGAGGGTCAGACCCTCCAGACCAGCGACAGGACCGATCAGCGGCACCTCGTCCGGTGTCACATCGATCATGCCAGCCCAGTCTTCGACCGCCCGCACGCCCTGAAGCTGGGGATAAGCGCGCTGCGCCGCGCGCAACAGGGCGGCCGATATCTTGCTATCCGGGGCAGGGTCGAGCATGCGGGCCTGCTCCATAGGACTCAACTGATCCGCTCGCCAGCGCCGTCGGCCGAGCGCACCGAAGAATTCCGGCCCGAACCGGATACGCGTCGTGCGCCAGCTTTCCCTGAGCAGAGGTAGGAAGGCGCGGAAATGGGCAAAGGCAGCGGGAATCAGGTCGAACCGTGCCGCGCCGACCCGCCCGACGGTGTAGCCGCCGTCGAGCCGCGGGCGCAGCGAGGCCCGGCGCATGCCGACCGGGCCCGGCACTATCGGCGGTGCCGGAGCGGTGCGCAGCGCCTGCGCACGCACGGCAAGCTGTGGCAGTGTATGCCCTATATTCTCAAGGAACGGTCGGCACCAGGCACCACCTGCCAGGATGACAGCGCGGCAAGCGACAGTGCCGTGCTCGGTAACAACCCCGGCGACTCGCCCGCCGGCAAGATCTAGCGCGCGCACGGCTGTCCCCTCGAAGATTGCCGCGCCCGCCTTCGCCGCCAGCCGTGCCAGTGCTGGCACGGCGTATGCGGGCTCGGCATGCATATCGCTCGGCGTCAGTAGCCCGCCGGAGAAGCGCCCACTTTCCTGCCCAATCAGCGAGGCCGCCTCGGCGGCAGAGAGCATGTGCGAGGAAAGCTGGAAAGGCCTGGCGGCTGCAAGCCACGCCTCGTGCTCGGCCAGTTCCTCCTCATCGGCGGCGATATAGGCTATGCCCTTCTGGCGAAGTCCGAAATCGACCAGGCTCTCGATGCCGAAACGCCGCCAGAGCGCCTGGGATTCGAGCATGAGGGGAATTTCGCGTAGGTCACGCCCCTGGATGCGGATCCAACCCCAATTGCGGGAGGATTGTTCGCCCGCGACCCGTCCTTTCTCGCAGAGCAGCACCGGCACGCCCCATTCCGCCAGCATGAGCGCGGCTATCACACCGACAACGCCGCCGCCGATCACGACGATTTCGACGGCTTGCGGCAGCGGGCGGTCCAGGCCAGGAGAAAAATCCAGGGGCGACATCATAGCTACATAGCATGCGGCAGCTCCGCCCCACCGCGCAACCGGCAGGCACTGGGCGCGCATGACAAGAGACAGGCAGGCGCGCTAACATCAGCACGCGTTTCCTGCGACTGCCGGGGGAGGAAAGACATGGCGAACGACTGGCATCCGTGGCTTGCGAACTATCCCGATCATGTGGACTGGAATTTAGATATTCCCGAGGCGCCGCTCTTTGCCGTTCTGGACGACTCCGTCCGGCGCTTCCCGGACAATGAGGCGATCGACTTCCTCGGCAAGACATACCGCTATGCCGAACTCGGAACGATGGTGGACCGCGCTGCCACAGGCTTCCGCGCGCTCGGAGTAGAGACGGGCGTCAAGGTCGGACTCTTCCTGCCCAACTGCCCGCAATTCGTTATCTCCTATTTCGGTGTCCTGAAGGCTGGCGGCACGGTGGTGAACTACAGCCCGCTCTATTCGGAGGAAGAGCTTACCCATCAGATTGAGGATTCCGAGACCGACATCATGGTGACGCTCGGTCTCGCCGCGCTCTATCCCAAGATGGCGGCGCTGCTGGGAAAAACGCGCCTCCAGAAGCTAGTGGTGAGCAGTCTCCAGGAGGTGCTGCCCTTTCCAAAGAACCTGCTGTTCCCGCTAATCAAGCGCAGCGAGATCGCAACGGCGCCCGAGGATGACAGGCATGTGTCCTTCCGGCAGCTGCTGGATAATGATGGCCGCTACGAGGTGCCAGCCATCGACCCGCGCGAGGATGTCGCCGTGTTTCAATATACTGGCGGCACAACCGGCGCGCCCAAGGGTGCGATGCTGACCCATGCGAACCTGCATGCCAATATCCACCAGGCGCTCCGCTGGAACCCGCATCTGGAGCCGGGGCGGGAGCGCATGATGGGCGTGCTGCCCTTCTTCCATGTTTTCGCGATGACGGTGGTTATGAATTTCACCATCGCTATCGGCGGCTCTATCGTCATGCGCCCGCGTTTCGAGCTCGACCCGGTGCTGCAAGACATCACGAAGAAGAAACCGACACTCTTCCCTGGCGTGCCGACCATGTACACGGCTATCGTGAACCATCCGAAGCCGGCCCGCTTCGACCTCACCTCAATCAAGACCTGCATGTCGGGCGGCGCACCCTTGCCGGTGGAGATCAAGCGCCGCTTCGAGGCGCTGTCCGGCTGCCAGCTAGTCGAGGGCTATGGGCTGACGGAATCCGCGCCCATCGCCGCCTGTAACCCCTTTGAGGGCGTCAACAAGGAAGGATCGGTCGGCATGCCCCTGCCCGGCACGACGATCACCATCGTGGACAAGGACGATCCACTGAAGCTGCTGGCACAGGGCGAGGACGGAGAGATTTGCATTGCCGGCCCGCAGGTGATGAAGGGCTATTGGCGCCAGGAGGACGCGACGGCCGAGGCCATCGTTGAAGGTCGGCTGCGCACCGGTGATGTGGGCCATATCGACGAGGACGGCTATCTGTTCATCATCGACCGCAAGAAAGACCTTGTGCTGGTCAGCGGCTACAATGTCTTCCCGCGTAATGTCGAGGAAGCGATCTACCGCCATCCCGCGGTCGAGGAGGTTACCGTCATCGGCGTGCCGGACGACTATACGGGCGAGGCTGTGAAGGCGTTCGTCAAGCTCGGCGAAGCTGGGATACTGGACGAAGACGGGCTGCGCGCGTTCCTGCAAGACAAGCTCGGCCGCCACGAGATACCAAAGCATATCGAGTTCCGCCACGAGCTGCCCAAGACGATGATCGGCAAGCTCTCCAAGAAGGAGCTGGTCGCCGAGGAAGCGGCAAAACGCGGAGCAACAGGCGCTGCCCCCGACAAGAGCCCGCTTGGCTCTGGTTAAGACGACTTCGTCCGCAACACCTCACCCGTCACTGGGAGGGAGACAGCAGTGGCGGCGGACAGGGAATGGATCGTCCTTGTCGGTCGCCCGTGCCAGGTTGCGATCATCAAAGACAGGAGCCGGCTTCTCTCGCTAAGGCCGGTCCGGCGGTGTAGTCTCGCCACCTCGACGGCCCATGAAAGGGAAGAGGCACCATGCCGCAATTCGACCGTGCCAGCGAGGATGTCGGCAATATCGTCGCGTTGGAACATATCAATATCCGAGTGCCGGACCAGATGCGGGCAACCCAATTTTATGTCACCGCGCTCGGGCTGACGCGCGACCCTTATCTGGTGACTGGCACAGACAACATGTGGGTCAATGTCGGGCAGAGTCAGTTCCACCTGCCGGTCGGCACGGCGCAGCGCCTCCGGGGGCACACGGGCCTCGTCATGCCCGACCTCGACGCGCTGGAGGCCCGGCTCGAGGCCACCGGCATGCCGGGCGAGCGCAAGAACGGGTACATCGACACAACCTGTCCTTGGGGCAATCGCTTCCGTATCCACGGGCCCCGCTGTGGACAGACGCTCGCCATGGACTATGTTGCCTTCGATGTGCCCGAGGGAACGGCGGCAGCCGCGGCAGCCTTCTACCGTGAGGTCTGGAAAACCAGGGCCTGGGTCGATGAAGAGGGCGTCGGCCACGCCGCGGTTGGGCGCGGCCAGAAGCTACGCTTCGTCGAGACGACCGAGCCGCTACCCGACTATGACGGCCACCATATCGCGGTTTATGTCGCCGACTTTTCCGGCCCGCACCGCTGGCTGAAGGAGCGGGGCCTCGTGTCCGAGGAAAGCAACCAGTGGCAGTACCGCTTCCTCGACATTGTCGATCCCGGCACAGGCGAGCCGGTGTTCCGCATCGAGCATGAGGTGCGCGCCATGACCCATCCGATCTATGCGCGCCGGCTGGTCAACCGTAATCCGGCCGTCACCAACAACGCCTTCGCGCCGGGCCATGAAGATGTCGCCTGGAGGATCCTACCAGCATAAGGTCTTCTGGCGGACCTTGCTGTCGCGGAAAAGTCGGGTTCCTGTCGTGGCCGGCGGCGGCGAAACCGGCCATAGCGACATGCAGGAACGGTGGGAGAGGCGGTTATGATCGTCCGTAAGCTGCGTCTCGAACGGGGGCTGTCCCAAGAGCAACTAGCCTCGATGGCGGGCGTCAGCGTGCGTACCCTGCAACGCATTGAGCGCGGGGCGAACGCCAGCGCCGAGACGCTCAAATGCCTCGCCGCCGTCCTAGAAACGGACTTTTCCGCTTTGCGACAGGAGCAAGACATGACAACCGCCGCCAACACCCCTCTTCCTAGCCTCCCCGAAGACGAACAGCAGGTCATGGAATATGTCCGGGATATCCGGTCCTTCTACATCCACGCCCTCCAATATGTCGTCGTCATCGCCGGCCTTGCCGCGATCAACCTCTTCACAAGCCCAGGCTATCTCTGGTTCCTCTGGGCCGCGTTTGGCTGGGGTATCGGGCTTGCCGTCCATGGGCTCAGTGTGTTCGAGATCGTCAATCTGTTCGGTGGCAGCTGGGAGAAGCAGCAGGTCGCGAAACGGCTCGCAAGGACCCGCCGAAACCAGACCTCGTAAACCGCTCCGATAAGCTTGCCACCAACTGAATCTCCGAGCTATTCCTCCAGCGTCGGGCCGGTGCCGGCGACACGGGTCTGGCGCATGCGACGGCGGAATCGGTCGGCGTCGTAACCCGCACCCCGGTGAAGCAGGCAGCGATTATCCCAGATCACGAGGTCGCCAGGCTGCCAGCGGTGGCTCAACACATGCGCCGCCGCCGTCATTTCCTCAACCAGCCCGTCCAGCAGCTCCCGGCTTTCCTCGAAGCTCCACCCCTCGATCTCGCGCGCATGCGAGCCGACATAGAGGTTACGTGCGCCATGCGCTGGGTTGCGGCGCACGAGGCGCTGGCGCACAGGCGGCAACGAGGCGGCATGCGAGGGCGTCACCGCATTGGGTCCGACCTTGGAGCGCGAGAACACATAGTCGTGGATGCAAACGAGCGGCGCGAGCTGATCCTGCTTCACCTCCTCAAGCCGGTCCCAAGCAGCACGCTGGCTGACGAACAGCGTCTCGCCACCCTCCTCAGGCGTCTCATAGGCACACATGATCGAGACGAAGGCCGGCACGGCGCGGAAGGAGGAGTCCGAGTGCCACATATTGTTGCCGGTCTGGAAGACCGTGTGCTCGTGGGCATTGCCGGCGGTGCTGCCGTCGGAACGTACATTGCCAATGGTGCCAAAATACTCGACCCGCCCCTCGCGGCCGAGCACCACATGGTTCGCCTCCGGCTCGCCCAGTCGGCGGGTGAAGGCCAAATGTGCTTCGTCTCCCTCTGCGGCGCCCGGCACATGCACGAAGGAATGGCGGTCTATCGTCGCCCGCACCGCATCGATGTCGAGGCTGCTGATCGGCCGGCTTTCGAGCTGCACGCCGAATTCTGGATGAAGCGGTGTCATGGCTGTTCCCCTCAAAGGGTCGGTTGAGAGCCGCCGGCGCGCTTGTCGATCTTCCGCCCATTGGCCGCGCAGGTCGTCCCGTTGACCGGCGTCAGAATTTGCTGCGTCATGGCGGCAGCATAACCGGCCCGGCGATGAGAACAAGAAGGAGCGGCTCCCATGAGCACAGCCCTGAACGGCGTCAGAATCCTCGACATGACCCACAACCAGGCGGGCCCGGCCTGCACGCAGGTCCTGGCCTGGCTCGGTGCCGAGGTCATCAAGCTGGAGGAACCGGGCAAGGGCGAGGCCGCCCGCCGGGCGATGCCGGATATCCCGGGCCAGGACGGGCTGTTCTTCTTGGTGCTGAACGCCAATAAGAAGAGTCTGACCCTCAACCTCAAGACAGAGGACGGCAAGGTGCTGTTCAGGACGCTGATTGCCGAGGTAGACATGCTGGTCGAGAACTTCTCACCAGGCGCGCTGGACCGGCTCGGCCTTGGCTATGACGCGCTCTCGCAGATCAACCCGCGCCTAATCTACGGCACCATCAAGGGCTTCGGCAGCCACGGGCCCAATTCCGGCTACAAGGCCTTCGAGCCGATCGCCCAGGCCATGGGTGGGGCGATGAGCGTCACCGGCTTCCCGGAGAACCCGCCGACCTACATCTGGCCCGCCATCGGCGATTCGGGCACCGGCATGCATCTTGCCATCGGTCTGCTCGCTGCCCTCCAGCAGCGCCATGCCACTGGGCGCGGCCAGAAGGTCGAGGTCTCAATGCAGGAGGCGGTCGTCAACATAATGCGCGTCAGCCTGCGCGACCATCAGCGCCAGGGCATGGTACAGCCCCGGCGCGGCAACCAGCTCGGCCGGACCGTCCCCGGCTCTACCTATGCCTGTGCACCGGGGGGGCCGAATGACTATGTCTATATCTTCTGTCAGCCGCAGATGTATGAGGGCTTCCGGCGTGTGCTAGACATGCCCGAACTTGACGACCCACGCTTCGCCACGCCGGAGGACCGCTGGCAGCACCGCGAGGAATATGACGCGCTCGTCGAGAGTTGGACCCGCCAACGGAGCAAATACGAGGCGATGGCCCTTCTGAGTGCTGCCGGCGTACCCTGCGGGGCCTGTCAGGACACGAGCGAAGTGCTGGCCGACCCGCATCTGCATGCGCGGGAGATGATCGTCGAGGTCGATTATCCCGGCCGCGGCGCTTACAAGACCGTCGGCTGCCCGATCAAGCTCTCCGACTCCCCGGCCCATATCCACCGACCGCCCACTCTCGGCGAGCACTCTGAAGAAGTACTGGCCACCCATTGCGGCATCGATGCTGACACGGCCGCGCGGCTGCGGAAGGAAGGCGTGATTTGAACATGCCACCAACCCGGAGGCCCGGGCTTGACCTATCGTGCTCGACCTGGGCTTGACCTGGCGCGCCTGTGTTCGTTCCAGGGCCGGGTCGTGTCACTTACCCCCCTTTGGGCAATCGCCCAGCCGGTTTTTGCCAAATGCCGGGCCTTGGCGCCACGTTGGATGGCGTCGGGGGAGCTGGCATTGCCATCGAGGCCGCGCTTGTAGACACCCTGGCTGATTGCGGCGAGGCGGAAGAGCGAAAAGGCGAGATAGAAGTTCCAGTCGGGAATGCCGCCGCGTCCAGTGCGCGCGCAATAGGCAGCCAGATAGTCGTCTTCGGAGGGGATACCGGTTTCGTCATGGTCCATCCCAGCGAGGGAACCACGCACATCATCGCCCGAATGGTAGGGCAAGCAGTTATAGGCCAGATCCGAGAGCGGGTTGCCGAGTGTGCCGAGCTCCCAGTCCACCACGGCGAGTACGCGCGGCTCGGTCGGATGAAGAATCATGTTTTCCAGCCGGTAGTCGCCGTGGACGACCGCGGTTTCATCGTCGGGCGGCATATTTTGGGCGAGCCAGGCCACGAGATTGTCCATCTCCGGAATCTCGTCGGTCTTGCTCATCTCGTACTGACCGGACCAGCGGCGCACCTGCCGGGCCATGTAGCCGCCCTCGCGCCCATAGCCCTCCAGCCCGGCAGTGCGGAAATCGACATTATGCAGCGCGGCCAGCGCCGCATTCATGGCGTCATAGACGGCGGCACGGCCGGCGGGCGGAAAGTCCGGCAACGTTAGGTTGCGTGCCACGCGTCCCTCGACATGCTCCATAATATAGAAGGCGCGGCCGATCATCGCCTCGTCCTCGCAGAGCGCGAAGGCACGCGCGACCGGCACATCCGTCTCCGCAAGCGCAGAGATGACGCGATATTCGCGGTCCACCGCATGGGCAGAGGGCAGCAATGTGCCAGGCGGTTTCTTGCGCATAACATAGCGCCGCCCGTTGCCGTCCTGCAGCAGGAAGGTCGGGTTCGACATGCCGCCCCGGAATTGCGAGACCCGGAGCGGGGCCACAAAGCCCGCGACCTCCCGCGCCATGAAACTGGCGAGGCGGTCTTCGGGAAAACGGTGCTGGTCGAGAACAGGCGCGGCCTGCGTCGTGGCGGTGACCGCAGGCCCGGCATCTGTTCCAGGGGTTGCTTGGGCCGACATAGGCAGTTCTGCTCCTTGGCTCCGCGCCAGATTAGCCCGGATGCCCTGCTGAAGCCACGGCTGGAACGAGTACCCAGCGCGCAAGGCGTAGACAGGGGCACGCGCGGGAGGAGCGCTTTCGCCGCCCGGCGCGAGCGGTTATCGTTGCTCGCAGCCCCCTATCCCGTCACCCTGTCCGTCACCGAGGCGCGCGAGGCATGTCCGATCTGCTCTGGGAACCACCCGCAGCGCGCAAGGCGGCGAGCAACATGGCGGCCTTCATGGCCCGCGCCCATGCCGAGAAAGGCGCGGCCGCAGAGGATTACGCCGCCTTGCACCGCTGGTCGGTCGAACGGCCGGAAGCCTTCTGGGACCTTCTCTGGGATGAGGTCGGCATCATCGGCGAGAAAGGTGCGGGGCCCGTCATTGAGGACGGAGACCGGATGCCGGGCGCGCGCTTCTTCCCCCGCGCACGGCTCAACTACGCCGAAAACCTACTGAGGCTGCGGGGCGAGGCGCCGGCCATCGTCTTCCGGCGCGAGGACGGGCTCCGGCGCATCTGCTCGCGCGACTGGCTCCACGACATGTCCTCCTGCCTCGCCCAAGCGCTAGCAGCGGCGGGTTTGGGCGAGGGCGATCGGGTGGCAGCCTACCTGCCGAACATGCCGGAAGCGATCGCCGTCATGGCGGCAGCGGCGGCGCTCGGCGCGACCTTCTCCTCCTGCTCACCGGATTTCGGCGCGGCTGGCGTGCTCGACCGCTTCGGCCAGATCGAGCCGCGCATCCTGTTCGCCGTGGACGGCTACAAATATGCGGGCCGCGACCACGACATCCGCGCCAACCTCGCCGAGGTCGCCAACGGCCTGCCCTCGGTCGAGACGGTCGTGGTGATCCCCTATCTTACCGATGAGCCGGACCTATCCGCTGTGCCGAAAGCCGTCTCATTCGCCGCGTTTATGGGCGGCGTTGCGCCCGGTCCCATCGCCTGGAACCGCGGGGCCTTCGACCGGCCGCTTTTTATTCTCTATTCCTCCGGCACAACCGGAAAGCCCAAATGCATCGTCCACGGTGCGGGCGGCGCGCTACTGATGAACCTGAAGGAACACCGCCTGCATGCCGATGTCTGCGAGGGCGACCGGGTGTTCTACTTCACCACACTCGGCTGGATGATGTGGAACTGGCTGCTCGGCGGCCTCGCCTTTGGGGCCGTGCTGATGCTTTACGATGGTTCGCCCTTCCATCCCACGCCCGACGCGCTCTGGGACTTCGCCGAGGAAGAAGGCATCAGCCATCTCGGCCTCTCGGCCAAATATGTCGATGCAGTCCGCAAGGCGGAGGTTGCGCCTGCGGCCGGACGGCGGCTTGCAGTGCTGCGCAGCGTGCTCACGACGGGCTCACCACTGGCGCCCGAGAGCTTCAACTGGCTCTATGACACGGTGAAGGCGGATATGGCGGTTGCCTCCATGTCGGGCGGCACCGACCTGCTCGGCTGTTTCGTAGGTGCCAACCCGCTGGGCGCCGTCCATCGCGGCGAGATCCAGGCTCCGCAGCTCGGCATGGATGTGCGCGTGTTCGACAGCGAGGGGCGGAACTTGCTGGATGAAAAGGGCGAACTGGTCTGCGCTCGGCCCTTCCCTTCCATGCCGGTCATGTTCTGGAATGACCCGGGCGACACGCGCTACCACGAAGCCTATTTCGCCCGCTGGGACAATGTCTGGCGGCAAGGGGACTTCGCCTCGGTCTCGTCAGCAACCGGCGGCATGATTATCTATGGGCGCTCGGACGCGACGCTCAATCCGGGCGGGGTGCGCATCGGCACGGCGGAAATCTATCGCGAGGCCGAGTCGATCGACGAGGTCGAGGAAGCGCTGGCGATCGGCCAGGAATGGCAGGGAGACACGCGCATCGTGCTGTTCGTGCGGCTCGCGACCGGGGCGGCACTTGATGACGCGCTCCGGGACCGCATCCGCCGGCGCATCCGCGAGCGCGCCTCGCCGCGCCACATGCCGGCGGTGATCGCGGAAGTCGCCGACATCCCGCGCACGCGGTCGGGCAAGATCGTCGAACTTGCGGTGCGCGAGGTGGTCCACGGGCGGCCGGTTGCCAATATCGAGGCGCTTGAGAACCCGGAGGCGCTGGAACATTTCCGCGGGCGGGCGGAACTGCAGACATAGAATCAGGCCTCCCGTTTGAACAGAGAGCATCGAAGAAAGGGCCTCAGCGGGGTTTCCCCGCACGTCCAATGCCTGTTTTCTGCGAAAGATAATGCGAAACATTCGCACATAATTTGTGGATGAAAACAACAATGATTCGCAAGTCATGCTTGTGGATTAATTAGGGACTATAGCCCTTGTTCCGCGATGCTTGCGGCTATATTATGTCGTGGTTGTGCCTTAGAAATCCTAGCCTGTGCGGGCAGGTGAACGACAGGAGAGAGTCATGAAGGGTGACAAGAAAGTCATCGCAATACTCAATGATGTGCTGAAGAACGAGCTCACGGCGATCAACCAGTATTTCCTCCATTCCCGGATGTTGAAGAACTGGGGCATCGAAAGGCTCGCCAAACATGAATATGAGGAATCGGTCGATGAGATGCGCCATGCCGACGAGCTTGTCGAACGCATCCTGTTCCTCGAAGGGCTGCCAAACCTGCAAGACATCGGCAGGCTGCGCATCGGAGAGACGGTGCAGGAGATCCTCGAGGCCGACCTGGCGCTCGAACATGCGGCCATTCCCGCGCTACGTGACGGCATCGCCCATTGCGAAACGGTCTCCGATTATGTGAGCCGCCATTTGCTGCGCGAAATCCTCTCAAGCGAGGAGGAACATGTGGACTGGCTGGAGACCCAGGGGGAACTCATCGCTCGCATGGGCATAGAGAACTACATCCAGATGCAGAGCCAGCCGGCCGAAGACTGAATAGAAGACTAGGCCGAGGACCGGGACAAGGCGGGTGAGACTTCAACCGGCCTGCACGGGTTCCCTGCCAGATACCGCATGGACGGCGGGCGCGCCATGTTCCCGGTCGATCAGGTCCTGGGCATCTGGCAGGCAGCGGCCGCAGCGGGGACCGCCGCCGAGCGCCGCATAGGCCTTATGTGCCGAGCGCACACCGGTGCGCGCCGCCTCGCGGATCTCGGCGTCGCGATAGGCATTGCAGATGCAAACATACATGGGCGCTGTCCCCGGATGAACCTGCTGATTCTACCATTCTGCTACATGTGAAAATGCAAGTCAATCGCAAAAATTGGCAGGGGCACAAAACCAACAGGCCCGTAAAAAGCCGCGTAGGCCTACAGGCAATCAGACCGGCGTGTCGCCGCAGATCGTGACGCGGTGCATGACACGGGTCTCGCCCGGATAATCGTCAAGCGCATAATGCTGGGTGCAGCGATTGTCCCAGAAGGCCACCGACCCCTCTTCCCAGCGGAAGCGGCACTGGAATTCCGGCTTGGTCGAGTGCTGGCACAGCCAGTCGAGCAGTGGCGCACTTTCGGCGTCCGTCAGGCCGTCGAAATGCTGACAGTGGCCACCGATATAGAGCGCCTTGCGCCCGGTCTCCGGGTGGGTGCGCACGACAGGATGCGAGGCAGTGGTCTGCACATTACCAGGGTCCTTGACCTGCATCGAGGGGCGCTCGGCATGAATGTCGAGGCGCGTCCTGCCGCCCGTGCTCTTGAAGCGGTCGCCGACAGACACCGCGCGTAGGCCAGCCAGCGTCTCCCTAAGGCCGTCCGAGAGCGTTTCATAGGCGAGATACTGGTTGGTGAACAGCGTGTCACCACCCTTTGACGGCACTTGCCTAGCATAGAGGATAGTACCCATAGCGGGCCGGGGCGAGAACATCTGGTCGGAATGCCATGCGCCGCCGAAATTGCTCTTGTCCGCCGGCGTCTTGCGGATCTCCAGAATCTCCGGGTAGTCGTCCATCCCCTTGATGAAGGGATGCACGTGGATGTCGCCCCAGCGACGCGCGAAAGCGAGCTGCTGTGCGGGCGTGATGTCCTGCCCGCGGAAGAAGATCACCAGATACTCGTGCAGCGCCCGGCGAATCTCGTCGAGGGTCTCCTCATCAATATGCCCAAGATCGATCCCGCTGATCTCGGCGCCGAGCGCGCCGGCCACGGGCTTTGCCTCGATATGCTGGAATTCGGGCATGGTGCTCCTCCGTCTCAGCTTGCCCCCATCCTTGGTGGCCGCACCAGCCTATACCGGCCCCGGCCTACCGGCCAAGCCCTTTGCTTGCTCCATTTCTTACGCCGACGGACGCCCCGCCCGCGTGCTGCTCCGCTTCTCGACTACCGCAACAAAGGTCCGCAGGAACTTCATGTTCATATGCGCATGCATGAGCTTACCGCCGCATCAAACCGGCGGTGCGGGACCCCTGCGTGGATCGCGGCCCGGGAAAAGTCATTTATGACTTCCTTGTGCAAGGTGCACCCTCTCGGCCGCTGCCCGCGAGGCGGCCGGCTTCGACGTGCTGATCGCCTGCGCCTCCAGCTGCCCATGCGAGCGAGTTCGAAAACTTGGCCGCATCCCCGTCCTCAAGGCCCGTATGAACGCCGATCTGCACATGACCGACGACCTGAAGAACACGGGCAAGGTCGAGCCGCACGTCACGGAAACCTGGGCTCTGAAGGATACGCCGAAAGCCATCCACCGGCTGACGGAACGCCGCTGGCAAGTGGCGGTGACGCTCTGACCCTCTGCCCGCCCGGCCGCGTTCACGACCCGCGCGCCGCCGCCTCCCTTATCGCCCGCCATATGCGGAACGGGCTCGCGGCGCCGTCGAAGCGCGTGACACCGAGCGGTGCCAGCGCATCCAGGATGGCGTTGGTGACCGCCGGATAGCCGGCGACGGCGCCGGCCTCGCCGCAGCCCTTCACGCCGAGCGGGTTGGTCGTGCAGCGCGTCGGCGTGAAGGCGAGGTCGAAGGACGGCAGATCGTCGGCGCGCGGCATGGCGTAATCCAGGAAGGACCCGGTGAGCGGCTGGCCCGTTTCCGGCTCGAACACCGCCTCCTCAAGCAGCGCCTGCCCGACGCCCTGGGCGATGGCGCCATGCGCCTGACCGGCGACGATGGCGTCGTCGATATGCTCGCCATAGTCGTCAAAGGCCGCATAGCGAACGAGCTGCGCGGCGCCCGTGTCCGGGTCGATCTCGACTTCCGCCAGATGCGTCCCGGTCGGGAAGGTCATCCATTCCCGCGCCCAGTGGTAATAGGTATCGAGCGCGCCGGCGCCGGCAAGATCGAACAGGGCGGCCGCACGGTCCGTGCCGGCGACGCGGAACCGCCCGGCTTCATATTCGATGTCCGCCTCAGCCGCCTCCAGCCAGTCGGCCGCCAGCGCACGGCCCTTCTCGATGACGATCTCGCTCGCGCGGAAGACCGCCGTGCCGGCCATATAGGTGGCGCGCGATGAGCCGTGGCCGCCGCCCATGGCGATCTCGTCCGTGTCGCCCTGGACGAGACGGATGCAGGCGCTCGGCAGGTCAAGGCAGCGGGCCGCGATCTCCGGGAAGGTGGTCTCATGCCCCTGGCCGATATGCTGTGTGCCGGTCACGAGGTCCACCCGGCCGTCACTATGGAAGCGTAGCTCCACATTCTCCTCCGGATAGCCGCCGGTGGCCTTGATGTGGCAGGCGAAGCCGAGCCCGCGCAAGAGGCCCGCCGCCTCGCTGGCGCGCCGGCGCCCGGCAAAGCCCCGGGCGGCCCGCTCGGCGAGCTGAAAGCCCTCCCGGAAGGCGCCACTGTCCACGGTGAAGCCGAGCGCATTGGTCATCGGCAGGCGGGAGACCAGATTGCGCCGTCGGAGCACCTCACGCGCCATGCCGGTCTCCGCCGCCGCCTTGTCGATAAGGCGTTCGAGGATGTTCACCATTTCCGCGAAGCCCGGCCCGCGCGTCACGCCCTCGGGCGGCGTGTTGGTCAACACGGCGCGGATATGCAGGGCGACGGCCGGAATGGCATAGACCGAGCCCGCCAGATGGACGAACTGCCCCGTCTGGACGCCGCCCGCGACATTGCCGAACCAGGCGCCGACATTTGCCGTGCTCTTTATGCGGAGCGCGAGGAAGCGCCCCTCGCCGTCGAGCGCGAGCGCGGCTTCGGCGCGCTGGCCGCGGCACTGGTGGTCGCTGAGGAACGCCTCGGAGCGCGTCGCCGTCCAGCGCACGGGGCGCCCGAGCCGGCGCGCGGCCCAGAGCAGCAGCGCATATTCGGGATAGGCGAAATTCTTGACGCCGAAGCCGCCGCCCACATCCTCGGCGATGAACCGCACCCGCGCCGGCTCGACGCCCAGGCATGCCGCCACATGGTCGCGATTGACATGCAGGTTCTGGCTGGAGAGCCGGAGCGTGTAGCGCCCGTTCGCCGGGTCGTAGAAGCCGGCCGCGCCGCGCGGCTCCATCGGGTTGACGACCACGCGATGGTTTATGAGCGCGATGCCGACCCGGTAGGCGGCGCGCGCAAACGCCGCCTCGACCGCATCGGCGTCGCCAGTCCGCCAGTCGAGGCAGTCCCGCTCCGGCTCAGGATCGAGCGCTTCATAGTCGATCTGCACCCGGTCGGCCGCATCCAGCGCTTCCTCCGGCGTCGCGCCGGTGACAAAAGCGACCGGCTGGCCCGCATAGCGCGCGCGCCCCTCCGCCAGCAACGGATGCAGCTCGCAGTCGAAGGGCTCACCAGTCTGCATATTGGCGGGCTGGTAGGGACGCAGGCCCTGGAGGCCCGCAATGTCCGCCGCGGTGAAGACCCGGACCCCGCCGCCCTCAACCGATCGGATGCGGGCATGGGCGTGCGGGCTGCGCAAGAACGCCGCCCAGAGCGCGCCCGGAACCTCGATATCGTCCAGATAGCGGCCCCGCCCCGTTACGAGCCGGGTGTCCTCGCGCCTGCCTGCCACATTCCCCACTCCCGCTTTCGGGCTATAGTAGCCGCCTTGCGAGGGGAAAGTCTCAAGGCCGAGCTCTGGGAGCTGTCTGCGGAGGACGCCGTGTGCTGGCTGAAAGCGGGCGAGGCATCGCCGCTGGAGCTTGTGGATGCGTCCATAGCCCGTATCGAGGCCGTGGACAGGGCGGTGAACGCGCTGCATCGCTTCGAGCGCGCGCACGACGATGCAAAACGGCTGCAGGACACGCCGCCCGCAGACTGCGGCCTGCTCGCCAGCCTGCCCATCGCCATCAAGGACCTGATCGATGTCGAGGGCATGCCGACGACCTACGGTTGCCCGCTCTTCGCCGACAATGTGGTGGCCAAATCCGACCCGCTCGTCACCTGGCCGGAGGCCCGCGGCGGCATCGTCGTGGCCAAGTCGAACTCGCCGGAAATGGGCATGATGCCGGTAACGACCAACCGGGTCTTCGGCCACACGCGCAATCCCTGGAACCTGGAGACGACGCCGGGCGGCTCGTCGGGCGGCGCGACGGACGCATCGTCTGCGGCGCGCTCAACATAAGGGCGCGGACACGCTTTACGGGCGCAATTGGGGCTGCGACACGCGCTTCCACTTCCTGCATTTCGAGGCCTGCTACTATCAGGCCAGGCACCAGCGTGTAGCTGGCAGACAGCATCAAGGCGCTGGAATCCCGGTCATTGTCATAGTCGGCCACCATATGGCCGAGGATGATTGCCATTGGACCTTCCGTATAGACTATGCCGACGGCGGCAGAGCAGGAACAGCACAAGCGCGAGTGTGCCTGGGACGACCCAGGCCGGCCACAACAGCACCTGCACGAATGCCGGGTCCCAGAGCCAGGGATACAGATAGCGCTGGATAACGGCTTGCGCGAGATTGAGGCTGCCGCTGTCCAGCGAGAACCACAACTGCCCCAGCGCCTGCGGTTGCCAGCCGCCACCGGCGATGGCCTGCCAGACATCGCCGCCGAGCGCCGCCATCGCGGCGCAAGCAAACAGCAAGGCGATGAGACGACAGACGAACAAGACACCCCTCCCCGGCTTTTCCGTCCAGGTTTCCCAGCAGACCCCGGCGCGAAGGCGGCCGAAGAGCGAGGTCATGGGACGGGACCATGAGAATAGCGACAATGCGTGTACTTGCCAAATTCGTTGTGCAATGCAACAACCGCGCGCGCTCGGAGAGATGGCATGCTTGCAGGAATACCGAAGGAGACCGCGCCGCGCGAACGCCGCGTCGCCGCTACGCCGGACAGCGTGAAGCGCCTGCTGGCAATGGGCTTCGAGGTGCGTGTGGAACCGGAAGCCGGCGCGGCGGCAGGCTATACTGACGCCGCCTATGAGGAGGCCGGCGCAGCGATCGACCCGGAGGTGCTGGAAGCAGCGGACCTCGTACTGGCGGTGCAGACGCCGGCGGTCGCGCGGTTGAAGCGCGGCGCGATGCTGGCGGGCCTGCTCTCGCCCTTCGACGACGAGGATCGACGCGCCGCCTTTGCCGTCGGCGGCGTCGAGGCCTTCGCGATGGAGTTGATGCCACGTATCACCCGCGCGCAGGCGATGGACGCACTCTCTAGCCAGTCCAACCTCGCGGGCTATGCGGCGGTGATCCGCGCCGCAGACCTGTTTGGGCGCGCCTTCCCGATGATGGTAACCGCCGCCGGCACCATCGCGCCCGCACGGGTGCTGGTGCTCGGCGCCGGCGTGGCCGGCCTCCAGGCGATTGCGACGGCGCGGCGCCTCGGCGCGGTCGTCTCGGCGATGGATGTGCGCCCGGCGGCGCGCGAGCAGGTAGAAAGCCTGGGGGCGAGCTTCGTCGAGGTGGACCACAAGCAGCCGAGCCTGGCCGAGGACGAAAGCGGCTATGCCCGCGAAATGGGCGAGGACTACAAGCGCGAGCAGGCCGGCAAACTAGCCGAGACGCTCGCGCGCACCAATATCGTCGTCACCACCGCGCTGATCCCCGGCCGGCCGGCACCGCGCCTGCTCTCGGCGGGGATGGTGCGCGCCATGCCACCAGGCTCGGTGGTGGTCGATCTTGCCGTCTCCCAGGGCGGCAATTGCGAACTCAGCCGTGCCGACCAGATCGTCGAGGAGGCGGGCGTGTTTATCCTCGGCGACAGCGACCTGCCCTCCAGCGTGGCGCAGGATGCGAGCGCCCTCTACGCCCGCAACCTCACCGCGTTCACCGAGCTCCTAGTGGATAAGGATCGGAGCGTGCTGGCGCCGGACTATAATGACCCGATCGTCGCCGCGACGGCGCTGAACCCGAAGGAAACGGCCGATGGCTGACCCCCTGAACCGCGATGCGGCCGCCATTGCGGACCGTGCCGGCCAGCTTGCGGACGAAGCGCAGCGCCTGGCAGCCGAGGCTTCTGACCTCGCCCACCGGGCAGTCCAGGCGGACGCGCCCGCCACTGACCCGGTTCTGTTCGGCCTCACTGTGTTCGCACTCGCCTGCTTCGTCGGTTATTACGTGGTCTGGAAGGTGACCCCGGCGCTGCATGCGCCGCTGATGTCAGTGGCCAACGCCATTTCCGGCGTGGTCGTGCTGGGGGCGATGATTGCCGCCGGCCCTGCAATCTTTGGCATCTCTAAGCTGCTCGGCTTCGTCGCTGTCACGGTCGCCTCGGTCAACATTTTCGGCGGCTTCATCATCACCCAGCGCATGCTGCAGATGTATCGCAAGAAGGGCAGCTAAGCGCATGGAAGCCTCGATTGCATCCTTCGCCTACCTCGTGGCGGCGGTCTGCTTCATTCTCGGTATTCGCGGCCTTGCCTCGCCGGAAACCGCGCGGCGGGGCAATTGGATCGCCATTGCCGGCATGGCCATCGCCATAGGCGCCACCCTGCTGCGCCCGCAGATCGTCACCTTCGAACTGGTGCTGGGCGGCATCGTCATCGGGGGCGCGATCGGCACGATCATCGCGCTCAGGGTCAAGATCACCGACCTGCCGCAGCTCGTCGCCATCTTCAACAGCCTGGTTGGGCTCGCCGCCGTGCTGATCGCTGCCGCTGCCCTGGAAAGTCCCAGCCTCTACGGCATTCCGCTTGAAGGCGGACTCGCGACCCATAGCCTGGTGGAGATCATGGCCTCTACCGCGATCGGCGCCGTCACCTTCACCGGCTCGGTCGTCGCCTTCGCCAAGCTGCATGGGCTGATGCGCAGCGCGCCCATCGTCTTCACCGGCCAGCGCGCGATCAACGCCTTTGTCGGCCTGATCGTGCTGATGGCGGCGCTCGCCTTTGCCGGCTGGGGCACGGACGGACTGTTCTGGGCGCTGGCGCTGGCGGCGCTGGCCTGGGGCGTACTGGTGGTCATCCCGATCGGCGGGGCGGACATGCCGGTGGTGATTTCAGTGCTGAACTCGGCCTCGGGCTGGGCGTCCTGCGGCATCGGCTTCACACTCGACAACCCGCTGATGATCATCACCGGCGCCCTGGTCGGCGCGTCCGGGGCGATCCTGTCCTACATCATGTGCAAGGGCATGAACCGCTCGCTCGTGCATGTGCTGCTAGGCGGTTTCGGCGGCGAGACCGAGGGGCCGGCAGACGTCGGCACCGACCGGGGCCCGGTGAAGGCGGGCAATGCCGACGACGCCGCCTTCATGCTGCGCAATGCCGGCTCGGTGGTCGTGGTGCCGGGCTACGGCATGGCGGTGGCTCAGGCCCAGCACGCGCTGCGGGAAATGGTCGATCTACTGGAGGGAGAAGGCGTGCGCGTACGCTTCGCCATCCACCCGGTCGCGGGGCGGATGCCGGGGCATATGAACGTGCTGCTGGCCGAGGCCAATGTGCCTTACGACAAGGTGGTCGAGATGGAAGCCATCAATCGGGATTTCCCCTCGACCGACATCGCCTTCGTGATCGGCGCCAACGATATCACCAACCCCTCCGCGCGCAACGACCCGTCGAGCCCGATCTACGGTATGCCGGTGCTGGAAGTGGACCGGGCGCGGATGGTCATGTTCGTCAAACGGTCGATGGCGAGCGGCTATGCCGGCGTCAACAACCCG
Organism: Alphaproteobacteria bacterium; assembly: GCA_026710105.1. GTDB lineage: Bacteria > Pseudomonadota > Alphaproteobacteria > Bin95 > Bin95 > Bin95. The sequence goes on from JAPORR010000222.1 coordinate 22,403, forward strand.
CTGTTCTTCAACGAGAACACAATGATGCTGTTTGGCGACGCCAAGGCGATGTGCGAAGGCATCATCCGGTCCATGGAATAGGGGCGAACAGCACATGGCGTATATCGTGAAGATCGCCCAATGGGACGAACCGGTGGAAGTGGATGACGACCAGACGCTGCTCGAGGCCGCGCTGGAGCAGGGCGCGCCCTATCCGCATGGGTGCCGGTCCGGCAATTGCGGTGCCTGTAAGAGCCGGCTCTATGCGGGCCGCGTCGAGATGGAGCCGCATTCCGACTTCGCGCTGACGGCCGAAGAGAAGGAGAGCGGCTTCGTGCTCGCCTGCCGCTCACACCCGCAGGAGAACCTCGAGGTCGCGTGGTTCAATGACGACGAGGAAGCGGTTGCCCATCCGCTGCGCCGCTTCGAGGCAACCGTGGCCGAACGCACGCGGATGACGCATGACATCCTGCGGCTGCGCCTCGCCCTGCCTGAGGGCGTCGCGTTCGCCTATACCGCCGGTCAATATGCCTCGCTCCGCTTCGCCGGCCTGCCGGCTCGCGACTATTCCATGGCGTCGAAGCCCGGCAGCTCCATGCTCGAATTCCATATCCGCGCGATGCAAGACGGCGCAGTCTCCAATTTCGTCCAGGATGAGGTCAGGGAGGGCGACAAGGTCGCGGTCGAGGGGCCCTATGGCGCGGCCTATCTGCGCGAGGCACACCGTGGTCCGATCCTGGCGATCGCCGGCGGCTCGGGCTTAGCACCCATCAAGGCGATCCTGGAGGCCGCGCTCAACAAGGGCATGCCGCAACCGATGTTCCTCTATTTCGGTCTGCGCGCCGAACGCGATGTCTATCTGGAGGACGAGCTTGCGAGGCTTGCGGCGGCGCATGAACAGCTCAGCGTCCGAGTAGTGCTCTCGGAACCCGGAGACGACACAGCCCGGCGCACGGGCTTCGTGCATGAAGCCGTGGGGGCAGATTTCGACGATCTCGACGGCTATAAGGCCTACCTCGCCGGGCCGCCAGCGATGGTCGAGGCGGCAACGGACATGCTGGCGGCGCGCACCATGCGCCCCGAGGATGTCCATGCCGATGCCTTCTATACGGAGGCCGAGAAAGCCGCGCTCAATGGCTGAGCGGCTTCGGATCGCAAGCTGGAATGTGAACTCGGTCCGGCTACGCCTCGGCGGAGTCGAGCGCCTCGCGACGGAGCGTGCGCCGGATGTGCTCTGCCTCCAGGAGATCAAAGTCGAGAGCGACCATTTCCCAGTCGCGCCTTTCCAGGCGCTCGGCTATCACCATACGGTGCTTTACGGCATTAAGGGCTATCACGGCGTCGCGATCGTCTCGCGCCTGCCGATCGAAGACGGCGGTACGCGCGACTGGTGCGGCCGGGCAGACGGGCGGCATGCCTTCGCGACCGTGGCGGGCATCGAGATCCATAATTTCTATGTACCGGCCGGCGGCGACGAGCCGGACCCGGACATCAACGACAAATTCGCACACAAGCTGCAATTCCTCCGGGAGATGGCCGGCTGGTGGCAGGACCGGCAGCAGGACGGTGTGCGCCGGGTCATGGTAGGAGACCTCAATATCGCCCCGCTGGAAACCGATGTCTGGTCACACCGCCAATTGCTCGGTGTGGTGAGCCACACGCCTGTCGAGGTGGAGCATCTGGCAGCAGTGCAGGAGGCACATAGCTGGATCGATGTCGTACGCCGTTTCATTCCGCCGGATGAACGGCTTTACAGCTGGTGGAGCTACCGGGCGCGCGATTGGTCAGCATCGGACCGTGGGCGACGGCTTGACCATATCTGGGCAACGCCAGCGCTTTCCGACGCGCTTACCGGAGCCGAAGTGCTGCGCGCCGCCCGCGGCTGGAAACGGCCTTCGGACCACGCCCCTGTGATGGCCGATTTCGACTTGTCGGTTCTTTAGGCGCAACTCGGAATATCAATGAGTTCGTATCTTCGCGACCCCCGAGTTGCGGAAGTCGGGTTAGGGTGCGCCGTGATGACGGCGTGCCGCACTCCATGAACAAATCGGCTGAAGATTGAGCGCAATGGGCCGGCGGGACGGCCCTAGGGCGCAGGCGGTGCTTGATCCTGTTTCTTGCCCTTCCCCAACGAAATTGCTGCCTGGGCGGCGGCGAGGCGCGCTATGGGGACGCGATAGGGCGAGCAGGAGACATAGTCGAGGCCGATGTCGTGGCAGAAAACAACCGAGGCTGGATCGCCGCCATGCTCGCCGCAAATGCCGAGTTTGAGGTCCGGCCGCGCGGCCCGGCCGCGCTCGGCAGCGAGGCGCACCAACTCGCCTACACCGTCGATGTCCAGCGTTTCGAACGGGTCATTCGCGAGGATACCACCGTCACGATAGGCGCCGAGAAAAGAGCTAGCATCATCACGGGAAATGCCGAAGGCAGTCTGCGTCAGGTCGTTGGTGCCAAAGGAGAAGAACGCAGCGGCGGGGGCAATCTCAGCTGCACGGAGCGCGGCACGCGGCAGTTCGATCATCGTGCCGATGCTGTAGGCGAGCGCTGTGCTGGTCTCCTCCACCACCGATGCCGCTGTCCGGTCGATAATCGCCTTGATGTACTCCAATTCGCTGCCAGTGGCGACCAACGGCACCATGACCTCCGGCTCCGCCCCAGTTTCAGCAGCGGCCTCGAAGATCGCGCGGGCCTGCATCTCGTAGATTTCGGGCCAGGTGACGCCCAGTCGGCAGCCGCGATGGCCAAGCATCGGATTCTCCTCCTCCAGGCGGAGCGCGCGGCGGCGCAGCTTGACCGCATCGACGCCCGCTGCCGCTGCCACTTCAGCCGTCTCTTCCTCGGTACGCGGCAGGAATTCATGCAGCGGTGGATCTAGCAGCCGGATCGTCACCGGCAAGCCGTCCATAATCCGGAACAGCGCCACGAAATCCCGGCGCTGCATGGGCAGAAGCTTGGCGAGTGCGGTGCGGCGCCCAGTCTCATCGTCGGCCAGGATCATCTCGCGCATGGCCAGGATTCGATCCGCGTCGAAGAACATATGCTCCGTACGGCAGAGCCCGATGCCCTCCGCCCCGAAAGCACGGGCCGCCTCCGCATCGCGCGGCGTCTCTGCATTCGCGCGCACCCGAAGCAGGCGCGCCTCATCCGCCCATTCCATCAGCTGCGCAAAGCCGCCCGTAACCTCGGGCTGGATGGTTGCGATCTCGCCCGCCATCACCTCGCCCGTGCCGCCGTCTATGGTGATCCGGTCCGCGGTCGTGAAGCACCGTCCGCCGGCCAGCATGACCCCGCTTTCAGCGTCGATGCGAACTGCACCCGCACCGGACACGCAGGCCCGCCCCATGCCACGCGCCACCACGGCCGCGTGGCTCGTCATGCCGCCGCGCGAGGTGAGGATGCCGCGTGCGGCATGCATGCCATGAATGTCCTCGGGGCTGGTCTCGCTGCGCACAAGGATCACCGCCTCGTCGGCCGCGGCCGCCTGCTCGGCCGCATCGGCGGTGAAGACGATCCGGCCCGATGCCGCGCCGGGCGAAGCCGGCAGACCGCGTGCGATCACATCACGCTCGGCATCGGGATCGAGCGTTGGATGCAGGAGCTGTTCCAGCGCCTGTGGCTCGATGCGCATGACCGCTTCCTCTGGCCCGATTGTTCCTTCCTCAACCATATCGACCGCAATTTGCAGCGCTGCCTGGGCCGTACGCTTGCCGGAGCGCGTCTGGAGCATCCATAGTCGGCCGGTCTCGACTGTAAACTCGATGTCCTGCATGTCGCGGAAATGACACTCCAGCTGGGCGCGCATTTCCATGAGGCGAGCGAAGGCCTCCGGCATGGCCCGCTCCATCGGCGACTGCTGTGAGCCGCGCGCCTGCGCATCCGCTACCGTAAGGCTCTGGGGCGTGCGGATGCCAGCTACCACATCCTCGCCCTGAGCATTGACAAGATATTCGCCGTAAAGCGCATTCTCGCCGGTGGAAGGATTACGAGTGAAGGCGACGCCGGTGGCGCAGTCCTCACCCATATTGCCGAACACCATGGCCTGCACATTGACTGCCGTGCCCCACACCTCGGGGATATCATGCAGGCGACGATAGGTCCGGGCGCGCGGCGTCTGCCAGCTTCGCATCACCGCGCCGATCGCCTCCCATAGCTGGGCGTGAGGCTCATCGGGAAACGGAACACCCGTCTCCGTCAGCACGATCTCCTTGAAACGGGTGGTGAGAGCGCGCCAGTCTTCCGCGTTGAGGTCGGCGTCGGCGTCGACGCCCTTCCTGTCCTTGAGGTGCTCGATCTCCTCCTCGAAGAGCCCGCGGTCGACGCCGAGTGCTACATCAGCGAACATCTGGACGAAGCGCCGGTAGCTGTCGAAAGCGAAGCGCCGGTCGCCGGCGCTTACCGCCAGCGCCTCCACCGTGCGGTCGTTCAGGCCGAGATTGAGCACCGTGTCCATCATGCCAGGCATGGAGACCCTGGCGCCGGAGCGCACGGAAAGCAGAAGTGGCTCGTCCTCACCGCCAAACTGCCTGTCGACCGCCGCCTCGACCACCGCCAACGCCGCCTCGACCTGTTCTTCCAGCCCTGCCGGATAGCATTCGCCGTCCTCATAGAAGCGCGTGCAGACCTCGGTGGTGATCGTGAAGCCCGGCGGGACCGGCAGGCCAAGACGCGCCATCTCAGCGAGGTTGGCACCCTTGCCGCCGAGCAGCGCATTCATCTCCGCGCCTCCAGCAGTCTTCTCGCCTCCAAAGGCGTAAACCCAGCGGGTCATGCCTCAGCCCTCTATTCTGGAGAAATCCGCAACACCCGAAGTCGCGGCACGGATGCCGGCCAACAAACGGAGGCGGTTGATGCGGAGCGGGGCATCTTCGGCATTGACTGTCACCTCGTCGAAGAACCGGTCAACCGGGGCACGTAGGGCGGCCAGTGCCTGCGTGGCGGCGGCGAAGTCCTCCGCCTCGACCGCACGTGAGGCCGCCGCACTCGCTTGCATCAGCGCATCGTGAAGCGCACGTTCGGCCTCGACGACGAAGGCTACAGGATCGGCGTCCGCGCCATAGGACGTACTGTCTTTCTTCTCCTCTATGGCGAGAATGCTGCCAGCGCGCCGGCAGGCCGCGAGCAGGTTGGCACCGTCCTCCTCATCCACGAAGCGTTCGAGGAAGGCGACACGGGCCATGAGCCGCGTCAGGTCATCCTCATTACCGAGCGCGAAAACGGCGGATACAAGATCGTGCCTTGTGCCGCGTTCGCGCAGATGCGCCTTCAGCCGATCCTCGAAAAAGGCGAGGAGCGAGTCCGCGCCCTCCTCCGTTCCATAGCCTCCCTGCGCCGCCGCGATCGCCTGCCTGAGCGGTAGGCGCAGGCCGTTTTCGAGCACGATGCGGACAATACCGAGCGCCGCGCGGCGCAATGCGAATGGATCGCGCGAGCCCGTCGGACGCTCGTCTATAGAGAAGAACCCGGCCAGTGTATCGAATTTGTCGGCGAGCGCCGCGACGATCGACACGGGCGCGTCTGGAGCGTCATCGCGCGGCCCCTGCGGCCTGTAGTGCGCTGCCAGCGCTTCGGCGACCTCAGCGTCCAGCCCCTCGCCGAGGGCATAATAGCGGCCCATGACGCCCTGCAATTCGGGGAATTCGCCAACCATGCCCGTCACAAGATCAGCCTTGGCAAGGCGCGCTGCCTGCCGGCAGAGGCCAACGACGGCGCCGGGCACAAACGGCGTCAGCCATGCCGCAAGCTGTTCCAGCCGCTCGACCTTGCCACCAACACTGCCGAGCTTTGCATGGAATACCACTTTGTCGAGCCCTGGCAGAAGGTCTTCCAGCCTGCGCGTCCGATCCTGGTCCCAAAAGAAGCGGGCGTCGGCGAGGCGCGCGCGCAGCACGCGTTCATTGCCGGCCCGAACGGCTGCATTGCCGTCAAACGCCTCGATATTCGCGACGAACAAGAAGCGTGGCGCCAGTCCGCCCGTCTCGTCCTCTACAGGGAAGTAGCGCTGATGCGACTTCATGCTCGTCACCAATACTTCGGGCGGCAAGTCGAGGAAGGCCGGGTCGAAATCACCCACGCCCGATACCGGCCATTCCGTGAGGCCGGCATTCTCGGCCAGCAGCCGCCCGGAAAGGCGCACGCCCTCTGGCGCACTCTCCCGGATGCGCTGCATGCGCTCTTCCACATCGATCAGCACGTAAGCCGCACGGAGCTTCGTTTCATAGTCGGCAAAGCCAGTGACGGGGAACGCCCCCGGCGCCATGAAACGGTGGCCCCGTGTGCAATTTGAGAAATTGAGCTGTCCTTCCGCGCCGCCGATTGCAACGCCGCCAGGCAATGCTTCGCCGCCAAAAAGGGCCAACACGCCTCGCAGCGGCCGCACATAGCGCATAGACGCATCGCCCCAGCGCATGGATTTGGGCCAGGAGAGCCTCCCCACCGCGTCAGCCACGACGTGCGCCAGAACCTCGCGCACTGGGCGGCCTGGAACGCTGTGCCGGGAGAACCAGAACTCTGCCTTGCCCTGTTGACGGCGCTCGCAGTCATCGAGACTGGTGAGACCCACCGCTTTCAAAAAGCCCTCGACGGCCCGGTCCGGCGCGCCGACGCGCGGACCCTTGCGCATCTCGATCCGGTCCGGCTGGCGCTCAGGCAGGTCCTTGACCACGAGCGCGATCCGGCGCGGGGTAGCGAATCCGCGTGAGGCCCCATGCGCAAGGTCTGCGTCCTTGAGCCCGTCTAGAACAAGGTTTTCGAAGTCGCACCGCGCCGGGTCCTGCATCCGCGCCGGGATTTCCTCGGAGAGAAGTTCGACGAGCAGCTCACTCATGCCGGAGCGTCCAGATGGCCGCGGGCGCGCAGCCATGCCCCGGCTGCAGCGCGCGCAAGCGCGCGCACGCGCCCGATATAGGCAGCCCGCTCGGTCACGCTCACTACACCGCGGGCATCCAACATGTTGAAGGCGTGGCTCGCCAGAATGCACTGGTCATAGGCCGGCAGTGCCAGCCCCGCTTCCACCAATGCCGCGCATTCGCGCTCGGCATCGGTGAAATGGCGAAACAGCGCGTCAGTGTCCGCATGTTCGAAATTGTAGGCCGAGAACTCGCGTTCGGCCTGATGGAAAACATCGCCATAGGAGAGGCCTGCGCCGTTGAAATCAAGGTCATATACATTTTCGACCCCCTGAACATACATCGCGAGGCGCTCAAGCCCATAGGTGATCTCGCCCGAGACCGGATTACAATCATAGCCGCCGACCTGCTGGAAATAAGTAAACTGGCTCACTTCCATGCCGTCGCACCAAACCTCCCAACCGAGGCCCCATGCCCCGATCGTCGGGCTCTCCCAGTCATCCTCGACAAGGCGGAGGTCGTGTTCGCGCGCATTGATGCCGATCTCGGCGAGCGAGGCGAAATAGAGGTCGAGAATGTCGGGTGGGCTCGGCTTCAGCAGCACCTGAAACTGGTAGTAGTGCTGGAGCCGGTTGGGGTTCTCGCCGTAGCGTCCGTCGGCGGGGCGGCGCGAGGGCTGCACATAGGCGGCGCGCCACGGCTCAGGCCCAAGCGAACGGAGCGTCGTTGCGGGATGGAAGGTGCCAGCACCCACCTGCATGTCGTAAGGCTGCAGCACGGCGCAGCCCTCGCCTGCCCAGAAGCGTTGCAGGACCAGGATCAATTCCTGAAAGCTCGGCGCGGCGGTCATGGCACGGCATATCCTGAACCGGTGCCGACAAGACGACCTGCTCTCGTCGCCCCTGACGGAGCAGAACGGGGACTTAAGGGCCGCCTTCTGGGTTGCCGCGGCGGAACCAGACTCAGAGGCCAGAGCGGCAACAGAGGCAAAATATCCGCTCCTGGCCCTCTACAAACGGACAAGGCGCCAACAGGCTTGCGCATCAGTCCCGGTCCTGCCTCCGATAGGCTCCGCTTTCCGGGTCGCGTTCGAGGTCGATCGGCTCCGCGTCCTGCTCGTCACGCACCTTGTTCACAAGCCGGTTCGCCTTACGAGCCATGCCCTCGATTCGCTTCCAGCCGAAAAGCACCATGACTATGACGGCGGCGAGAAGCAGAAATTTCCAGAGCATGGGCAGACCCTCCCTTCACTGTCCCCTTCATAGTCCGTAGCGTGCCCAAAGCAACCGTTCCTCCACCGCATCGGCGAGCCCCGGTAACGCAAGAGGCAATGGCAAGCGGCGGCGGCGGCGAAGCGCGGTGCGCAGCCTGACCCGCTTGCCGAACCGCTCGCGGACCACCTGCTCCATCTCACCGAACCCGTCAGCAAGACCGAGTTCGACCGCCTGCCGCCCGGTCCAAACTTTGCCGGAAAAGAGGTCATCGTCCTCTTCCTTCAGTCGGGCGCCCCGGCGCTCGCGTATCCACTCGATGAAAACCTTGTGGATATCTTCCTGCATGGCGCGCAGCGTCTCGACATCTTCAACCTTTTCGGGCTGGAAGGGGTCCAGCATGCCCTTGCGCGCGCCTATCGCATGCACCCGGCGTTCGATGCCGAGGCGCCGCAACGCGCCGTCCAAGCCGAACCCGGCGAAGATGACGCCGATGGAACCGAGAATAGATGCGGGATGAACGAAGACCTCCGACCCGGCGCAAGCGAGCCAGTAGCCGCCAGACGCTCCGACATCGTCCACGAAGCTCAGCACGGGCACACCCTTTTCTTCGCCGAGGGTGCGGATGCGGTCGGCGATGCGCGCGGACTGAACAGGGCTGCCGCCGGGGCTGTTGATCGAAAGTGCAACGGCCGCCAGCCTCCGGTAGCCGAAAGCGCGCTCAATTCCCGGCACCACGGACTCATAAGTGAGCGTCCGGCTGCCACTTCGGCCAGGCACGCCGATAACGCCAGCGAGCGGCAGGACGGCGACAGTCGGGCGGTGGAGCTTCATTTCAGTCAAGGTCGAAGACGCTGAGCGGCTTCAGTTCGTCGTCAAGCTCATAGATGCGCGGGCGCCCGGTCGCAATTTCAAAAGAGGGGATGTCCTCATCCGAAATACCCTCCAAGTGCTTGATGAGGGCACGCAGCGAGTTGCCATGTGCGGAAATCAGCACCCGCTCGCCACGCCGAACCCTGGGCGCAATCGCGGCATCCCAACAGGGCCGCACCCGTTCGATGGTCAGCTTCAGCGTCTCACACACCGGCACGCCGCCCGGCACTTCCGCATAGCGCCGGTCCGCCGCCTGTTCCCGCCAGCGCGGATCGTCGTGATCCAGCGCCGGCGGCGGCGTGTCGAAGCTGCGGCGCCAGATATGCACCTGCTCCTCGCCGTGGCGCTCGCGCATCTCCTGCTTGTTGAGGCCAGTGAGCCCGCCATAGTGGCGCTCGTTCAGCCGCCAGTCGCGGACCACTGGCAGCCACATACGGTCCATGCGGTCGAGCGTGATCCAGAGCGTACGTATGGCCCGCTTCAGCACCGAGGTGTAACAGACATCAAAATCAAAGCCCCCCGCCTTGAGTGCATCCCCTGCCCGCTCGGCCTCCGCCACGCCAGCCTCGGTAAGGTCCACATCCACCCAGCCGGTGAAGCGGTCCTGGTGGTTCCACACGCTTTGCCCGTGCCGCAGCAGTACGAGGGTTGTCATGGCAGGAGGTCCATCGCCTGTTCGAGCTGAGCAATGCGGGCTCGGCAGTCGAGACGCCCGTCGAAACGCAGGTTGAGCCCGTCTATGCCGCAATCCCGATAGGTCTCGAAGCGGGCGCGCACCATGTCCGGCGTGCCGATGGCACCGAAGGCGGTAATCATCTCGTCCGGCACGCGCTTAACGGCCTCTTCGCGCCTGCCCTCGATCCAGAGTCGCTGAATTGCGCGCGCATCGTCCTCGAAGCCCGCCCGGCGGAAGGCGTCATTGTAGAAATTGGTGCGCGCGGAGCCCATGGCGCCCATCTGGAAGGCGACGCCGGGCCGATGTTCCCCGATCAGCCGCTCGACATCCTCGCCGATGGCGACCGTACACGCCGTCTCCAAGTCGAGATCGGCGAGTATGCGCCCAGCGCGCTCGGCGCCGCGACGGAGATAACCCAGATGCGCTTCTGGATAATCCGGCGAAAAGGACGTGCCGAGCCAGCCGTCGGCCGCCTCGCCGGTATATTCGAGCGCGCGCGGCCCGAGCGTCGCCAGGTAGATGGGTATCTCCGCCGGCGGGAAGTCCAGCCGGATCGGCTTGCCCTCGCCGCCCGGCCGCGGCAGCCGGAACTCGGAGCCCTCGAATTGGAGCTTCTCGCCAGCAAACCCCTTGCGCACGATCGCGACCGTTTCCCTGAGCCGCGAGAGCGGGCGCGCATAGGCTGCGCCGTGCAGCCCCTCCACAACCTGTGGCCCGCTGACGCCCAAGCCCAGCGCGAAGCGCCCGCCAGAGAGATGGTGTAGCGAAAGCGCCGTCATCGCAGTCATGGAAGGCGCGCGGGCGCTGATCTGCATGATGCCGGTGCCGAGCCGGATGCGCCTTGTCTGCCCGGCGAGGAAGGCGAGCGAAGTCGCGGCGTCCGCCCCCCACGCTTCGGCCGACCAGGCGGTATCCACGCCCAGCCGCTCGGCCTCCTGCACGAATTCGGTGAGCTCCACGCCGCCGCTGCGGTCATAGCCGCCGACGCTTACCGACGCCTTCATGGCTGCCTGTCCTCCCCCGTGCCCCGGCTCAATCCCCGGCCAGCACCCGGCGATAGACCTCAATGTCGATATTGCCCCCGCTCGCCACCAGGCCGACTGCCTTGCCGGCCATGCTCTCGCGCTCCTTCAGCAACGCCGCCAGGGGCGCGGCGCCCGCGCCCTCAATGACATTGTGGGTGTCGGTGAAATAGTGGCGCATAGCCGCCTCGATTTCGTTGTCGTCCACGGTAACAATGCGCGCGGCGTGCTTCAGAACGATTTCCAGCGCCGCCTCGTTCGGCGTGCGGCAGGCCATCCCGTCCGCCATGGTGTCGGCGCTGTTGGTGGAAACCGCCCGACCCGCCTCGAAGCTCAGCGCATAAGAGGCCGCCTTGCGGGCGACAACGCCGATGATTTCCGTCCCGAGCCCCAGCGCCTCGCGCGCGGCAATTGCCCCGCAAATGCCGGAGCCGAGGCCGATGGGCACATAGAGCGCGTCTAGATGCGGCACAGCACGCAGCAATTCGTAGCCCCAGGTCGCCACTCCGGCCACTAGCGCCGGATGGAAGGACGGCAGGAAATGCAGCCTTTCGGCATCCGCCATCGAGAGCGCATGTTCGAGGGAATCCTGGAAGTCGCGTCCATGCACCGCGAGATCCGCGCCGAAGGCCCGCATGGCAGCGTTCTTCTCGCGGCTGTTGCCCTCTGGCACAACGACCGTGACCCGCTTGCCGGCCTGCCGAGCAGCATAGGCGACGGACTGGCCGTGGTTGCCGCGCGTGGCCGTCACCATGCTGTCGGCGTCGCACTGGGCCATATAGGCGAGACCGCCGCGAATCTTGAAGGCGCCGATGGGCGTGTGGTTCTCGTGCTTGACCCAGACCTCGGTCCCGGCGCGCTCGGCGAGCAGCGGCCATACGCGCTGCGGCGTCGCAGGAAACGCCCCGTAAACGAGATCGGCCGCCGCCTCGATATCCGCCTTTCCGGGCAACATCATGGAAGCTCCACGGTTCCGGAGAGATAGAGGGCCGCGCGGCCGGAAATGACAACGCGCTCCCCCTGCATTCGGCAGTCGAGGCGCCCGCCACGCGCCGAGATCTGCCGCGCGGTGAGAGCCTGCTTGCCCAGCCGCTCCGCCCAGTAGGGCGCGAGCGCGCAATGCGCCGAGCCGGTTACCGGGTCCTCGTCGATGCCGACGCCCGGCGCGAAGCAGCGGGAGGCGAAATCCACCTCTTCACCCGGCGCGGTCGCCGCGAATAGCATGTAATCCGTGACTGCGCCAAGCCGCCGGAAATCGGGTCGGAGCGCCCGCACCCGTCCTTCCTCGCCGAAGACCGCCAGACAGACCCGCCCGCCCGAGAGGAACGACTCCGGCGCCGCGCCCAGGGCCTCGGCCAGCCCTGGCGGCGCGGGCGCAGGGGTGGGCGGGTTGGCAGGGAAGTCCATGCTGAGCACGAGGCCGCTGCGTCGAACTGTTAGCCGCCCGCTCCTGGTCTCGAACTCGACCGTTTCGGCCCCGGTGCCCAGTTTCTCGAACAGGACATGGGCGGAAGCGAGCGTCGCATGGCCGCAGAGATCGACCTCGACCTTGGGCGTGAACCAGCGCAACCGCCAATGCGCGCCCTCCGGCACGAGGAAAGCCGTCTCGGACAGGTTGTTCTCCGCCGCAATGGCCTGCAGCAGCGACTCCTCCGGCCAGCCCTCCAGCAGGCAGACGGCGGCCGGGTTGCCGGCGAAAGCCCGGTCCGTAAAGGCGTCCACTTGGTAGAGCGGTATTCTCATGGGGGCGCGACCATAGCAGCGGCCCACCGAAAATCCAGCCGGCTACGCCGCCACGAAATGCATGCGGAACGCCCAGGAGGTTTGAAGCAGAAGACCTTCGTTGGATGGGCCTGTCGGCAATCACGCGGCCGGTTCGCGCTCCTACTTCGTGAAGCCGTCGAACAGGCCTTCCGGCCGCGCCAGACGCTCCCGCAGATCGGCAATGTCGCGCCAGACTTCGTTCAGACCGCACGCTAGATAGAGCTACAGACCAGCCATCACCATGGCCAGAACGATGATGGCGATGGTCTCCTGCGTCACGGCATGTTACCTCTAATGGGTCCGCCCAACATGAAGGCGACACCGGCGCCAGTCAATATGGCAGCGTCACCATTCCGGCGTCGAAGCCCTGTACAATTCATACATTCGCCGACACCCGAATTAGCTACAGTGTCGTCCCAACAGGCGGGATTGCGCT
>JAPORR010000156.1 GCA_026710105.1 Alphaproteobacteria bacterium
GTTTCCTGGCAGGACCTCACCGAATGGCTCTGGGTTGATTGCGAATTGCCTGTGAGGCCTCGTGACGCTGAGGAGCGCTTGCCGTTCGCCTCACTGCTCGGCGACATTTTCGCCAGAACTGGAACGCGCACCCGTCGTGCCTGGTGCTGATGGGCGCGGGCCTCTATCTATACAGAATGCCGACAACCTTTCTGGCGCGGCTGCCCAACCTCCGCCTCAAGCCGCTGCCGATTGCGTTCGGCGGCGTGAAATTTCGCTCTGGCATCGTGTCGCGCGTCTCGGGCTGCACCGCCTTCCAGCATTTCGTTGCCATCGTTCGTGCCATCGCCGGCGAACAGCATTGACAGGCCGCGCCCTGCTCTGTCGGAGCGCCGCCTGTTCAGGCTGCGGCCTCAGCCAGTACGCGAATCGCCTCGGGTGTCGCACCCGTCACCGCGATAGCGGCGACGCGCCCGGCGGCAACAGCATCCTTCCAGGCTCCTAGTCGGTCGTGGATACGGGCTTTGTCGCCGAGCAGTGCCACGCTGTCTACCAGCTCATCCGGTAGCGCCGCCGTCGCCTCTTTGCGCTGGCCGGAGAGGAATAAGTCCTGCACCTTGCGCGCTTCGTCCTCATAGCCCATGCGCTGGACATAATCGTTGTAGAAGTTCTTGTCGCGTGCACCCATGCCGCCGACATAGAAGGCGAGATGCTCGCGCACTGGGGCGCGGCACGCTTCCAGATCGCTGCCGACACGGATCGGCACGAAGGGCACGACCTCGAAATCGGCCGCCGTCTTGCCGTTTGCCGCCTTGTCGAGGCCGTCGGTGATCGGTCCCTCGAAGACATCGCTCTCGGGGTCCATGAACACCGGGATCACCCCGTCCGCCACTTCCGCCGCCGTGCGCACGCCGGCCGGCGTGATCGCAGCGGTGTAGATCGTAAGCTCCGGGTCGGGATGCAGGATGGTTTTCAGCGGTTTGCCGAGGCCGGTGGCCCCTGGCCCGTTATAGGGAATGTCATAATGTTCGCCGTGATGCTCCAGCACGCCGTCACGTCGCAATATCTGGCGGATGATCGAGATATATTCGCGGGTGCGCGCCAGCGGCTTGCCGAACGGCACGCCGTGCCAACCCTCGATTACCTGCGGGCCCGACGGGCCGATGCCGAGCACGAAGCGCCCGCCGGACATATCCTGCAGCGTCATCGCCGTCATGGCCGCCAGCGCGGGCGAGCGCGACTGCATCTGGACTATGGCCGTGCCGACCTTGATGCGCGAGGTCTGCGCAAGGATCCAAGCGGCAGGCGAGATCGCGTCCGTGCCCCAGGCCTCTGATGTCCAGCACATCTCGAAGCCTAGGCGTTCAGCCTCCTGCGCCAAGGCCACTTTTTCCCTTATATCGCCGCCGCTATAGCCGAGTGTGATGCCGAGCCGCATCTTGTGTCTCCTCCAAAATTACTACCTGAAACCTTAGCGCCTATCCGGTTTCGCCGCTATCCTCAGCCCATCGCCGGGGAGACAGGGGGGTATGGCCAGCGAACGGGAACGGGGAAGCGCCGCCGGGCGGCGGCGGATTGGCAATGCGGAAGTCGGGCAGGGCCATTGGGACGGTTTCGAGGGTAGCGTTCTTACCGGCCCGGGTATCATTGTGGAGCCGGTGGACCCGGACCGGGACACGACCGTCCTCTACGTCGCCGCCATTGCAGGCGAGGAGTCTGACCGCATCTGGGACTATCTCGGCTACGGCCCCTTCCGTGACGCGGACGCCATGCATGAATGGCTCTGCGATTGTGCCGCGTCGAAGGATCCGCTCTTTATGGTCTATCGCGACCGCGGCACTGGCCAGCTCGGCGGCATGGGCAGCTTCATGGAAATCAGGCCCGCCGCCGGGGTCGGTGAAATCGGTAATATCTGGTTCTGCCGCGCCTGGCAGCGGGACCGCCGCGCGACAGAAGCGCTCTCGATGATGATGCATCATGTGCTAGAGACGCGTGGCTACCGGCGCCTCGAATGGAAGTGCAATGCGCTGAACGCTCCGTCCCGTTCGGCGGCGCTCCGGCTCGGCTTCCGCTACGAGGGTACCTTTCTCAACCACATGATCGTGAAAGGCCGAAGCCGCGACACCGCCTGGTTCTCGCTGACGGCCGAAGAATGGCCTGCCGTCCGCGACGCTCACACCCGCTGGCTCGCCCCGGAGAATTTCGCCGCGGACGGACAGCAAAAGGTCTCGCTCAGCGAGTTAACGCGGGCGCTTTGGTAAAGCAGCCAATCCCGGCACTCTGTTCTATTCTTCAGGGTGGAAATGGTCGTAGAGTCGCTGCGCGACCGTTTTGGAGATGCCGGGCACGGCCAGTAGGTCTTCGAAACCGGCGCCCTCGACGCCCCGTGCGGAACCGAAATGGTGCAGGAGGGCACGCTTGCGGGCTGTGCCGATACCAGGCACCTCGTCGAGCGGCGACTGGCGGACAGTCTTAGCCCGGCGCGCCCGGTGGGTACCGATGGCGAAGCGGTGCGCCTCATCGCGCAGGCGTTGCAGGAAATGTAGCGCAGGGTCGTGTTCCGGCAGCGAGAAGGGTGGCTTTCCGGGGGTGAAGAAGCGTTCGCGCCCGGCATTGCGGTCTGGCCCCTTGGCGATGGCAGCGAGGGGCACGTCCTCAATGCCAAGCTCGGCAAACACGCTCTGCGCCGAGGAAAGCTGGCCTGCGCCGCCGTCGATGAGCACGAGGTCCGGCCATGAGCCGCCCAGGCGCTCTGGGTCCTCCTTGAGCGCGCGCGAGAACCGCCGGTGCAGCACTTCGCGCATCATGGCGAAGTCGTCACCGGGCGCGGGATCGCCCTTGATGTTGAACTTACGGTAGGCGTTGCGGACCGGGCCTTCCGGCCCAGAGACGATCATGCCGCCGACTGCGTTCCGGCCCTGGATATGGCTATTGTCATAGACCTCGATCCGCTCCGGAGAGCCTTCGAGATCAAAGAGTTCGCCCACGCGCCCGAGCAGCTCGCGCTGGGTGGCGTTTTCCACCGAACGGCGGGAAAGCGCATCGCGAGCATTGGCGAGCGCATGGTTCACCAGCTTGCGCTTGGCGCCGCGCATCGGCCATCGCAAATCGATGCGGCGGCCGGCCTTGAGACTTAGTGCCTCGGCGAGCAGCACGTCCTCGGCCGGACGCGCACTCAATAGGATGCGGCGTGGTGGCGGCTTGTTGCTGTAGAACTGCCCGACAAAGGCAGCGAGGACCTGCGCCGGATCGTGATGCCGGCTGCCGGTCGGGAAATAAGCGCGGTTGCCGAAATTCTGCCCAGCACGGAAGAAGAACACCTGGATGCAGGCCTGCCCGCCCTGGAAATAGGCCGCGATGATGTCGGCGTCGCCCACGCCGTCGACATTGATGTCTTGGTGTGCCTGCACGCGGGTGAGCGCCCGGATGCGGTCCCGGTAAAGCGCGGCGGTCTCGAAGTCGAGCGCGTCACTCGCCGCCTGCATGCGCGCCGAGAACGTTTGCTGGATAGTCTGGCTCTCGCCGGAGAGGAAGGCGCGTGCCTCCGCGATGGCTGCCTCGTATTCATCCTTTGGGATTCGGCCCACACAAGGGGCCGAACAACGCTTGATCTGGTAGAGCAGGCAGGGCCGGGTGCGGCTGCGGAACACGGCGTCCGAGCAGGATCTGAGCAGGAAGGCGCGCTGTAGGGCGGTCAGCGTCCGGTTCACCGCGCCGGCCGAGGCGAAGGGACCGAAATACTCCCCTGGCCGCGAACGCGCACCGCGATGCTTGAGGAGGCGCGGCCATTCATGGTCGCGCGCGATCAGAATGTGGGGGAAGCTCTTGTCGTCCCGCAGCAGCACATTGTACCGCGGACGTAACTCCTTAATAAGATTGATTTCGAGGAGCAAAGCCTCGACCTCGGTGTGGGTCGTCACCACCTCCATGGTGGCGGTTTCGGAGATCATGCGGCGGATGCGGTAGGGCTGGTTATCGGGGCGGACATAGGCCGAAACGCGCCGGCGCAGCGCGCGCGCCTTGCCGACATAGAGCACCTGGCCGCGCCGATCTATCATGCGGTAGACGCCGGGCGTCAACGGCATGACGCGCAGATGCTGGCGGATGACCTCAACGCCTCCGGCCAGCCGCTGTGGGGTTTCTGGCTCGACCTGTTCTTCCGCCATGCGCCTAACCCGCGCCGGCCGGGGGAGCATATTCGGCGACAACATAGGCGGCATAGACCGCCAGGAACAGCAGGCCAGCTGGCCGCCCGAACCGCCCCCGAACCATCAGCCAGGAGACGAGTACAATCGTCGCGGCTAGCATGACCCATATGGCGAGGTCGAGCAGGCGCCCCGGAATGTCGATCGGGTGGACCATTGCCACCACACCGCCAATGGCTAGCAGGTTGAAGACATTGGCGCCCAGCACATTGCCGACCGCCACTTCCGGATGGCGGCGATAGGCCGAAACGATTGCTGTGGCGAGTTCCGGCAGCGAGGTGCCGACGGCGACCACGGTGACGCCGATTACCGCTTCCGACACGCCGATGACGCGGGCGAGGCTGATGGCACCCTCGACCAACAGATTCGCTCCCCCGATGACACAGCCAAGGCCGATGGCGAGCGTGCCAAGCGCCATCCAGAGCGGCTTATGCGGTACTGTTTGCTCCGCTTCGGGCGCACCCTGGCCGCGACGGGCGCGGCGATAGGAGGCTGCGGTAAAGCAGGCGAGGCAGGCCAGCAGCAGGGCGCCGTCGAACAGGCCGAGCTTGCCGCTTAGCGCGAGCGCGAGAAACAGCAACGTCACGCCTATCACCGCCCAACCCTCGAAGCGGACCTCGCGTGGCTCGACGACCAGCGGACAGACGCAAGCTGCCGCGCCCAGGATCAGGAACAGATTACAGATATTGCTGCCGACGATATTGCCGATGGCGATGCCGGGCGCGCCCCGGAACGCCGCTTCCATGCTGACCAGCAGCTCCGGCATGGTCGTGCAGTAGGCGACGACGGTAAGCCCGATGATCAGCGGCGAGATGCCAAGCCGCGCGGCGAGCTGTACTGCGCCCCGCACCAGGAATTCCGCCCCGCCCAGGAGCAGCACGAAGCCGCCGAGCAGTTGGAGGTAGATCATGAAGGCTCCGAGCGTGGACTGCCGTCAGTTCGACCGACCCGTCACCATCACCTTGGTGCCGCAAAAGTCAAACTGAGCTACCCAAGAGAGATACCTGCAGTGAGACGTTCTTAGCAGGGACCGCAAAGGCAACGCCGCAATGGCCGGCGGCTGGTATCAATCCCCATCATGAAATATGATTGGGGAATAGGCGCCCAAGCTCTGGTAGGCAAACGACGAGCGACTACGAGGGTGAATGAGCGAAGACATTGCGTGACGAAGCCGAAATCACCGGTGTGCCGCCCGACGGGTTTTGCACCGGGTATTGCAAAGTCTCGGGCGGGCTATGACCCCGAAAGGGTTTGGAGAGACGTGAAAAGCGCGGGAGGATTCTCGGAGGGCAACCTTCTGCCGTTTCTGACCTTTCCGTTCGATGAACGATGGATCTACTACGAGACCGGACACAAGTGGCTGAACCGTGCGCGTCCCGAGTTTGATGCGAATCTCTCGAGTTCTTCATGCTGCGCCGTCGAGGTTCGGTTGAGCCGCTGTCACCTGTTCC
>JAPORR010000022.1 GCA_026710105.1 Alphaproteobacteria bacterium
TAGTCCACCCCGTCCAGGGCGATGAATTCGCCCACGGCCGCCTCGGCGCGGAGTGCCCTGATCTCCGTGTATTCGGGTGAATGGTAGAATTCCTTCGCCCGTTCGAGCGAGGGGAACTCGACGATGACCATACGGTCCTGGAATTCAGGCCCCTCAAGTGTGACCGGGTCGGCACCGCGCACGATGAAGCGCCCGCCGAAAGCAGCGATGCAGTCCGGCGTGAGAGCCGTGTAACGCTTGTATTGCTCGGGGTCAGTCACCTTCACGCGGGCCACGACATAGGCGGTCATCGGCGATATTTCCTTGTTTGCCGGCGGGCATAAATCCCCTGTTTTTCTTCCCGGTCGCACTGTGCGCCGGCTACTGTGAGGATCGCCACATTGCCGGTCTGGCCCCAGGCAATCAAGGGCATTCGGGGCCCGCGGGCATCATGGCAGTGCCGGCCTCGCGGTCGGTGAGCGCCGGGTAGCGGCGCGGGCGGAAGAGCTGGTAGTGCCACCATTCGTTCATGTAGAAATCCCACCCCGCAGCGCTCATCAAGCCGAGCAGCAGCGCGCGGTTGCGCTGCACCTCGGGGGAGACGGCCGTTGAACCGTGATGCGAGGCGGAGGTGAGGTCGTCAAAGTCCGTGCCCATGTCGAGCGGTGCGCCGTCCGGGCCGGTCAGCGTCAAATCGATGGCGACGCCACGCGTGTGGATGCCACCCCGGCGCGGGTCGGCGACATAGGCGGGATCCGGGACGGCACGCCAGAGTGCCCATTGCGCCTCCAGCGGCCGGAAGGCGTCAAATAGTAGGAGGCCCAGCCCTTGCGCACGTGCGAGGGCCACCGCCCGGAGCAGCGCCGCCTCGGCCTCCGGCACGAGCCAGGCGTCCGGGCGGACGTAGATCGGCCTTCCGGTGACATTGTCCGCCCGGGCATAGGCGATGTCGAAGGCGATATTGTGGTGCTCCGGAGACAATCGAACCAGCATGGCGGTGGACTGTAGCGCGGATCTCCTGAGGGCGCGATATATCTCAATACCCCTTGCAGGGCAGCGGAGGCAGCGCAAACCCGTGACCTTGGCGGGGCATCCGGGTTAGACTGGCAAACGGTCGAGGAGGCACGCGCCTATGTCGCTTACCATGCCGGCGCCCGAGATGGCGATCCTGGAGAACCGCGACCGGCTCATCCGCCGGCTACGCGCAATCTTGCCGGAAGATGGCGTGATCGCTGAAGAGGTGGCAATGCGCGCCTATGAATGCGATGCGCTCACCATGTATCGCCAGCTTCCGCTGGTGGTTGTCCTGCCGGAAACCGTGAACCACGTGCAGGCCGTCATGGCGCTTGCCGCCGAGATGAATGTAAAGGTCGTGCCGCGCGGGGCCGGCACTTCGCTTTCCGGCGGCTCTATGCCGCTCGGCGATGGCATCCTGCTCGCCATGGGCAAGTTCAATCGCATCCTGGAGATCGATTACGACAATCGCTGCGCGCGTGTGCAGCCGGGCGTAGCCAATCTCGCGATCAGCGATGCGGTCGCGGCGCGTGACTTTTATTATGCGCCCGATCCCTCCTCGCAGATCGCCTGCTCCATCGGCGGCAATGTCGGCGAAAATTCCGGCGGTGTGCACTGCCTGAAATATGGTCTCACCACCAACAACATTCTCGGCCTCGAAATCGTGCTGATGGGTGGCGATATCGTCCGGCTTGGTGGCAAGCACCTCGATTCCGAGGGGTATGACCTGATGGGGCTGATGACCGGCTCGGAAGGCCTGCTCGGCGTCATTACCGAGGTCACGGTGCGCCTGCTGCCTAAGCCGGAGACCGCGCGCGGCCTGTTGCTCGCCTTCCCGACAGTCGAGGCAGGCGCTGCCTGCGTCGCAGACATCATGGCGGCGGGTATCGTTCCGGCAGGGCTGGAGATGATGGACCAACCGGCAATCTGTGCGGCCGAGGATTTTCAGCCCTGCGGCTATCCGCGCGACGCCGGCTCGCTGTTGATCTGCGAGCTAGACGGCGAGGCTGTCGAAGTCGACCATCTGATCGAGCGTGTCTCGGGCCTTGCCCGGTCGGCGGGCGCAACGGTGATCCGCGCCTCGGAAAGTGAGGCGGAACGTCTCGGCTTCTGGTCTGGGCGCAAGAACGCCTTTCCGGCCGTCGGCGCGATCGGGCCGGACTATCTCTGCATGGACGGCACCATTCCGCGCAGCAGGCTCGCGGAGGTGCTAGCCGGTATTTCGGACTTTGCGGAGAAGCACGACCTGCGCGTCGCCAATGTGTTCCATGCCGGCGACGGCAATCTCCACCCGCTGATCCTTTATGATGCCAGCAGGCCGGGCGATATTGAGAAGGCGGAGGCCTTCGGTGCCGATATTCTGAAGCTCTGCGTTGCTGTCGGCGGCGTGCTCACCGGCGAACACGGCGTCGGCGTCGAAAAGCGCGATCTGATGGGCGCGATGTTCACCGATGCCGATCTCGACCAGCAGCAGCGGGTCAAATGCGCCTTCGACCCGGAGCACCGGCTCAATCCCGGTAAGGTCTTCCCGACCCTGCGGCGCTGCGCCGAACTCGGGCGCATGCATGTCCGGGGGGGTGCGCTACCCTTCCCGGACCTGCCGCGCTTCTGAGGCGGCCGGCAAGACTGACGGCATGGAAGAGCTGACGCCAAGGGACGAGACCGATCTGGAGGAGATAATCGCGACGGCGGCAGCCGAAAGCGTGCCGCTCGCTGTTGAGGGCGAGGGCAGCAAGCGCGACTTCGGCCATACCGTGCAAGCGGAGCGCCGGCTGTCCATGACGGCGTTGCGTGGTGTCTCGCTCTACGAGCCGGCCGAACTGGTGCTGACGGCGGGCGCCGGCACGCCGCTGCGTGAAATTCAGGCCTTGCTCGAACAGCAGAGCCAACAGCTTGCTTTCGAACCGGCCGATTACGGGCGTATTCTTGGTGGCCCGGGCGGGCAGGGCACGCTTGGCGGTGTTGTCGCGGTCAACGCTTCCGGTCCGCGCCGCATCCGAGCGGGAGCGGCGCGCGACCATATGCTTGGCTTCCGCGCCATCAGCGGGCGGGGCGAGCCCTTCAAGTCCGGTGGGCGGGTGATGAAGAATGTCACCGGCTACGACCTCTCCAAGCTCATGGCCGGCTCGCACGGCACACTGGGCGTGATGAGCGAGATCACGGTCAAAGTGCTGCCGAAACCGGAGACGGAGGAAACGGTGGTATTTGCGGGTCTTGAGGACGCGGCGGCGGTAGCGCTGATGACCGCAGCATCCGCGCTGTCGGCCGAGGTCTCAGGCTTCGCTCATCTGCCGGACGAGGGCGGCCGCACGGGGCTCAGGCTTGAAGGGCCGGCGGCCTCCGTGGCGAGCCGGCGCGAGGCGCTGCTCACGCGGTTCGGCGGCGCGGCGGAGGTGCTGACAGTGGCTGCTTCGCGCGCCTTCTGGGAATCGGTGCGTGACGTCGAGCCGCTTGCAGGCCGGGGGGAGCAGCTCTGGCGGCTGTCCGTGGCTCCGACAGAGGGCGCTGCCGTCGTGGCGCGGCTCGCCGAAGCGGGCGTGCCGATTGCGGGCCGGCTCTTTGACTGGGCGGGCGGACTCATCTGGCTAGCGGTCGAGGAAGGCCGGCATGGGCGTGCGATCCGTGAGGGCCTTGCCGGCCATGCGACCTGCGTGCGGGCACCGGATGCAGCCCACGCGGACGAGCCTGTCTTTCACCCACAGCCGCCGGCGCTGGCCGCGCTCTCGCGCCGGGTGAAGGAGGGGTTCGACCCGAGGCGCATTCTCAATCCCGGCCGCATGGGCGAGGGCCTCTGATGCAGACAAATTTCAGCCTGGCGCAGCTTGCCGACCCGGATGTCGCCGCGTCTGAGCAAATTCTCAGGCGCTGTGTGCATTGTGGCTTCTGCACCGCTACCTGCCCGACCTTCAAGCTGCTGGGTGACGAGCTCGACAGCCCGCGCGGGCGCATCTATCTCATCAAGGAAATGCTGGAGAACGAGCGGCCGGCCGACGCGCGTACCGTGCGCCATATCGACCGCTGTCTCTCCTGCCTCTCCTGCATGACCACCTGCCCCTCCGGGGTGAACTACATGCATCTGGTGGACCATGCGCGCGCCCATATCGAGCAGACCTTCGCCCGCCCGCTGCCGGAACGCTGGCTACGCCGGCTGCTGGCCTTCGTACTGCCGCGCCCAGGGCTCTTCCGCATCGCGCTGCTGGGTGCGATGGCGGCGCGGCCCTTCGCCCGCCTGCTGCCGGGGCGGCTCGGCGCCATGACCCGCATGGCACCCGCCCGCCTGCCCGCGCCCTCGCCGATCGACCGGCCCCAAGTCTTTCCGGCAGAAGGCCGGCAGCGCATGCGCATCGCGTTGCTGACTGGCTGTGCCCAGACCGTGCTTGACCCTGCCATCAACGAGGCGACGGTCCGCCTGCTTACGCGCTTCGGCGCCGAGGTGGTCGTGGCGGAGGGCGCCGGCTGTTGCGGGGCACTGGTCCACCATATGGGCAAGACAGAAGCGGCCCGGCAGGCGGCGGCCGCCAATATCCACGCCTGGCGCCGCGCCGCGCCGGATCGCGTCGTCGTCAACGCGTCCGGCTGCGGCACACAGGTAAAGGACTATGGCTACATGCTGCGCGGCGACCCGGCGCTGGCGGAAAACGCTGCCTGGACCTCAGCACACACACGCGACCTGGTGGAAGTGCTGGACGAACTCGGCTTTGCAGCGCGCGCCCGGGGTTCGCCGCAGACACTGCGTATCGCCTACCATTCGGCTTGCTCGATGCAGCATGGGCAGAAGATCACTGGGCTACCCATACGTCTCCTGGAGGCCGCCGGCTTCGAGCCGCTTGCCGTGCCGGAAGGCCATATCTGCTGCGGCTCGGCGGGAACCTACAACCTGCTGCAGCCAGACCTTGCCGGCCGCCTCGGCCAGCGCAAGGCCGCGCATATCGAAAGCACGCGCCCGGACGCTATCGCCGCCGGCAATATCGGCTGTATAGTCCAGATCGCCAACGCGACCACCCTTCCCGTGCTCCACACCGCCCAGCTTCTCGACTGGGCCACGGGCGGGCCGCGCCCACCTCGCCTGTCCTAACCCGACTTCCGCAATTCGGGGGGCGCGAAGATGCTAACTCGTTGATATTCCGCGATCGGTGGTTGGCAGGTGGACATCCACCATCTGGATGGTGGCGAACGCCTCGATAATGGAGCGCTATCCGTCATTTTTCTTCAAGGCCCCAGTTTCCGCCGGGCTCACTAATTGAGCAGTTGGAGTAGGGCGACGATCACGCCGCCCTGCGCGATCAGCCCGGCGAACATCCATTTCAGGAGGTCGGCCCTGACCGATTCAATGCGTTTGTCGAGCTTGGCGATTTCGGCCTTGAGCCCGGCCTCGATCTTGGCGATTTCGATCTTCGTTTCGTGCCGCAGGGCCTCGATATCAGCCTTGGTCGCAAGATTGGTGTTGAGCATGGCGACCTGCTCTTCGGTGAAGCCTTTCCTAGTCAGCCGCTTGACGAAGCGGTGAGTATCGAACGCGATGGCCTCAGACATGCGGCGACGATAAGGGCATCTGTGTCGCTAGACAACAGCGCCGTCTGGACGGCACAGGGCAATCGCTTTTGGACCTGTCATGCAGCGGCGCGATACGCCCGTGAT
>JAPORR010000245.1 GCA_026710105.1 Alphaproteobacteria bacterium
GCATGGCGAATTCCAGCATGTAGCTGCGCAGGAGATCGACCCGCGTCGCGCCCAGAACCTTGAAGACCACAGCGTCCCGCCGCCGCCGCCGGCGCCCAGCAGCGATAGCGCCTGCCAGTACGGCAAGGCCCGCGGCGAGCCCAACCGCAGCGACGAGGCGAACTGCCATGCCCATTTGTGCGACCAGGTCCGTCACTCTGGCGAGGGCCTCCTTGACTCGGATCGCGGACACATTGGGAAGCGCGGCGGCCATCGCCGCGGTGAGGTCCGCCTCAGCTTCCGGCGGCGCGCGGACGGCAGCGACATAGGTCTGCGGTGCCCGGTCCAGCGCGCCCGGTGCAAAGATCGTGGTAAATTGCAGCCTAAGCGTCCGCCAAGCCATGCGGCGCAGATTGGCAATTTCCGCCTCGACAGTGCGCCCCAATATATTAAAGGCGATGCGGTCTCCCGGCTCAAGGCCGAAGGCGTGGGCGAGATTGGCGTCAAAAGAGACTAGCGGTGGCCCCCGGTAGTCTGCTGGCCACCATTGCCCGGCGACAATCTCTGTTCCCTCCGGTGGTTCTGAGGACCAGGTGAGGCCGCGCTCGCCACGCAGCGCCCAGCGCGCGTTCTCCGGCACGTGGGCCTTCGTCGCCGGCACGCCGTCTATCGCGGCGATGCGGGCGCGCAGATGCGGTGTGCGCCGGTCCAGCACCGCACCGGGCGTAGCGGCGACGACCTCGTCGAACTGCGCCGCCTGGTCCTGCTGGATGTCGATGAAGAAATGCGTGGGCGCGTCCGCCGCAACCTCCTCGCGCAACTGCCGGGATAGACCCTCCTCGACCGATGCGACGGCGACTAGGACGGTTACGCCGAAGCCGAGCGACAGGATGAGGCCGCTGGTCTCGCCACCGGGCCGGGCAAGCGCCGCCAGCGCTCGGCGGAACGCCCCCGGCCCGGCACTCTTCAGACGACGCGCCAGGTGTACGGTCGCCGTGGCGGCGGCAAAGAAGATGCCATAGGCCACGAGCGCGCCAGTCACGAACCAGAGCGCCAGGATCCGGTCCGGAGCCGTCGCGACGGCAAGCGCGGCGAGCAGCACGGCGAGGATGGCCGACGCAGCGATGGCAGTGCGACCGGCTTTCTCTCCCGCCTCGACATCGCGGAACAGTACAACCGGAGGACAGCGAGCGGCGGCGGCGAGCGGTGGCAAGGAGAAGACAGCGGCGGTGAGAGCCCCAAAGGCGGCGGCGAGTGCGAGTGGAGCCGGATAGACGCCGAGCGCTATCTCAATGGGCAAGTAGGCCTCCAGTAGGCCGGCGAACAGGAAAGGTGCTGTCGCTCCAAACCCGAGCCCTGCCAATATGGCCAGCGCCGTCATGGTCGCGATCTGGAGGCCGAAGGTGAGCCCGATCAGTCGGGGCGTCGCGCCGAGGCAGCCAAGCGTCGCGATTGCCGGACGGTGGGACGCTAGATGCGCCCGCACCGCATTGGCGACGCCGATACCGCCGATGATCGAGGCGGCCAGCCCGACAAGCGTCATGAACAGGGTGAGGCGGCGGACGGTCTGCCGGAGGCCGGGGGCAGCCGAGTCAATGCCGGTCACACGCCAGCCCCGGTCGGCGTATACGCTCTCCAGACGGTGCCTTTCTGGGCCCGTACGGCCGGGATCGTCGAGCGCAATGCGGTATCTGTAACGGATTAAGCTGCCAGGCTGCACGAGACCAGTCTGTTGTAGCCCCTCCATGTCGAGCATGAAGCGTGGTCCGAAGGAGAAGAGCCCAACCGCGCGGTCCGGTTCGCGTTCGAGCGCGGCGCGGATGGTGAAGGTAGCGTCACCGACCTTGACCGGGTCGCCGACGGCAAGGCCCAGCCGCTCCAGTAGGACCATTTCGACGACGGCGCCGCCATCCGCGAGTGCCTCCTCCAATGCCATACCGCCGGAAAGGCGTAGAGCACCGGCAAGCGGGTAGGCGTTATCCACCGCCTTGAGCTCGACCAGAGCGGCGCCGTCGCCGCCGCGCGCCATGGCTCGCATCTCGACGATTTCCGAGACGCGTCCGAGAGATGCGAAATCGGCCTGCGCGGCAGCTTCAGCCGGCAGATAGGTGGTGCGCACGGCAAGGTCGCCGCCATGCAGCGCGCGAGCATCGCGGGTGATGCCGGTCTGAACCGCCATGCTGACGGAGTGGACTGCCGCAATTGCCGCGACGCCGATGGCGATGCACAGGAGGAAGATACGAAAGCCGGCAATGCCGCCACGCATTTCGCGCCGCGCAAACCGCCAGGCGCGCGCGAGGTCAGCCTGCAATGCGCCCGTCCTCGATCCGCACGCAGCGTGTGCAACGCGCCGCCAGCGCCGTATCGTGGGTCACGAGGATCAGCGTCGCGCCGCCGTCAGCAGCCATGCCGAACAGTGCGTCGAGGGCGTGGCGCCCGGTTTCGCCATCGAGATTGCCGGTCGGTTCATCGGCGAAAATGGCAGCCGGCGCGGGCCCGAACGCGCGGGCGATGGCGACCCGCTGCTGCTCGCCGCCGGAAAGCTGTCCCGGATAGTGATCAGCGCGCCTGCCGAGGCCCACAGCCTCTAGACAGGCACGCGCCCTGTCTAGGGCATCACGCCGCCCGGCGAGCTCCAGCGGCACGGCAACATTTTCGAGTGCCGTCATGGTGGCCATCAGATGGAAGGACTGGAAGACGATGCCAACCGTCTCGCGCCGCAGCATGGCGAGGCCATCCTCGGTCATCGCGCCCAGGTCACGGCTGGCGACCACCACCCGGCCCCGGGTCGCTCGCTCCAGTCCGGCGGCGACCAGCAGGGTCGAGGTCTTGCCAGATCCGGAGGGACCAACCACTGCCACCGATTCGCCAGGTGCCACTGCGAGGTCGATACCGCGCAGTACATTGACCGGCCCGGCGGCGCTTACCAGGGTGAGGTGAACATCTTCCAGCTCCACGGCCCAGCCTGCCATGCGTTCCCTCTTTCTGCTGATTCCTGCCGAGGCATATGGCCCGGAATCCGGTCCCTTCAACGCGCCGGATGCCGCAGAAGGCGCCCGCGCTTGCGCTCGGCACGGATCCACATTGGAACGCAGCGTAAAGGCCGGCACTCATGAGGGCAGTCTCCTATGATGGAGGACGCCGGCACGGAACCCGACACGCGCGGACCGAGGACCCTTTCCCTACCCTTGCGGCAGGACCGACGACGGCAGCGACGCTCTGCGCGGCGGTAATCTGGATACGGTCGCCGGCAGCGACACCATCGACCAGGTGCTCCTTCTGATCGTCGCCAGCAGGGGTGGTCCGCCCCTCGCAACACTGATATGCGCGGTTTAGCTCGCCCTGTTCGCCGCCATGACCGGGCTATCCAGGTCACCGAACACCTGCGGCGGGCGCACTGAGCCCAGTAACCGGGGTCAATCCTATGATTGTACCCCTTCCCCGAAGAGTTAGCTCATTTGCAACGGCGCTGATTGCAGCACTTGGCCTTGTCGTGTTTCCGGGCTCCGGTGTTGGGGAAATAATCAGAGCGGATACCTCAGGCGATGACGGTGCAGACGTCTCCAGGCCCGTGCCATCTCCGAAGGGGCCCTTCCTCTCTCCAGCGTTGTGCCGCGTGAACGAATGTCTGAAGGAAAGGGGGCCATGCCCGGACGGAACGCGCTCCGGCTGACCGGGCGCACCGTGGAGACGTTGTCGGTGGAGAGCGGCGACAGGGTGGTGTGGGATGCGGAGCTGCCGGGATTCGGCATCCGTGTCTACGCATCGGGGCGCAAGCTGTGGTGCGTGCAGTCGCGCGGGCCGGGCGGTGGCAGTCCGAAGCGCGTGGCTCTCGGGCTCTGCGGGGAGGTCACGCCCGAGGAGGCGCGGCGCCGGGCGGGCCTGGTCATCGACCGCATCAAGCAGGGCCTCGATCCCGAGCCGCCGATGCGCCCGCCCACCGTGGCCGATCTCGCCACCCGCTACATGGACGCCCATGTGCGCGTGAACTGCCGCCCGAAGACAGTCGAGACCTTCGAGCGGCTGCTGCGCCTCTATATCCTGCCGGAACTGGGGTCCCTACCGCTTGAGGAGGTGGACCGCCTGCAGGTCGCGGCCCTGCACCGCAAGCTCTCGGACAAGCCCTACCAGGCGAATGCGGCCATCGATGTGCTGGCGCGCATGTTCCGGCTTGCCGGAGCCTGGGGGATGACATCGGCGCGGCGCAATCCTTGCCGCTCGATCCGCCGTTACAGGGAGGTACGCCGCGAGCGCTTCCTCGCACCAGAGGAATACCGCCGGCTGGGCCGCGTGTTGAACGAGGTGGAGGCGGATGGCTCGGTGTTTCCTCCGGCGCTCGCGGCGATCCGTCTGCTTCTGCTGACCGGCTGCCGGCGGAACGAGGTCGTCACGCTGAAATGGGATGATGTCGACCGGCGGGCAGGGGAGTTGCGCCTGCGCGACGGCAAGACGGGCTGGCGCAGCGTGCCGCTAACCCCGGCAGTGGAGCATGTGTTGTCCTCCATACCCCGCCTTCGCGGCAATCCCTGGGTGATCGCCGGGCGCAGGAAGGGAGACCGGCTGAAGAGTCTGGACGAGATCTGGGCGGATTTGCGCACGCGGGCCGGGCTTGAGGATGTGCGCCTGCATGATTGCCGGCACAGCTATGCATCCAGGGCGCTGGCGCTGGGCGAGGGTCTGTCGATGATCGGCGCGCTGCTCGGCCATGCCAGAGTGGCGACCACGGCGCGCTATACGCATCTGGCGCGCGACAGCGAGAAGGCGTCGGCGGCGCGTATCGGCGGCTCCATCGGCGTCGATATCCTGCCTGGCGCGATGCCTGGGACGGAGGAGGCAGGGGATACGCAGGGATGGCGAAGCTTGCCAGGATGACGATCTCGAAGCGCACGGTGGAAGCGCTTGCCGTCAGCAAGGACACGGTGTTCTGGGACTCCGAGCTCGCCGGCTTCGGCCTGCGCGTCTATCCCTCCGGGAGCAAATACTATGTCGCGCAGACCCGTGCCGGCGGCAGGGCGGCGAAGCGGGTGACGGTCGGCCGCCACGGCGTGCTGACGGCGGAGGAGGCGCGCAGGCGGGCGGCGCTAATCATCGCGCGCATCAAGGCAGGCGAGACGCCGGTGGCTGAGCCGCTGGTGAATGCGCCGGTCGAGGGCCCGACGGTGGGCGCGCTGGCGCGGCAATGGCTGGAGGAGCATGTGGCAGTGCATTGCAAGCCGTCCACGGCGCGGACCTACAGGCTGATCGTCGAGAAGCATATCCTGCCGGCGCTGGGCGCCGCACCGGCCCGCGCGCTGGACCATGCCCGCGTGGCGGCGTTGCATCATGCGCTGTGCGCAACGCCGTCCATGGCAAACCGCACGGTCGATGTGCTCTCGCGGGTGTGGAATGCGGCCGAGGACCGGGGCCTGCTGGCGGAGGCGAGCAATCCCTGCCGTCTGTTGGTGAAGAACCGGGAGCGCCCGCGCGAGCGCTTCCTGAGCGAGGAGGAGTTCCGCCGCTTGGGCCGCGTGCTGGCCGAGGCCGGAGGCCGCAAGGGCGTCTCCGTGCATGCGGTGGCGGCCATCCGCTTGTTGCTGCTGACCGGCTGCCGGCGCAACGAGATCCTCATGCTCCGCTGGAAGGAGGTCGATCTCGAGGCGCG
>JAPORR010000154.1 GCA_026710105.1 Alphaproteobacteria bacterium
TTAGCCGACGTCGCGATCCTGTCCGTCATGGGCCTTGCGGCAAGTTGGGTGATTGCACGGGCTGAACACGCCCTGCTCCAGTGGCGAACATGAGCGCCGCCAGTTGACGAGGGACCACGCCAGGCTTATTCGAATGACCATGTCCGAGATCGCTCGAGATCTGCTGCAGGAGGCCGCCTCGGAGATCATGGCGCGCGCAGCGATAGAAATCCCGCGCGACTACCGCGACGGCATCCGCGGCATGCTGGCGCGCGAACAGCACGAGCTCTCACGCTTCGTTCTGGAGGCAATGCTGGAAAACTGGGAGGCGGCGGAGGCCGACCGGCGCGCCATGTGTGCCGATACCGGCGTGCCGCGCTTCTATGTGAAGGCCGGCAATGAAGCATGGCCGGAAGGCGGTTTCGTGGTGCTGGAGGAGGCAATCCGTTCGGCCACGGCCGAGGCGACGCGCACTGTGCCGCTTCGCCCCAATCGGGTGCATCCGCTCTGGCGCACCGACCACAACAACAATGTCGGCATCAACGCGCCCGAAATCGAATACAGCTTCGAGCCGGATGCGGATTGGATCGAGCTCACCACCGTCCACAAGGGTGGGCTGTTCGGCACCGATTACCGGATGCTGTTCCCGGCGGACGGTATAGACGGCATCAAGCGGTTCTTCCTGGATACGCTGGTGCAATTCGGGCGACGTGGCCTTGCCTGCCAGCCTGCGATCGTCGGCGTCGGGCTCGGTGGCTCGAAGGACATCTCGATGACGCTCGGCAAGCAGGCGG
The DNA here is from genome assembly GCA_026710105.1 of Alphaproteobacteria bacterium. Lineage (GTDB taxonomy): Bacteria > Pseudomonadota > Alphaproteobacteria > Bin95 > Bin95 > Bin95. Next base: position 774 of record JAPORR010000154.1, read on the forward strand.
CTTGCCTGCGCCCGGTCGGCGAGCCGAATCCCGATCCCGGTATCGCGAAGCTAGAGGCGGAGCTCAAGGATCTCGGCAACAATATCGGGATGGGGCCGATGGGGTTCGTCGGCTCTTCGATGGTGATCGACTGTCATGTGGAAGTCGGCTACACACATACTGGTGGCATGCCGATGAGTGTGCACTGTTTCTGCCTGTCCTCGCGCCGGGCGACAGCGCGGATCCATGCCGGCGGCGAGGTTGAATATCGCAGCGACCCGCGCTGGTTCACCCCCTATATGCGCCGGGAGACGGTCGGGTGGCCCCTCGCACGCACCGCCTAAGTGCACCAGTTTCGCCCGAGGCGCTGAGGGGCCTCGCCATCGGCGACATCGTCTATCTCGACGGCGTGATCTATACCGGCCGCGAAGGCCTCTACCGTCGGCTGGTGGACGAAAACATGGCACCGCCGGTCGATCTGAAGGCGTTGAGCAATGTCAACTTCCACTGCTCTCCTGCCGCCAGCGTCGGCGATGACGGCAGCCTGACTCTCGGCGCGGTGACAGCGACGGCAAGCTTCCGCTTTTCGCGCTTCATGGAGCGTTTCTTCCAGCTTTCGGGCGCGAAAGTGATCATTGGCAAGGGCGGCATGTCCGAGACCGATTACCGTAGTCTCTTTGTGCCGAACGGGGCGGTCTATCTCACTACGGTCGGCTATGGCACCGGCGCGCTGCTCGGGCGGGGCGTCACCCGGGTGCAGGCGGCATATTGGCTGGAGGACCTAGGCATCGCGCAAGCGGTCTGGGTGCTAGAAGTCAGCCGCTTCGGTCCCCTGCTGGTGGAGAGCGACCTTGTTGGCAACAGCCTCTTCGAGCGCGAGAACCGGGCCACGGCCGAAGCTGTCGAGCGCGCCTATGCCGGCCTCAAGCCTCCCTCCCTCTCCCGCTACGGCGAGACCCTTTCCCGGGGCGACGAGGTGCTTTAGCCGGCGGTTGCTGCCGTCGGTTTGCGGACGAAGAAGAGGAGCGGGATGCAGATGAAAGCGGTGGCGGCGAAGAAATAGAAGGCGTTCACATAGCCGATCATCTGCGCTTGGCGGTTGATCTCGCCCGCCAGCGCTGCCATGCCGGCCCCGCCTTCGAGGCTCCACAGACTTTCCGACACGGCCCGGTCGAGCGCATCATTGTAAGGGGTCGCGAAACTCGACAGTTCCGAATAGCTCATCTTGGCTGTATGGATCACCAGCGCCACTGACAGCGAGATGTGGATCGACGAGCCGATATTGCGCATCAGGTGGAAGACGGCCGTCCCTTCCGTCATATCCTTGGGTGAAAGTGTCCAGAAGGTCACGATCGAGAGCGGCACCCAGATTAAGCCGACGCCAAAGCCCTGCAGCATGGAGGTCCAGGCGACCCCGAAAGTGGTGAGGTTGATATCGAACTGCGCCATTGCGAGGCCAGACACGCCCTGGGTGACGAAGCCTGCAAACAGAAGGAAGCGCGGGTCGATGCGCTGCCCATAGACCATGATGAACAGGAAGCCGCATAAAGTGCCGAGGCCGCGCACCGCCAACAGATAACCGATAATGCCATCTGGATAGCCCCGCAGGCCCTGCAACAGAGAGGGGAACAGCACCATGGGCGTAAAATTGAGCAGGCCGAACACGAAAGTCAGGGCCAACCCGATGACGAAATTGCGGTTGGTGAGAATACGCGGCTGCAGGAAGGGGTGGTCGGTGGTGAAGATATGCGCGACGAACACATAGAAGGCGAGACAGGCGACGAAGGCCTGCAGGATGATTTCATTATGGTTGAACCAGCCGAGCCGTTCGCCGCGATCGAGCATGAGTTGAAGAGCGGCGATGGCGAGCGAGAGGGCGATGAAGCCGGTCCAGTCGAGCGTCGTCGGATGGCGCTGTGCCCGGCGGCTCACGAAAGCCGCGGCGCAGAGCAATGCGACGATACCCACCGGCACGAGCAGGAAGAAGATCCAGCGCCAATTATAGAGTTCGGTGACATAGCCGCCGAGCGTCGGCGCGATTATCGGCCCGATGGTGACGCCGATACCCCAGATCGCCAGCGCGGTCCCATGGCGCTCTCGTGGGAAGATCGTCATCACGATGGCCTGACTCACCGGCACCAGCGGCGCGCCAGCAAGTCCCTGCATGATCCGGAAGAAGACCAGTTGCTCGAGACTCTCGGCGAGGCCGCAACCAGCGGAAACAAGGGTGAAGAGCGCAATGCCCCAGATCATGACATTGCGCCGCCCGACCTTCTCCGCGAGCCAGCCGGTTGCCGGCGTCATTACCGCCGTGGCGATGATATTGAAGGTGACGACCCAGGCGATCTCGTCCTGCGTGGCGCCGAAAGTCCCCTGCATCTTGGGCAGCGCCACATTGGCGATCGTCACCGTCATCGCGTAGAGCGTGGTCGCGAGCGTGACCGTTATCAGCGCCAGCCAGCGCTGCAGCTCGCTGTATTCGGGTGGCGCGGCGGCGGGCGCGGCTGAGGCAGCAGTGTCGGACATGGGCGCGGGCGGCTTATACGCCCTGCGCCGGGCGCACGCTATGCTGGACGATGAAAGGAGATCATATGGACTACGAGATCTATGGCCTGCGCTACGGGCGGGAGGATTTTCGCCTGGAGAGCGAGATGTATATCGACGGCGACCCGAGGACGCAGGCCGCCGGTCTCGATTTCTATTTCTGGGTCATCAGCGGTGGCGGGCGGGTCTGGGTGGTCGACTGCGGCTATGCCATGCGCGTTGGCGACCGTCTCGGCCACGAGACGCTTTACGATCCGGCCGATGGCCTCCGCCGGCTTGGCATCGACCCTGCGACCGTCTCCGATGTTGTCATCACCCATTGTCATTACGACCATATCGGCAATCTGGACGCCTTCCCGCAGGCGATGTTCCATATCCAGGATCGCGAGATGCTGACCGTCACTGGACGTGACGTGACACATCCAGCGCTCAGAATGTACGGCAGGCGCAACACGCTCACCCTGGTCGGTCTGAACTATGACGGGCGCTTGCGGTTCCATGATGGCAACGAAGAACTTGCGCCCGGCCTCTCACAAATTCTGATCGGGGGCCATGCGCGCGGCCAGATCGCGCTCGAAGTGGCGACGAGGCGCGGGCCGGTAATTGTCGCCTCCGATGCTGTGCATCTCTATGAGGAGATGGAACTTGTGCGGCCCTTCCGGGTCTTTCACGACCTGCGCGAGATGCTGGAGGGATACCAGACGCTCGGCGCGCGCATGCGTTCCCGCGACCACCTTATCCCCGGCCATGACCCGGAACTTCTGCGGCGCTTCCCTGCGGCCGGGCCGGAGTTTGAAGGCGAGATTGTGCGCTTCGATCTGGAACCGACGCCTGGATGATCGTCAAGCACCGCGAGCGACGCCAGCAGAGGCGTAATCGCGCGGGCCTCAGCAGATGAGTGCCTTCGCGGGCCTTCGCAGCCAGACTGCCGCGCCGCGTGGCACCGGATGAGCGCCGCCGGTATCATCGCCACTGTCTGCATCGCCCAATTCATTGGGCAGATGGGCGCCCTCACCTTTTCGGCTCTGCTGCCCACTTTCATGCGGGAATGGGCGCTGAGCCATACCCAGGCCGGCTGGCTCTCGGGCGTGATATTCGGCGTCTATGCCTTGTCGGTCCTAGTGCTCGTGACTGCGACCGACCGTTTCCAGACGCGGAAAATCTATCTGATTGGCATTTTTGCGATCATGGTCAGCCATCTCGGCATGGCCTACGTCGCCTATGACTTCGCAACCGGCATGATATTCCGCGCTCTTGCCGGCTTTGGCTGGGCGGGCACCTATATGGTTGGCCTCAAGGCGCTGAGCGACGAGCTAGAGGGGCGGGCACGCTCGCGTGGCGTGTCGATCCATGCTGCCGCGATCGGCATTTCCGGCTCGCTGTCGATTTTCGTCGCAGGCGAGATCGATCCGCGGTTCGGTTGGAAGACGGCTTTTCTTGTCAATGCCTGCGGCGCGGCCGGTGCCCTGATGATCGCGCTGCTGCTGTTCCCGCGCCGACAGCCGACGCCCTCTGGCAGCAATCCGCTGGCGGACCTCCGCCTTGTACTCCGCAATCGTTCGGCCATGGCTTATATCGCCGGTTACGGGGTCCATACCTGGGAGATGTTCACTTTGCGGTCCTGGGCGGTGGCCTTCCTGACATTCGCGGCCATGCGTTCTGGTGCCGGGCCGGAAATCTGGCTCGTGCCCACAGTGGTCGCCATGGCGATGGAGCTGCTCGGTACCGGGTGCAGCCTAGCTGGCAATGAGCTTGCAATCCGGATCGGCCGTCAGCGTTGGGTGCTGCTTGTGATGGGTATATGCATGGCGCTTGCCTGCGCCTCCGGTTTCGTCTCCTGGTGGGGTTACTGGGCGACAGCCGCTTTTTGTCTGCTTTACAACATGGCGATCTATGCGGATTCAGCGGCGCTCACCGCCGGCACAATCGGAGCGGCGGAGCCCGAGCGGCGCGGTGCAACGCTCGCCCTTCATGCCATGACCGGCTATGGGTGCGGCTTTGCTGGGCCGCTGGCGCTGGGTGTCATCCTGGACGCCATGGGCGGCGAGAGCGTGCTGGCCTGGGGGGTCGGCTTCGCGCATATCGCGCTAGTGATGGCGCTTGGGCCGCTGGCGCTGCTCTTCCTGAAGCCGGCAGACCTCGCCGGCGACCGGACGACCGGGCGTGGATCGGGAAGGACATGATGGCACAGCATTCCTGATTGGGATGGGACCGAGACGGGGGCAAGGCTTTGGCGCGGCTGGAACATTCGCCACGCAGAGAGCGGCAACGGATGTCCCCCGTACGGGACTAA
>JAPORR010000243.1 GCA_026710105.1 Alphaproteobacteria bacterium
GGGCGGATCGCATGGATGGCCCGCCAGCGCGGTGCAAATCAGGCGTTCGAGCCCCTGTTCGGTGAAGTCTGTCGTCATCTCTAATCAGTCCGAATGGGCACCTCGACGATCTCGCCGCACCGCCGCGATCGCCCGGTCGATGTCCTCTATGCGGAGATGATCAGGGGCCAGTTCGCGGAAAGCAGCACGACGATACCGAGGTGCCTGCCCGCCATATTCTGCTGATGCCGCATGCTCTGGTCGGTCGTCACGAGGACCTCATATCCTTCCCGCTCGGCCAGATCGAGCAATTCGCCGTTACTCTTCTCCGACCAACTCCTCTCCGACGCCCGGGAACCACTCGACGAATGCCTCGACCGTCGCGCCGCCGGCCAGGTTTTCATAAAGCGCGAACAAGGGAATTCGCGTGCCGGTGAAAACCCACGTCCCGCTGACCTTTCCCGCCTTCCGTTCCACCGCCGGGCATGTCGTCCAGTCGGTCATCGGCTCTCCTCCTCTACTATGCGCTGCTCGTCCAAACGAAAGGGGAGGAGCGAACGGTGCGTGCTGCACTGCACGATCGTGAAGGGCATGGTTCCCTACTGATCCACGTCCCCGACCTCTGGCGGCTGGTCCGCATCGATCACCCGCCGCGCCAGCTGCAGCCCGAAACCGGCCCGCGCCATGGCAGCGAGATCCTTGTCCCGCCGCGCCGCGCGCGTGGACGGCGCGCGCCACGGCCCGAGCCGCCGGCGCCGCGCCAGCATCTGGGCAGCTTTCAGTTCGGCTTCATCATCTTCGTCCACAAGCAATCGCTCGGTCTCGGCCCGTGCCAACCCCTTCGACGACAGTCGCGCTGCAAGCCCCCGCGCCGAAGTTCCGCGCCGGCGCAATGCACGCGCTTGCGCCTCGGCCCAAGCGCGGTCATCGATCAACCCCATGCGGGCGAGATCAACGAGCACCGCGTCGATATCCTCCTCGCCGGCGCGAATCTCGTCCCCGCGCGCGGCGCCTCGCTCCAGCCGACGCTGCAATATATGCCGAACATGTGCCGCAGGTGCGGCATAGCGTGCGAGATAGGCCAGCGCGGACCGCCTTAGCCGCGCCCGGTCCCAGATGCCTGACGCCCTCTGTCTCTGCTGCTGCCAGGCTCTCACGGGGGCCCGCCTGGTTCATGCATGGCGGCATTGATGTGCAGGCCCATGGATCCCCTTTCTCCTGCACTACTGGGAGTATCGTCGTCAGACGCCCGGACCCATCGGCTCGCTGCGGTCCACCACGCGCTCGGCTGGGCCAAGGATCAGAGGGTCAGGACCGCAGACTACGGCCGGGTCCCGGTCCGGGTAAGGTAGGTGAGAGAGGAAATGCTGCATGCAGGCAAGGCGCGCGCGTTTCTTGTCGTCCGACTTGACGACCGTCCAGGGCGCATCCGCCGTGTCTGTATAGAAGAACATCGCCTCCTTGGCCTCGGTATAGGCATCCCATTTGTCTAGCGAGGCAAGGTCGATTGGCGAGATCTTCCACTGCTTGAGCGGATCGGTCAGCCGACTGTCGAACCGCACCGCCTGCTCGTCCTGTGACACTGAAAACCAGTATTTAAACAACCTGATGCCGCTGCGCACCAGCATCCGCTCAAGTTCCGGGCACTGGCGCATGAATTCCAGATATTCCGAGCCGGAACAGAACCCCATAACCCGCTCGACTCCGGCGCGGTTGTACCAGGACCGGTCGAACAGCACGATTTCACCCGCCGATGGTAGATGGCAGATATAGCGCTGGAAGAACCACTGACCGCGTTCGCGCTCGCTCGGCTTCTCCAGCGCCACGACGCGCGCCCCGCGCGGGTTCAGATGCTCCATGAAGCGTTTGATGGTGCCGCCCTTGCCGGCCGCATCGCGCCCCTCGAAGAGCAAGACCACCTTCTCGCCGGCATCCCTGATCCAGTGCTGCGCTTTCAGCAATTCGACCTGGAGCGCCGCCTTGAGTAGCTCATATTCGTCCCTCGGCAGACGATCCGCATATGGGTAGACGCCTTCGCGAAAGGCCTTGGCCGCCGCCTCTTCCGTCATACCGCCGTCACCACCTGTGCCGTTCTGCGGCGCCATTCCGTTTTGCATCGCTCGCCTCTCTGAAACCCGTTAACGTCATCGTCTGCCGCCTGGCTGTCGTCTGGCCGGGAGGCGATGTCACCATACGGCTATCTTAACATATTGAAGCAGCGTTTCTTTCTCTCACTCCTGCTATAGCGGTGGTTCCCGATCAGGGAAGCCGGTTTCCGCCTCATAAGCCGCGCCGAGGCTGTAGAGCGACGCTTCGCCAAAGGGACGGCCGATAAGCTGGACCGAGCCTGGCATGCCCAGCACCGCCTCTGGCGTCGGCAGCGCCAAGCCTGGAAGGGTAAGGTAGTTGAAAGGGCGTGTGCAGCGCGAAATGCGGGCGAGCACCGCCTCGAACCCCTGCGAGGCCCTGACATCGGTGTCCTCGATTGTTGGCGTGGCGATATTGAAGGTCGGTGCCAGTAGCACGTCGCAGACTGAGAACACGCGGTCCGCGAAATCCGCCACGATGCGCGGGCGCAGTTGCAGGGCAGCGAGATACTCGACCGCGCTAAAGCGGAAGCCCATCTCGCAGCGTGCACGCATCTGCGCGCCGTAGTCCGCGCGTCGTTCCCTCAGCCAGTGAGCGTGCAGCGTTGCCGCCTCGCAGGCGGTGAGCGGTGCTGACAGCGCGTTGATACGCGCCATGTCGCCGACCTCGACCTCGACCGGCTGGGCACCGGCCGAGACAAGAGCGGCGAGCGCGCTGTCGCGGGCTGCGAGTGCCGGCTCGTCCGCATCCTTCTCGAAGAAACCCCGAACAACACCGACCCGCACACCCGACGCGCGGGGCGCCCGTGCGGCGGCGGCATAGTCTTCTGTGGCAACCCGTGCTGAGGTCGGGTCAAGCGGGTCGCGCCCGGCGATCGCCGCCAGCATCAGCGCATTGTCGAGCACGGTCCGCGTGAGCGGGCCAACATTGTCGAGCGAGAAGGAGAGGCCCATGACGCCGAAGCGGCTGACCCGCGTTTGAGTCGGTTTCATGCCGACGAGATGGCAGAAGCCAGCAGGCAGGCGGATTGAGCCACCTGTGTCGGAGCCGAGCGTGCCGTAGCAGAGCCTAGCTGCTGTCGCTGACCCGGAACCGGAGGATGAGCCGCCGGTGATCCGGTCAGTATCCCAAGGATTGCGGCAGGGGCCGAAATGCTCGTTATGCCCGGTCGGCCCCATCGCGAATTCGGCCATGTTGAGCCCGCCCAGATAGGTGGCGCCGGCCCGTTCCAGCCTTGTTAGGACGGTCGCGGTGATCTCGGGGCGGAAGTCCCGGCGGATGGCGCTGCCGCAGGTGGTGAGCCCACCGGCGCGATAATACATATCCTTGTGCGCGAGCGGCGCGCCGGCGAGCGGACCCAGCCTCTCGCCCTGGGCGCGTTGCGCATCCACGGCGGCGGCGCCCTTGCGAACGGTGTCCTCCTCGACCCGGATGAAGGCGTTGAGCTTAGGATTCACAGCCGCGATCCGCGCCAGCGCGGCCTCTGCAAGCTCCGTCGCGGTGAAGTCGCCCTGGGCGACGCCTGCCGCCGCTTGGGCGAGAGTGAGGCCGGTCAGGCTCATGCGCCAGCCTCCGACGCAAGGCGCGCGAGAACAGTCTCGATATGCTGTGGCTCGGTATCGAAGAGCGAGCCGTGGTCGAGAATCGCGCGACGGGCCGCCGCCTGAGCACGGTCCGCGCGGATGTGCGCCGCTAGATCGTAGCGATAGCCGGGGAAGGGTTCGTCTCGTTCCGTCTCGCTCATGCCGCAAGGCCTTTCCTGCCGAGGTGGTTGGGTGATAGTACCTAGAAGTAGCAGTATCAATTTACCAAGTGCTCGACAGAGAACAGTGACTGTCAATCAGAATAGTTCAAGCGCGACGGTCAGTAGCTTTCTCCCGAACAACTGCGAGATGGATTATGCCAGGATGCGGATCATGGCCCGCATTTACTGCGACCAGGGTGAACAAGCCGGTGCTCTAAGCAACCAGGTGTTCGGCGCTGCGGGCAAAGGCACGGTCCAGTTCACAGTTGCGGACAAAGATGTCTGGTATGATGCTGCGAACATCAACTACAGCGTTAGCAGGAATTGCGGGGGCGTCACGCCCACCCCAGCGGGCAATTGGGGGCGAGGGCCTGGGCCCTGATTTTCCGCACCGGGGGGGCTACCTAGACCGCTTGTGGGTCGGGAGCGAATCTCGTACGGCGATGATGGTGCTGGCCTGAGGATTAGGTTTCATGCGGCGCGTCTGTCGATTGACGGCGATATTGCTTGCGCCTGTCAACAACAGCGAGCCTGTGAGATATGAGTGACTTCATTCTGCCCCATCTCGGCATATCGTCCCATGTGGAGACCTTGTGCCTTTTTGGTCTCCGGCCCTGACGGGAGAGCCGAAGCCATGACGCTCCAAAATCGTGTGACGCCGTTCGGGGACATTGTCGCCGTGCCGGAGCGCGGAACGATGATGGGCAATCGTGGCATATTGCATGACGCGTGCCGCCGGCTCGGCCGGCGGCGCTGGGCGCACAAGGCCTGGATCTGCTGCCTTACCGAATTCCGCGCCAGGAAGCGCCAGATCATGGCGCCGGGGCACTATACTGAACTGTTTTTCCTCGATGAGGCGGTCGCGCTGGCCGCCGGACATCGGCCCTGTTTCGAATGCCGGCGCGCGGCCGCCCTGGCCTATGCGGCCAGCTGGGGCGGCAATCCACGCGCCAGGGAGATGGACCGTGTGCTGCATGCCGAACGCCTAGACGGCCGCCGGCAGCGCCTCTATCACTGCGAGGCGGCCGCCCTGCCCGACGGCGCGTTCATGGTCCGGGAGGGGGCCGCCTGGCTGATCCAAGGCCCGCTACTGCTGCGCTATACGCCGGCAGGCTATGACATTGTCGCCCAGCGACCCACCGGCCTCGTCGAGACGCTGACACCGCCTGCGACGCTGAGAGCGCTAAGAGCCGGCTATACCCCGCAGCTCCACCCTTCAGTTACCGCGCTATTTGTGCTCTGAACGCAAGGTCGGAAATGCCTGCGGCCGCCCCCTTGGCAGCCCCGGCAGCGAGCGCTGTCCACGGTCCCTCAAGCCATGCAGCTGGCATGCTGTTGGCCTGGTTGACCTTGCCGGCTTCTCCCCCGTCCGACCAGACCACGGACCAGCTGAGCTGTAATTCGCGCAGACCCGTCCTCACCGGCCCTATCTCCGCGCTGCCGAAGACATGCAGATGGCTCGGTGCGTCCAGCGGCACGACATCCAGCCCTGCGCGCGCCAGCGCTACTTCGAGCGCGCGTTGCAGCGGCGCGGTCGCCTCGGCGGTAGCGCCGGCAATCGGCGCAATGGAGATTTTCAGCCGGACCCGATCGCCGGCAGCACGTCTGCCGGCGCGCATCTGCTGCGTGATCTCGTCCGCCAACTCTTCAAGAAGCAGGGGTTGCTGCTCGAAACGCCCGACCGGTCTGCCATTCCAGGCACGAAGATCCCAGACGATGCCGGGCGCTGTGGTCCTCTTGCCCTCCTCGACCGTGGCATCAGGAGCAACGCGCCCGGACAACCGGAAGCTCAACAGATTGCCTTCACGCCGGCTGGCCGGCAGCCCCCGGCGATGCAGTGCCTCTTCGATACCTCGCCGCAACTGCTGCTCGAGTTCGGTCGGCACCCCGTGGATACGCCCCACACGCACGCCGACGCTTTCCGGCAGCGCTAGCAAGGCGCTTGCCTTGTCGCGCTCCATGACCCGCGGCAGCGGCTGGCAGGCCGCTGCGAAGAGCGCCGCGGCACCCAGCAGGAGCAGGCTCGCACGACATCGCTTCGGATCGTAGCGCATCGGGCCTGGTCTGAGGGGCTACCCCCAGCCTCCGCCTGTCCTCGCCCCCCGGAGCAGCCGATATCTGGCGCAGGCTCTTGCACGCCGTCCGGGGCGGCAATCGGCGCCGTTCGCTCGAGCTAGCTTCATTTCGCGGAACCATGCGCTAGATGATCAGACAACCCACGAGCAAGCCAAGCAGGCAAAGCCCCAGGAAAATCAACAGATGCGGCATTGCCGGTGGGGCATCGGGATGGGCTCCTCCTCATATTTCGTCTTCGAGACTTTGTGCCAGACGGCGGCGCTGTCAAGGCGGTGCGCCCCCTCTTCGCGGCGTCAGCGCAGGTGGCAGGCGACGGTGTGGCCGGGTGCGATTTCGCGCAGCGCCGGGCTCTCGATTCGGCAGCGCTCCTCAGCATAGGGGCAACGCGTGTGGAAATGGCACCCGGAGGGCGGGTTGATTGGGCTCGGCACATCACCCTGGAGCACCATCTTTTTCCGGCGTAGTTGCGGGTCGGGCACCGGCACGGCGGAGAGCAGCGCTTCTGTATAAGGATGCTGCGGGTTGGTGAAGAGGGTCCGCTTGTCGGTGTATTCCACGATGCGGCCGAGATACATGACCGCGATCCGGTGGCTGATATGCTCCACCACTGCAAGGTCGTGGGCGACGAACAGATAAGACAGCCGGAACTCCCGCTGCAGATCCATCAGCAGGTTTATGACCTGCGCCTGGATCGATACATCAAGCGCCGAGACCGGTTCGTCACCCACGATCAGCTTCGGGTTTAGGGCAAGCGCACGGGCGATGCCAATGCGCTGGCGCTGGCCGCCGGAAAACTCGTGTGGAAAGCTCTTCATCTGGGCGTGGCTGAGGCCTACCCGCTCGAACAGCGACGCCACCCAGTCCTGGCGTTCGGCGACGGTTCCGAGGCCGTGGACGCGTAGCAATTCGCCCACGATATCACCCGCCGACATACGCGGATTGAGCGAGGAATACGGATCCTGAAAGATGATCTGCATTTCGCGCCGCACCGAGCGCATATCTGTCTTGCTGAGATGGGTGACATCGCGGCCACTGAGCCAGATCGTACCCTCTGTCGGGTCGATCAAACGCAGCACAGTGCGCCCGACCGTGGATTTGCCACAACCGGATTCGCCCACCAACCCTAACGTCTCGCCGGGGCCGATATGGAAGCTCACGCCATCGACGGCATAGACCTTGCCAACATGACGAGACAACAATCCTTTCCTGACCGGGAAGTGTTTCTTCAGACCCTTGACTTCCAGCACGGGCGGCGGGGCGTCGGTTGCCGCAGGCGCGTTCACGAGGCGGCTCCGAACAGGCGCTCGGAATGCCAGCAGGCGGCCCAGTGGCCGGGCTGCTTCTCGTGATAGGGCGGATATTCGGCGCGGCAGCGGTCATCCGCGAAGCGGCAGCGAGGCGCAAAGGCACAGCCAGGCGGCAAGTTGTTCAGCGGCGGCACGATGCCGGGAATCTCCTCAAGCCGCTCGGCACCCGCCTGTGCGCCGCTCATGATGGCGAGGCGCGGCACCGAGGCCATCAGGCCATGCGTGTAGGGATGCATCGGGTTGGTGAAGAGCGGCACGACATCCGCCTCCTCGACCTTGCGGCCCGCATACATGACGATGATGCGCTGGGTGGTTTCCGCGACGACACCCAGATCGTGGGTAATCATGATGACGGCGGTGCCGAGCTCCTTCTGTAGGCGCACGATCAGGTCCAGGATCTGCGCCTGGATGGTGACATCGAGTGCGGTTGTCGGTTCGTCGGCGATGAGCACCTTGGGGTTGCAGGCAAGTGCCATGGCGATCATAGCACGCTGACGCATGCCGCCTGAAAGCTGGTGCGGATATTCCTTCGCGCGTTGCGCTGGCTCTGGAATGCGCATCATGTCGAGCATCTCGACCGCCCGCAAGAGCGCCTCCGTCCGGCCCATGTCCCGATGCAGCATGAGCGCCTCGGCAATCTGGTAGCCAATGGTCAGCACCGGGTTGAGCGAGGTCATCGGTTCCTGGAAGATCATCGAGATCTCGTTGCCGCGCACGAGGCGCATTTCCGCCTCATTGAGCGCCTGTAGGTCCTTGCCGTCGAGTATGACCCGACCGCCGATAATCCGGCCCGGGGGATCCGGCACCAGCCGCATGACGGAGAGCGCAGTGATGCTTTTGCCGCAGCCGGACTCGCCCACGATCCCGAGCGTCTCGCCTTTGCGCAGATTGAACGAAACGCCGTCCACGGCCTTGACGATCCCCTGGCGCGTATAGAACCAGGTTTGCAGGTCCTTCACATCCAGGGCGATGTCTCCAGCCGGCACTTCCGTGGTTGTCGCCCTGCTGGGGACGTCGGTCGTGTCGGCGCTCATGTCCTGCCCCCCATGTTCTGGCTCAGCTCCGCTGCCGGGGATCGAGGATGTCGCGCACGGCGTCACCGAAGAGGTTGGTGCCGAACACGGCGAGGCTGATCGCAATGCCCGGGAAGATCACCAGCCAGGGCGCGACCCGCACATATTCGGCAGCGGACTCGGACAGCATCCGTCCCCAGGACGGATGCGGTTCCGGCACACCGAGGCCGAGGAAGGAAAGCGACGCTTCGACGAGAATCGCCGAGCCGAGCTGCGCCGTGAACAGCACGATGAGCGGCGCTAGCGTATTCGGCAGCACATGGCGCACGGCGACCCGGAGTTCGCTCATGCCTGCCGCCCGCGCCGCCTCCACGAACGGCATTTCCCGAAGCGACAGCGTGCTGGAGCGCACGACCCGCGCGACATTGGGAACCAGGGGTATCGAGATCGCGATGATGGTGTTTTCCAGCGACGGCCCAAGCGACGCCGCCATGACGAGCGCCAGTACGAGCAGCGGCAGCGCCTGCATGATGTCGATCAAGCGCTGCATCAGCAGGTCGAACCAGCCGAGTAGATAGCCGGACATGAGGCCGATCACGATACCGATCACGCCGCCGAGCAGGATCGAGGCGACGCCCACTGTGAGCGAGATGCGCGCGCCGTGGATGATGCGGCTGAGCACATCGCGGCCCATCATGTCGGCACCCATGACGAAGATGGTACCCGGCGCTTTGAGCGAGTCCGGGGCGGAGGTATCCAGCGGGTCATGCGGGGCCAGCACATCGGCGAACAGCGCCGCGAGCACGAAAACGACCACGATCACAGCGCCGAGCGCGCCCAGTGGATGCTGGCGCGCATAGAACAGCATACGGCTCCAGTGGCCGGAGACATTGGCACCGGCGCGGCTGAGTTCTGCCCGGTGGTCGATTTCAGCCATCGCCAGGCTCCTTACGCGGCGGCGGGGCGCCGGTCAGTCAGCATATTTGATCCTCGGGTCGAGCACCGCGTAGAGCATGTCCACGAGGAAATTGATGAGCACGGTCACCAGCGCGATCAGCATCACCAGATTCTGCACGATCGGGTAGTCGCGCATCAGAATGGCCTCGACCAGGAAGTGGGCAACGCCGGGTATGTTGAACACCGTTTCGGTGATGATCAGCCCGCCGATCAGGAAGGCGGCCTCGATGCCGATGATGGTCGTCACCGGCAGCACTGCATTCTTGAGTGCGTGGCGATAGTTGACGGCGTTGTCGCTCGCTCCTTTGGAGCGCGCCGTGCGGATATAGTCCTGGCGCATCACTTCCAACATGGATGAGCGCGTGAGCCGCATGATGAGCGCGGACGAGCGGAAGCCTACGGCTGCAGCTGGGATGCTGTAGAGCAGCAATTCATCCCAGAGATTGTCTGGCGGGTTTATGTAGATCGGGATCGACCCCGTGTATTGCACGAAGGCCATCAGGATCAGCAGGGCAAGCCAGAAGGACGGCAGGGACAGGCCGCTCAGCGATATGCAGCGCAGCGTGTAGTCCATGCCCGAATTTTGCCGCACGGCGCTGATGACGCCGAGTGGCAGACCGAACAGGATGGCGAAGAAGAGCGACAGCGCGGCGAGCTTGGCAGTGATCGGGATCCGGGGCTGGATCTCGTCAGCCACCGGCATCTCGGACACATAGGAGAACCCAAGATCCCAGACGATCAACCCGTGGATCCACTCGAAATACTGCACTGGGATCGGCTGGTCGAGCCCGAGTTCGCGCTCGATATTGGCTTTCTCCGCCGGATCGACGAAGCCGGCCGAGTCGAACATTATATCGACGATATTGCCGGGCATCAGCCGCAACAGCACGAAGATGATAATTGACATCCCGACCAGAGTCAGGATCATCAGAAGGAAGCGCTTGACGATATAGGCGCTCAAGGCCTGCCCCCTTTCCTCCTGCTTTTCTCGGCGGCGATTAAAGCACGATTCGTTCGATGGGAAATGCTATCGAACGGTCGGCCCTGATTGCCAGCCCCCGCCCTATCTCTGCCGTGCTCGCGGACGAGATAGGGCGGGGGCTGGATGGTGCTGCCGAGACCGTCAGGAAGCATGTCGCCCCGGCGTTTCTGCACTTCGCCAGCACATGGGTTCTCACATGGGCTAGCACATAACATATCGGCCGGGGCACCCCCCGCGAGATGCCCCGGCCCGTCTCATGGTGCAAGGCTCGTCTACCTGTCGAGCCAGACGTCTTCCAGACGCCAGTTGTTGTACACGCTGTTCACATGCGTGACGAAGCCCTTGACATAAGGCTGGTAGCAATGGGCTGCCTTGTTGTGGAAGATCATCGGGCGCGCCGCATCCTCCTGGAGCCTCTTGTCGATTTCCCAGACGAGTTTCTTGCGCTCTTCCTGGTCGGTCATCATCGACTGCTCCTTGAACAGCGCTTCCATCTCCTCCTTGCAATAGCCTGTATAGTTGCGCTGCGAGCCGCAGGAGTAGTTCTCGTAGAAATTGGCGTCTGGGTCATCGACGCCGACGCCCGTGAGATTCAGGCCGATCATGTAGTCCTTGCGGGCCACCTTGGGGTGCCAGTTGCTGGTCTCGACCGTATCAAGCTCACCGTCGATATAGATATGCTTGAGGTGGTCAATCAGAATCACCGCCGGGTCACGGTAGATGGAGATATTCCGGGTCGAGATCTTGACTGCAAGCCGGTTTTCGGGCCCGTAACCAAGGCCCTCCATGATCTTGCGTGCTTCGGCCCGGTTCGCCTCGACATCGGGATTGTAGCCTGCGACTTGCTGAAGGATTTCCGGAGGCATTCCCCAGACGCCCGAGGGCGGCGGCATCATCGCTCCGCCTTGCAGAGTCTCGCCGTGGCCCAGAATATCAATGAAGGCTTGCCGGTCGATGGACAGCACCATGGCCCTGCGAATATCCGAATTGTCGAAGGGTGGGGTGTCCTGGTTGACGATCAGATTGGTGCTGACATTGGTGGTTACCAAGTCGCAAACCGCATTCGGTGCCTGGGATCTGACGTCCTTCAGCAGCGGGATGGTGACATCGGTAGTGAATGTCATGTCGAACTCACCGGCGATAAAGGCCAGCACACGGGTCGAGCGACTCTTGATGATAGTCCACTCATGACCGTCGAGATGCGGTTTGCCTTCCTTCCAATAGTTTTCGTTCTTCGTGAACTTCACATGCTCGTTCTGCTTGAGGCTAACGAATTTGAACGGTCCGGTGCCGATGGGCGCCGTGCGCATCGTCTTCGGCGGCACATGGCAGGGATAGACCGGCGAATAGCCCGAGGCGAGCAAAGCGATAAAGGCCGGCTGGCGGCGCTTAAGGTGGAAGGTGACCTCATGGTCGCCGTTCGTGGTTACTTCCTTCAGGTTCTTGTACCAGGATTTGCGCGGGTTCTTGCGCAGCTTGGCCTTGCTCTTGCCGAGAACAAGGTCCCAAGTGCATTTGACATCGGTGGCGGTGAAGGGTTTGTCGTCATGCCACTGGACGCCCTGGTGCAGCTTGAAGGTGAGTTGGGTGCCGTCACTGTTCCAGCTCCAGCTTTCAGCCAAGTCTGGCACGATGGTCTCGAGGCTGTTCTTCGCCTCGTCCTGCCTGTACATGACGAGATTGTTGAAGACGCCCATATACGGCGAAACCGTCGAATTGGTCGCCTCCTCGTGGATCGATCCGCTTGGCGGCGTGCCGCGATGGTAGAGTTTTAGGACACCACCGTCCTTCTGCGCGAGTGCCGTGCCGGCATAGCCCGCCAGCATTGCAACGCCAAGGCCGAATGCGGCGGCGCTTAATGGATAGCCCATGCTTTTTCCTCCCGGTTCGCTGGACGCAAGTTGGATTATGTCGACCTCGCGGCCGTCTGCCAACCCAGCATCTAGCCTGAGGCGCAAGCGTTGAATATCCCGGCGGGAATCCGGCAGGTGCTCGTCAGCTCCCGACCGCCTCAAGGGCTTCGCCCTCGGAGGCGTGGACCTGGATGATTTTGTCGAACCCGGAGAGTTGGACGATTTCATGCACGGTATCAGGCAGTTCGCATAGTGCGAAGCTGGCATCGCGCCTCCATAGGTCCTTGGCGATCACCAGAACCGCCCGGAGGCCAGCGCTGCTGATATACGAGAGCTGGGATAGGTTCATGACGACGGCGCTGTCTTCGTCCTGAATCGCCGCCTTCATTTTGCTCTCGAAATCGCGGGCCGTCGCACTGTCGATGCGGCCCTCCGGCACTGCAAGCAGGGTGCCGCTGCGCCGTTCCATTTTGACTTCCATCCTGTGCCTCCTGCGCTCATGGAGCGGTTTTCAATGCAGCCCCTGCGTCGGTCTGCTTCCGTTATACCCACCACGCCTTGCATGTTTACACGGAGTCGCCGCTGGACACAGCCTTCAATACCAGCATCCAGGCGCCCGGGGTCGCAAGGGATATCACGGCTCTCCCACGAATAGCATATCGACGTGATTTGCGGCGCGCGCGGCGACCTCCTCGACCGACTGGGCAAGGGCCTCGAAGACCAGCTTGCCGCCCGATAGACCGATCACGCCGACCGGCTCGACAGAGGTGTGCGCTCGTTCCTCCTCTGCGGCCAGTTGCGCGAGCCCCCATAGATTGCGCCAGAGCCGCGCCGCCTCCGCAAGGTCTTCTGCGGCTTTGGCGCCGATCGAGCCCAGTGTCTGGGCCGTGCCGAATACTGCCGCCGCATCGCCCTGCAGCAGGTCAGGCCGTTCGGCGGCGTGCAACAGCCGCAAGAAATCCGCTGCTGCCAACACGTCGCGCCGCCCGCCCGCCCTGTGCTCGATGTGCCGGAGTCCGTTGTCGGACTCCGTCTTTCGCCCGCGCATGGTAGCTAGCCCGGCCGCGAGTCGTTCCGCCGGGCGCGGTGCAGCGAAAATGTCTCGCTGCGCCGCTTCGAAACGTTCTCCCAGCCCACCCTCGGACCACACGACCCGTGCACGACCCAAGGCAGCCAGCGCCGGTGCGCTGGCGCGATCATGCGGGTAGTCCAGAAAGGCCTGCAGCGAACAGGCGAGCGGGCCATGGCTTCCGGTATCCCTTGTCTGCATGTCGAGCCGGTAGAGCCCGCCTTCAGCCGTCTCTGCGGTCAATGCCGTCGTCAAACGACGGCAAAGCCTCACATAGTAGATGTCTGGATCCAGGGGCTGGGGGCCGTCTGACGTTGCGCCCTCATGTTCGTAAAGCAGCATGAGGTCGAGGTCCGAGTTCACCGTCATCTCGCGGCCACCAAGTGCGCCGAGTGCCAAAAGTGCCGTCCTGCCGCCGGGCGGGTGCCCATGCACGGCAGCGAACGCTTCCTGCACGGCCGGCATCAGCACGCCGATGCAGGCCTCTGCAATATTGACGAGCGGCGGCCCGGCTTCCTCGGGTGATAGCCTGCCACGCAGCAAGTGTGCGCCGATCTGGAACAGGCGGTCATTCACCCAGCGGCGCACGACATCAAGCAGATCCGGCAGGTCGTCCGCGCGGCCCGCCACCGCTTCCAGCTCCGCCTGCATCTCGGCCCGGCCGAATTCGCGCGCATAGAACAGCCGCACCAGCCCCCGGCGGGCGGCTTCCGCAATTTCCGGCTCCAGACCCTCCTCGTCCGGCAGGTCCAGATCAGTGAAGTCGCGGCTGAGCGCGCTTTCCAGTAGAAGCGGGCGGCGCGTCAGCCGGGCGGCTAGCAGGGGCGCGGCGCCGGCAACCTCCATGACGATGGCAAGCAATTCGGGCCGTGCCGCCAGCAGCGAGAGTAACCGCCGGTCGGGCGGCAGACCGGCGAGGAAGCGGTCGAAGCGCGAGAGCGCTGCATCGGGATCAGGTGTGCCCGCCAGCGCTGTCAATATGTTCGGCAGCAGCCTTGCCAGCAGCGCGCGCGCGTCGTCGCGGCGCAGGACAGGCACCCGGCCCGCGAGCCAGCGGCGCACGATCTCTGCGCTCCGGCCGCCATCGCCATAGCCCATGCCCGCAAGTGCCGCTTCTCCTTCTTCTTCCGCCGAGAAATCGATGCCTTCTGCATCCGGCGTGTCCAGCGGATCTTCGAACAGCGCCCCGTAATGGCGTTCCACCGCTGCGATATGTCCGTTCAGCTGCTCCGCAAACGCGCCGGTGGCAGCAAAAGCCAGGAAGGCCGCGATGCCAGCCAGACCATCTGCGCTCTCCGGCAAGCTGTGGGTCTGGCGGTCGTCCACCATCTGCAGCCGGTGCTCAACGCGGCGCAGGAAGCCGTAGGCGGCGTTGAGCTCGGCTGCTGCGCCCGGATTGACATGGCCAGCCGACACCAGCGCCTCCAGCGCCTCCAGCGTGCCGCAGCTGCGAAGGGCGGGGTCGCGCCCACCCCAGAGAAGCTGCTGCGCCTGCACGAAGAACTCGATCTCGCGGATGCCGCCACGGCCAAGTTTGACATTGTGGCCTTCGAGAGTCTCCCTGCCCGCACCGCGCGAGGCGTCGATCTGCTCCTTGATCGCACGGATATCCTGCGCGGCGGCGAAATCGAGATGGCGGCGCCAGACAAAGGGTTGCAGTCCTTCCAGAAACATCCCGCCTGCCTCGATATCACCCGCAACGGGGCGCGCCTTTATCATCGCCGCGCGTTCCCAGTTGCGCCCGGCATTGCGGTAATAGAATGCCGCCGAGCGCACCGAGACAGCAGGCGGGGTCGAGCCCGGGTCCGGGCGGAGGCGCAAATCGGTTCGGAACACATAACCCTGGGCGGTCTGCTGGCCCATGATGCGCATTAGCCCCTGCGCCAGCCGGGTGAAGGCCGGTTGGAGGCCGCGCCTGCCGACATAGGGCGTACGATCCTGGTCGTAGAACAAGATCAGGTCGATATCACTCGAATAGTTGAGCTCCCGCGCGCCGAGCTTGCCCATGCCGAGCGCGAACAGGCCCGAGTCGCGCTCCGGGTCGTCGGGCTCCGGCAGCGCCAGTTCGCCCGCATCGTGAAGGCCGCGCAGCAGATGCCGGAAGGCCGCGCCCAGAGCCGTTTCAGCGAAATCGGAGAGCGCGCCGGTCACCCGTTCCAGCGTCCAAACACCGGCGATGTCGCCGAGTGCGATGGCGAGCGCCGCGCGCCGCTTGGCCCGGCGCAGGCGGCCCATCACATCGGCGAGGGATTCTGCCGCGAAGCCCGTGCGGTCCGCGGCCTCGTCCCGGGCCGCCCGGTAGGCCGCGTCGGGCCCCGCTTCCAGCAGCAGCCGTGCGAAGCCGGAATCGGAGATCAGACTATGGCTCAGATAGGGGCTGTTCGCGAACACAGAGGAAAGCAACCGCCCGCTCGCCTGGTGATTCGCCCCGTCGGCCGCCGCCAGCATGAAGGCGTGCAGGCTGTCATCCTCTGCTGCTTGCGCCTCCTCGGCGGCTTCGCGCCAGCGCCGCCAGCAGGTCTCCGCTGCCTCGGCATCGGCGGCCAGCGGCAGCGCCGCGCCGTCTGCAATCCACTCTCCTGCCCCATCTGCCATCCGAAGCCGCCTCGCAGTCAGAGACGCCGCTAAGGCTGCGCCGTTTCGCGCGGTCTTTCAACCAATCAGGCGTCACTGATGCCTGCGCAGGTCTCCGCTAGAATCTGATCTACCACGGCATGTAGCGCCTCGCGCCGGTCCGCACCGTCCAGTAGGCTCAGGCGGTATCGTTCGACCTGCCGGTCGGCCGACGAGCCGTCGCGCAGGATCGATGGAATCCGGCATAGTTCTCGCTCGCAGTCGAGGGCGCGGGCGTCCTCCGCAACCTCTGCCAGCAGCGCCTCGACGCTGTCTGCGATGTCGCGGTGCCCGCCGTGCTCTGCATCGCCGATGAAGGCGAGCGTTCCGTAACGCCGGGCGCGCCAGCAATTCTCGATGATGATTTCGGTGGAAGGTTCGGGAGGCAAGCCCTCCGACGCATCGCGCCGCTGCAGCCAGCGCAGAGTCGCCGCATACAAGGCGGCCAGCGCGATAGCGTCGTCCATGCGTGGGCAGATATCGCAAATCCTAAGCTCAATCGTAGGAAAGGCGTTATGCGGGCGGATATCCAGCCAAAGCTCGCTGCTGTCGCGCAGGGAGCCGGCGCGGCGATATTCTGTCACCAGGTCATCGAACTCGGCCTGCGAGCCGAAGGCGCGGGGCATGCCGGTACGCGGCAGGGCGCCGATGACGATCGATCGGTAGGAACTGAACCCGGTATAGCTGCCGGCATTGAAGGGGGAGGACGCTGACAGCGCGATGAACAGCGGCAGATAGCGGCGCGCGGCCGTCATCACGCGGATACGCGAATCAGGGTCGCCGAAGCCTGCATGGATGTGCATTCCGCCTACCAGGAAACGCCGCACGACCTCCTGCATCTGGATTTCAAACTCGCGATAGCGCTGCTTCGGTGTGACCAATTGCTCCCGCCACGCCGCGAAGGGATGCGTTGAAGTGGCCATGACGCGGGCGCCATGCGCAGCGGCCGCCTCCGCGACCAGCCGGCGCGTCTCGGTGAGCGCCATGCGGAGGTCGGTAATCGAGGCGCACACCCGCGTATTGGTTTCAAGCTGCGAGCGTAGGAATTCCGGCACCACGCTGTGCGGGCCACACGTCCGCTGGCACTGTTCTATGATGGCGGGGTTGGGGTCGGCGATGATGTCGCGCGTCTGCGGATCGACCAGGAAGAACTCTTCCTCGATGCCAAAGGTGAATGTTAGGCCGGCATCAGTCATCGCCTCACTCCTCTGTGGCCCTCAAACCTTGCCCGCCGGCCCCCCGCGTTCCATCATCCCGACCGGCAGAGGGCCTTCAGAACGCCCGATGCAGCAGCGGCTCACCCGCGGTGAAGCGCTTCAGGTTTTCCAGCCAAATGTCGGCCACGCGTTCGGCGTAGAGCGGGCTCAGAGAGCCGTTATGCGGCGTGATGAACAGGTTCGGCACGTCCCAGAGGTCGCTGTCAGCGGGCCAGGGCTCGACCGGCAGCACATCCAGGAAGGCCGATGCAATGACGCCCGCTTCGAGCGCCTCCCGGAGCGCATCGATATCGACCAGCGCGCCGCGCCCGACATTGACCAGCACAGCCGTCTTCTTCATGCGCCGGAGTGCTGTTTGGTCGATCATACCGGTCGTATCGTCGGAAATCGGGAGCGCCAGCACGACAAAATCCGCGTCCGGCAAAAACGTTGCGAGGTCTGCCAGCACACCCTGCCGGTCCATGCCAGGAACCGGCCGGGGCGAGCGCCTGATGCCGTGAACTGTCATGCCGAAGGCCTTGGCGTATTGCGCGACGCGCCCGCCAATGGCGCCGAGGCCTACGATGAGCACGGTTGTGGCGCTGAGGCCCGGAAGCATCAGCTTTTCCCAGTGATGCGCGTGCTGTTGTGCGCGCAATACACCGAGGTGCTTCGCCCCCCACATCAGGCCGGCGAAGGCGAGTTCCGCCACTTCTGGCGCATTGGCGCCGGGGCTGTGTGTCACCGGAACGCCCTTCGCACGCATGCCATCATAGAAACGCCCGTCTATGCCAGCATCTTCGGTATGCGCCCATTTCGGTGGTGCGATCGAGAGCATGTCGTCCACGAAGCTGTTCGTATAGGCGGTGCCCGCATAGACGATGGCGTCCGCGCCGGCCGGCGGCCGGGTCCAGACGCCGGTCTTGTCGGTCAACGCCCATTCGATGTCCGGGCAGATGGCCTCAGCCGCCGTTTGCACTCGCCCGTGGAAATCCCGCGCTGCTGCGATCTTCATAGGTCCCACCTCCATGCCCTGGCCGCCATCATGCCCCATCTGCGTGGCTTGGGCGAGCTGTCTGGGGCGCGCCGCCCGGAGCAAGCTGCCCGGGGCCGCGTTGCGGGCTGCGGCGGTGATCCTTATCGTGGCTTCGCGAGCGGATCGGGAGGGAACCGGCGGCCATGGCGATCGATCCGGGGGACGGCACGCGGCTTGACGATGTGCGCGCAGTGCACCGCTTCGATGAGGCGGCGCTTGACGCCTGGCTGAAGGACCAGCTGCCGGACACGGAAGGCCGGCTCGAAGTCCGCCAGTTTGGCTATGGCCAGTCCAACCCGACCTTCGTGTTGGGTTGGCCGAATGCCGACTATGTGTTGCGCAAGAAGCCGCCTGGGACGCTGCTGCCCTCAGCCCATGCGGTGGATCGGGAATACCGGGTGCAGAAGGCACTGGCCGACACGCCGGTGCCGGTCGCGAAGCAATATCTCTATTGTGCCGACGAGAACATCATTGGCACGCCCTTCTATGTCATGGAACGGATTCGGGGCCGCGTCTATACCGACAATGCCATGCCTGGCGTCGAGCCGGAGGAGCGCCACCTCATGTATCAAGCACTCGCCGAGGTGCTGGCGGCGCTGCACCGCGTCGATCCGGACGCGGTCGGGCTCAGCGATTTCGGGCGGCCTGGCAATTATTTCGAGCGCCAGTTCAACCGCTGGGCGCGCAATTACCAAGAGACGGCGACGCGTGACATCCCGGCCATGCACCGGCTGATGCATTGGCTGCCGCCGCGCATGCCGGCAGGCGACGAGACGCGCGTGGTGCACGGCGATTTTCGGGTCGGCAATGTCATGTTCCATGTCTCCGAGCCCCGCATCGCCGCCGTGTTTGACTGGGAGCTTGCGACGCTCGGCCACCCGCTTTCTGACCTCGCCTATCTCTGCATCTTGTTCAACACCACCTCGGATGAATACTGGGGCGTGCGGGACCTCGACCGCGGCGCACTCGGCATCCCCGAGCAGGATGAATTCGTGGAGGCCTACCGGCGCGCCGCCGGCCGCCCCGACGGGCTGACGCCGGTCCACAATGTCCATGCCATGTTCCGCTTCGCCTCGATCCTGGACGGTGTGCGCGCTCGTGGCCTCGCCGGCAATGCCGCCTCAGATAATGCCGAGGAAGTCGGTCGTCTTGGCCTGCTCATGGCCGAACGTGCCTGGGAACTGGCGGAGGCCGTGGGATAGACTGCGTCTGCTTGTCCAGGCACTGCGCCGCCCGCTTGAAGGGCCCGCTCTTGCCGATGCCGCGGCCGGCACTTATGTGAGCGCGTCGATTCTCATTGAAGGACAGCGGGAGATGGCAAGGGCCGAGGCATTGGCGGCAGCGCTGACGACGCTCCTAGGTGCGCGCGGGCTCTCCGCCGACCCGGATGAGCTGGCGCCTCTCCTGGTCGAGCCGCGAGGCCTCTACCGCGGCAGTGCGCCCTTCGTCGCCCGCCCGGCGACCGTCGAGCAGGTGGCAGCCGTGGTCCGGCTCTGCCGCGAGGCCGGCGTCGCTATCGTGCCGCAGGGCGGCAATACCGGACTTTGCGGTGGCGCGGTGCCGGCGGAAGACGGCAGCCAGCTTCTGGTGAGCCTCAGCCGCATGAACCGGATCCGTGAACTCGACGCCCTCAATTACACCATGACGGTGGAGGCCGGCTGCATCCTCCAACATGTCCAGACGGCGGCGGCGGCGGCCGACCGGCTGTTCCCGCTCAGTCTCGGCGCAGAGGGCAGCTGCACCATCGGCGGCAATATCTCCACCAATGCAGGCGGCATCAACACGCTGCGCTACGGCAATATGCGCGACCTGGTGCTCGGGTTGGAAGCGGTGCTGCCGGATGGGCGCGTCTGGAACGGGCTCCGCCGCCTGCGCAAGGACAATACCGGCTATGACCTGAAGCAGCTCTTCATCGGCGGCGAAGGCACGCTCGGCATCGTAACAGCGGCCTGTGTCAAGCTGTTCCCCCGGCCCCGGGAGGACGTGACGGCCTTCGCCGCCTTGCCCTCGATCCCACAAGTGATCGAACTGCTGTCGCGCCTGCGCGCCGCCACGGGCGATCAGGTATCCGCCTTCGAATATATCGGCCGCTTCGGCATCGAACTCGCCCTGAAGCATGTGCCGGGTGTGCGCGACCCGTTTGACCGAGTTCACACCCATTATGCGCTGCTGCGTGCCGATGCGGGTCGGCCGGGCTCGGGGCTGCGCGAGATCATCGAAGAGGCACTCGGGCAGGCCTTGGAGGACGGCTTGGTGCTGGACGCGACCATCGCCGGCAGCGGCGCGCAAGCGAATGCGCTCTGGCGCATCCGTGAGGCCGTGGTCGAGGCGCAGATCCCGGAAGGCGGCTCAATCAAGCACGATGTCTCCGTGCCGGTGAGCCGGGTTGCAGATTTCATCAAGGCGGCGGACAAGGCAGTTGCCCGCACTATCCCCGGCGCCCGGCCTTGCCCGTTCGGTCATGTCGGCGATGGCAATATCCATTATAATGTTTCACAGCCGGTCGGCGCCGACAAGCAGGCCTATCTTGCGCGCTGGGACGAGATGAATGCCGTCGTGCATGACATCGTCCATGCGCTGGACGGCTCTGTCTCCGCCGAGCATGGCGTTGGGCGGCTCAAGGTGGGAGAGATCGTCCATTACAAGCCCGACCCAGAAATCGAGATGATGCAGGCCGTCAAGCGCGCCTTGGACCCGGAGGGCCTGATGAATCCGGGCAAGGTGGTCTTGTAACCCACCCAAACACCCTCCGGCCACCAGTGGCACCGAAACCACCCACAATGTCAGGACCCGCGGCGTCTACTGGACGGCCATCCCGGCGGGTGCGTTGCTGCTGTCGGGGCTTGCAGGAGGAGGCCTGAGCTTGCTTGACTGGCGCCCCATGCCGGAGATCCCGAATGAACCTGGCCGCCCTGCTGATCCGTGCCGCGCGCGCACGGCCTGACAATCTGGCACTGGCGCGCGGTTTGGCGCCCCATGCCGATTACCGTATGCTCGCCGATCGCGTCCAGGCGATCGGCGGCTCGCTCCGCGGTGCTGGCCTCAAGCCTGGCGACCGGGTCGCACTCGCGATGAAGAATTGTCCCGAATTCATCGAATTGCTTTACGGCATCTGGCATGCAGGCCTTTGTGCCGTGCCGGTCAATGCGCGCCTCCATCCCAATGAATTCGCTTATATCTTCCGGAATTCGGGAGCGCGGCTCGCGGCGGTCACACCAGACCTGGCGGACACGCTCGCCCCGGTCTGCGACGTGCTTCCCGACCTCGAGCGCATGATCGTCACCGGCGAAGCCGAGTTCCGAGCCCTCTATGCGGGCGAGCGGATCGGGCTTGCTGATGTCGCGCCGACGGACAATGCCTGGCTGTTCTACACCAGTGGCACCACAGGCCGGCCGAAGGGCGCGGCACTCTCACACCGCAACCTGCTGCACTGCACGCTTGGCTATTTCTCTGATGTGGACGAGATCGCCGAAGGTGATGCGGTGCTGCACCCGGCCCCGCTCAGCCACGGCTCTGGTTGCTACAACATTCCCCATGTCGCGCGCGCGAGCCCGCAAGTGGTGCTGGAGAGCGGGTTCGATCCAGAGGAGATCTTCGCACTCATCCGCCACTACAAAGGCAGCAGTTTCTTCGCCGCACCCACCATGGTGAAACGGTTGATCGACCATCCGGCGGCGGGGAACGTCGATGTCACAAATCTGCGTTCCATCGTCTATGGCGGCGGGCCGATGTATGTGGCTGATGCCAAGCGCGCCTTCGATCTCTGGGGGGCGAAGCTCATCCAGATCTACGGCCAGGGCGAATGCCCGATGACGATCACCAGCTTGCGCCGCGAGGAGATCGCCGATGTTGGCCATCCCCGCTATGAGGAGCGGCTCGCCTCGGCAGGGCGGGCTTTCTCCAATGTCGAGGTGAGGATCGCTGATAGCGAAGAGCGGACCCTGCCGCCGGGCGAGGTCGGCGAGATTCAAGTGCGCGGCGAGGTCGTGATGAACGGCTATTGGAGGAACCCGGAGGCGACGGCCGCGGCACTTAGGGGCGGCTGGCTGCATACGGGCGATGTCGGCATTGTGGACGAGGAGGGCTACGTGACGCTCAAGGACCGCTCGAAGGACATGATTATCTCGGGCGGCGTCAATATCTATCCGCGCGAGATCGAGGAGGCGCTACTGACCCATCCGCAGGTCAGCGAGGTGGCAGTGATCGGCCGACCGGACCCGGAATGGGGCGAGACCGTTATCGCCTATGTTGTCGCCGGCGGCACCCGACCTGCGCCTGAGGCGCTTGACCGCCATTGCTTGGACTGCATGGCCCGTTTCAAGCGCCCCAAGGCCTACCGTTTTGTCGAGACGCTGCCCAAGAACAATTACGGCAAAGTCGTGAAGACCGAACTCCGCGACCTCGAGGCTAGACGGACGCACCACTGAGCAGGGCAGCTCAGGAGCTGGACCTGGCAGGAAGCCCGAACGCTGCGAACCTCCGGGCGAAGCCCCGCCGAGGCGGGGCTTCGCGCTTGTCGTCCTCTGCCACCTAGTCAGACGCTGTAATACATCTTGAACTCGACTGGGTGTGGCGTGTGCTCAAGGGCGTAAACCTCGTTCCATTTGAGGCCTATATAGCCGTCGATCAGATCGTCGGAGAACACATCGCCACGCGTGAGAAAGGAGCGATCCGCGTCAAGGCTTTCCAGTGCCTCGCGCAGAGATCCGCATACGGTTGGCACACCCTGCAATTCCTCCGGCGGCAGGTCGTAGAGGTTCTTGTCCATCGGCTCGCCCGGATGGATTTTGTTAATGACCCCGTCAATACCCGCCATTAGCATCGCCGCAAAGGAGAGATAGGGGTTTGCGCCCGGATCGGGGAAGCGGACCTCGACACGCTTGCCGTTCGGGCTCGCTACATAGGGAATGCGACAAGAAGCCGAGCGGTTGCGGCTCGAATAGGCCAGCAGCACCGGGGCCTCGAAGCCGGGAATCAAGCGCTTGTAGGAATTGGTAAGCGGGTTGGAGAAGGCGTTGATGGCCTTCGCATGCCGAATAATGCCACCAATATAGTAGAGCGCGAACTCCGAGAGGTCGGCATAGCCATGGCCAGCGAAAAGCGGCTGGCCGTCTTTCCAGACTGACTGATGGACATGCATGCCGGACCCATTATCACCCATGACCGGCTTCGGCATGAAGGTTGCCGTCTTGCCATAGCTGTGCGCGACCATATGGGTCACATATTTGTAGATCTGCAGCGCGTCGGCAGAGCCGACCAGAGTGCCGAATTTCAGGCCGAGCTCATGCTGAGAGGGCGCCACTTCATGGTGGTGCTTCTCCATGTCGAGGCCCATCTCGGCCATGGTCGAGACCATTTCCGAGCGCATGTCCTGGCCGCTGTCCACGGGTGCGACCGGGAAATAGCCGCCCTTCACATCGGGACGATGGCCGGGATTGCCCTCATCGAACTCGGTCCCGGAATTGTAAGGACCTTCTGCACTATCGAGCATGAAGAAGGTCCGATTCATCGATACGTCGAAGCGCACGTCGTCGAAGACGAAGAATTCGGCTTCCGGACCGAAATAGGCCGTGTCGCCGATACCGGCTTCCTGGATATAGGCTTCGGCCTTCTTGGAGACCGAGCGCGGGCACCGCTCATAAGCCATGCCGGTGGACGGCTCGTGGACATCGCAGAACAACACCATGGTGTTCTCGGCCATGAACGGATCCATGACTGCCGTTGTGGCGTCCGGCATGAGGATCATGTCGGACTCATTGATGTCCTTCCAGCCGGCGATGGACGAGCCATCGAAGAAGATGCCGTCCACGAAGACATCCTCGTCGATCGTCGTCACATACTGGGCGGTGTGCTGCCATTTGCCGCGCGGATCAGTAAAGCGCAGATCCACATGGCGGACATCATTGTCCTGGATTGCCTTGAGTACATCCTCAGGCGTCTTGCAGTTAAGCGACATGAGATAGGGGCTCCCTCCTCGGTTCCGAGCGCTGCGCGCGCCGGAGGTTCCTGGTCCTAGATTGCGTCCGCACCGGTTTCGCCGGTGCGGATTCGGATTGCTTCCTCGATCGGATAGACGAAAATCTTGCCGTCTCCTATGCGGGCGGTGTAGGCCGCCTGCTGGATTGCCTCGACGGCGCGCTCGACCGCAGTGTCGTCCACGACGACTTCGATCTTCACTTTCGGCAGGAAGTCCACGACATATTCGGCACCGCGATAAAGTTCGGTGTGGCCCTTCTGCCGTCCGAACCCCTTAGCTTCCAGCACGGTGATGCCCTTTATGCCGATCTCGTGGAGGGCGTCCTTGACCTCGTCGAGCTTGAAGGGCTTGATGATCGCTTCAATCTTCTTCATCGCCGTCCTGCCGATGCTTGGCTCAATGCCCGTATGTTGAGAAGCACACTCCATGCCAGTCTGCAAGGCACAGGCTCTTCCTTTTAAAAATCGAGGGCCTTTCAGCCGCTCGACGGCATGATTTGCCTATATGAGCAGCATATGTGCACTTCATGGGCGCCTAGATTGCCTGCGGAGCGGGCGGTCATAGCACCGCGCGGATGCGCTCGACCGCGCGTTCTATGTCTTCCTCGCTCGCCGCGTAGGAAAAGCGGATGAAGCCCTCGCCATGCGCGCCGAAACTGGTGCCGGCAACGGTCGCGACGCCGGCGTCCTCCAGCATCCGACCTTGCAGTTCGCGGGCGTCCATGCCGGTGCCCTCTATATTGGGGAAGGCGTAGAACGCGCCACCCGGATCGACGCACCGGAAGCCTGGAAGCTGGTTGAGCGCCCGCACGATGAGGCGCCGGCGCGCATCGAACGCCTGCTGCATGGCTTCCACCGCGTCCTGTGGCCCCTCCAGCGCGGCGATACCGGCATATTGCGCAGCGGTGTTGACGCAGGAATGACAATTGACCGCCAGCCGCTCGACCAACGCGAACAGCGCTTTCGGCCAGACACTGTAGCCGAGCCGCCAGCCCGTCATCGCATAGGTCTTGCTCCAGCCGTCCAGCAGGACGGTCCGCTCGCGCAGGCTTTCATAGCCGAGCAGCGAGACATGCTCATTGTTCCCATAGAGCAGCCGACTGTAGATCTCGTCGGAGAGGATTGCGACATGCGGATGGTCCTCGAGCCCGGCAGCGAGCTTGTCCATCTGCGCCTTTGGAGCGATGCCGCCAGTCGGGTTGGCGGGGCTGTTCAGAATGAGGAGCCGTGTTGCGGGGCCGATCTGCGCCAGCACCTCGTCGGCGGAAAAGGCGAACCCGTTTTCCTCATGCAATGCCATAGCGACCGGCGTGGCACCAGTATATCGGATCATCGACTCATAGATCGGGAAGCCGGGATTCGGATAGACGATCTCGGCACCCGGCTCCCCGAACATCATGATCGCAAAAAACATGGTCGGCTTGCCGCCCGGCAGGATCATCACCAAGTCGGGATCGACCTCGACGCCGCGAAAGCGCGCGATATCCGCTGTCACGGCCTCGCGCAGCGCGGGAATACCGTTGGCCGGCGTGTAGCCGTGATGCCCATCGCGCAGTGCCTTGGCCGCCGCCTCGACCACATGCGGCGGCGTCTTGAAGTCCGGTTGCCCGATGCCGAGATTGACGATGTCGCGGCCTGCCGCCTGTAGCTTCGCCGCCCGTGCCAGGACCTCGAACGCAGTTTCGGTTCCTAGTCGGTCTAGATTATTGGCAAGGCGGAGCATGGCAGCGAGTATCCCGTCTTTTCTAGAAGACGCCGGACTATGGCCAAAACCGAAATCCGCCGCAATGCCTTGACCTTAGGGCGCCGGCTGGCCTAGATGACGTTCTTGCTTGCGAGGCTTTCTACGTGGTGCCCATAGCTCAGTCGGTTAGAGCGCCTGGTTGTGGTCCAGGAGGTCGCCGGTTCAAATCCGGCTGGGCACCCCACAACGCGCTCGGGGCGCAGCGCGGATGAAGACAGGCGGCGACCGGCGGTCCGTGACGCCGATCCGTGACGCCGCCACCCTTGTCATCCTCCGCCGTGAAACCGGCGAGGTGGTGATGGGCGAACGCTCGCAGCATCATGTCTTCTATCCCGAGCACTACGTCTTTCCGGGTGGCCGCGTGGACCGTCAGGATGGTCATGCGCCGGCGGCCCGCGAGTTGCGCCCCGATGTCGAACAACGGCTGCGTTCCTCTGCGACCCGGCGGCGGGCGCGGGCGCTTGCGCTGGCGGCGGTGCGTGAGACCTTCGAAGAAGCCGGGCTGATCGTGGGCGAACCTGCAGGCAGCACCATGCCCGCTAGCCTTTCGAGCGGCTGGCGGCAGTTCTATGCGAGCGGCCATGTCCCGACACTGGACAGGCTGAGCTATATCTACCGGGCTGTTACGCCTCCGGGTCGGTCCCGTCGTTTCAACGCACGCTTTTTCGTGATCGACGCCGAGCATGTGCGGGGCGAATTGAACGCGGGATCGGGCGAACTGTTGAAATTGCACTGGGTGCCGTTGGCCGACGCGCAACGCCTAAGGCTTCGGCCGATCACGGCGTTTGTGCTGAAGGAGATCGAGGCTCGCCTCGCCGAAGACCGGCTGCATGACATGAGTCGGCAGGTGCCGGTCGTGAAGACGCTCTACGGCAAGCGCGTCATGGAATGGGACTGAACGAAGCCGCTCCCCCTGCAATGGGTGGCCGCTCGTCCCTGCTGACGGTCGAGGAGATGGGGCTGGCCGACCGGCTGGCGGCCGCCCGCGGGCATCCTGGTTTTGACCTGATGCGCCGGGCTGGTGCCGCAGTCACCGCTGCCGTGCGTCGGCGCTGGAGCCCACGGCCAACGCTGGTGTTGGCGGGCCCCGGCAATAATGGCGGTGATGGTTTCATCGTAGCGGCGCGGTTGCGTGCGGCCGGCTGGCCGGTGCGCATGGCACTTCAGGGCTCGCGCGCGGCGCTTGCAGGCGATGCAGCCGAGGCGGCGAAATGCTGGTCGGGACCGGTTGAGCCGCTCGAGGCGGCAGCGCTGGGTGACGCCGGTCTTGTTATCGATGCCCTGTTCGGAGCGGGGCTGAAACGGCCGGTATCAAACGCCGCGCGCGAGACCCTTGAGGCGGCGCAGGATTTGCCGCTGGTCGCAGTGGACCTGCCGAGTGGTCTTGCCGGCGACAGCGGTGTGGTGCTGGGTTATGCCCCCTGCGCGACGCTGACAGTGACATTCTTCCGCAAGAAGCCAGGCCACCTGCTGCTACCGGGGCGGTTGCATTGTGGTGAGATCGTCGTCGCCGATATCGGCATTCCCGAAGCGGTGCTGGACGAGATCAGGCCCATCTCCTTCGAGAACGGCCCGGGCCTATGGGTGCCGCCTACTCCAGACCCAGAGAGCCACAAATACACGCGTGGCCATGCTGTCATCTGGGGTGGGGCGGAGATGACCGGCGCGGCGCGGCTCGCGGCGCGGGGTGCGATGCGGGCGGGTGCGGGTCTGGTGACGGTTTCCGCGCCCGACGAGGCCTGGGCGGTCTATGCCGCCTCGCTGCCTGGCGCACTGGTCGTGCGGCGGAGGGAGCCGGCGGACTTCCGGCACCTGTTGGAGGATGCACGCAAGAACGCCGTATTGGTCGGGCCCGGCGCGGGACTCGGCCCAGAAACAGTGGCGGCCGTGCAAGCAGCCTGCGCGGGTTCCGGAGCGGTTGTGCTCGACGCCGATGCGCTGACGGCGATGGCCGGACACTTGCCCGAAGGCAGGGGTGATGCCGGGCTGCTCACGCCGCATGACGGTGAGTTTGCACGCCTCTTTCGGTTCGATGGCGACCGGCTCGCCAGGGCCCGCGCCGCCGCGGCGGCGAGCGGCTGGACCGTGTTGCTCAAGGGCGCCGACAGTGTGGTCGCGGCGCCGGACGGGCGCGCAGCGATTTCGGCCAATGCGCCGCCCTGGCTCGCAACCGCGGGCAGTGGCGACGTGCTGGCCGGCATGGCCCTCGGGCTGATGGCTCAGGGCATGCCTGCCTTCGAGGCAGCGGCGGCGGCGACATGGTTGCACGGAGAGGCGGCGACGGCATTCGGTCCGGGCTTGATTGCGGAGGATCTGCCGGACATGTTGCCACCAGTTCTCCACAGGATGCATGCGATATGAACCGGTCCGAAGCAGAAGTTCCAAGACTGTTCGACCGCACGCTTGCAGGGCTGAAGGAAGCCGTGCGCGGACTCATCGGTGGCGATGGCCCAGATCCAGACCTGGCGAAAGGTGATGCGGAACGCATACGCGAGCGGTTCTGGGCCTGCCTGGAAGGCAGAGGCGGTGAGGTTTCGGCGCGCAGCCGGGCGGCCGAACTCGGCAGGACCTACTTGCAATTGTCCGAGACCGGTCGCCGCCGTTACCTCTCTATTCTGGCGACAGAGTTCGACCGGGACGCGACGGCGGTCAAGCAGGCGGCGAGGGCGCTGGAAGCGGCCGCGCCGGAGGGTCGGGCGGCGGCGGAAGATGTGCTCCGGGACGCGCTCGAAGCGCCGCGTGAACGCCTATTGCGGCAGTTCAATGCGCTTGCCGAAGGTGTGAAATTTTTGGTCGATCTGCGCTTCGACTTGATGCGCTTCGCGCGCGGCGATGCGCCGCTCTCCGGCCTTGAGAAGGACTTGAAGCGCCTGTTGTCGAGCTGGTTCGACGCCGGTTTCCTAGAGCTCAGGCGGATTGACTGGAACGCGCCGGCCTCGCTGCTGGAAAAGCTCATCGACTACGAGTCGGTGCATGCGATCCAAAGCTGGCACGACATGAAGAACCGGCTCGATTCCGACCGCCGCTGCTACGCCTTCTTCCATCCAAGCATGCCCAATGAGCCGCTGATCTTTGTCGAGGTCGCGCTCGAGACGGGACTTGCGGACAATGTCCATGCACTGCTCGACGAGGAGAGCCCGGTCGGTGATCCGTCGCGCGCCGATACGGCCGTCTTCTATTCGATCTCCAATGCCCAGCGCGGTCTCGCTGGCATTGCTTTCGGTGATTTCCTCATCAAGCGTGTCGTGGACGATTTGCGCGCCGAACTGCCTAATCTCAAAACTTTCGCCACGCTTTCCCCCATTCCCGGTTTCACGCGCTGGCTGAAGGAAAACCCCGATGACGCTGTCGAGGCCGCGCTCGCGAAGCCGGGATGGTGGGAGGACCCGGACGCTGCTGAAGCGGCGAAGGCCCCGGTGCTGCGCGCGGTCGCGCGCTACCTCATCCACGCCAAGCGCAAGGGCAGAGCGGCCGACCCGGTGGCGCATTTTCACCTCTCCAACGGTGCGCGCATGGAACGGCTGAACTGGCTGGCAAATGTGTCCGAGGTGGGGCGTGCCCAGTCAGCCAGCGTGATGATCAACTATCTTTACCGGAGCGATATGATCGAAGAGAACCACGAGGCCTACAAAGGCGAGGGACGAATTGCCATGTCACCAGCCGTGCGCGCGCTGGCCGGGAAACCGGAGAAAAAGGGGCGATGAGTGCCGCCACCCGCCGCCTGCTTATCGCCGGCAACTGGAAGATGAACGGCCACGCCGCCGATGGCTGCGCCCTGGCGCGGTCGCTCGCTGCCGCGCCGGAAGACTGGGCAGCAACGCTCTTGATCTGCCCGCCGGCGACCCTGCTAGCACCGGTTGCCTCCGTGCTAGCTGGCAGTCCGGTCGCCCTTGGCGGACAGGATTGCCATGCAGAGGCAGCCGGAGCGCATACGGGTGACATCTCAGCCGACATGCTGGCCGATGCCGGCTGCACTCATGTCATTACGGGTCATTCCGAGCGCCGCGCTGCTTACAGCGAATCGGATGCAGTCGTGCGCGCGAAGGCCGCGGCGGCGCATCGGGCGGGCCTTATCGCCATTGTCTGTGTCGGCGAGACCGCGGCAGAGCGTGATGCGGGCAAGGCGGAAGCCGTTGTAACCGCAAGCCTGCGCGCCTCGCTTCCGGACAGCACCAGGCCGGAAAATACGGTCATTGCCTATGAGCCGGTCTGGGCTATCGGCACGGGACGACTGCCGATCATTGATGAAGTCATCGCTGTCCATGCCGCGCTACGCGCTGTGCTCGGTGAGCACGGCGCGGCCATGCGCATCCTCTACGGAGGTTCGGTCAAGCCGGACAATGCGGCGGCGCTGCTGGCACCCCCGGATGTAGATGGTGCCCTGGTCGGCGGCGCGAGCCTGTCCGCAGCCGATTTCCTCGCCATCGCTGGCGCGGCCTGAGCGCCACCCCGAGCCAGGTCGAACAGGGCGCGCTCGGCGATCTGCTGATCCGGCAGGCCGGTGGTCTTGCAATCGATTTCGGCCTGATTGAGCTTTGCAAGGACAGCGAAAATCCGCTCTTGCGGCCATTGCCGGAGCTGTCTGGCAAATGCCTCTTTGCGGCGGAAGAAAACCTGCGGGCGCAGCCGGGTCATGGCGCTGCGCTCGTCCGTGCCGGCGGCGATGAGAGCTTGTGCTGCATCCAGCCGCTGAAAATGGCGGCCGACAGCACGCAGGATGGAGACCGGCGCTGCCGTCTCGGCCGCTGCCCGGTCGAGGGCGACCGCAAGCGCGATAAGATCGCCCGCGCCCACGGCAAAGGCAATGTCGTCCAGGGACAGGGCGGCGGAGTCGCCGATGCAAGCCACGGCGTCCTCAAGCGAGATTTTGCCTCCCTTGCCGGCATAGAGGGCGAGCTTCTCCGCCTCCATGCGGGTCGTCGCCCGGTCATTGCCGAGACAGCCCGCAGCAAAGGCGAGCGCATCGGGTTCAATGTCCGCGCCAGCGCGCCGCACGGTATGCGCGACCAGCCGGGAAACAGTGCCGCCATCGTCCGCGTAGCAGGGCAAAGCGGCGGCGCGATTATGCGCTTCGGCCAGCTTGCGCAGCTTCGAGCGCGGCGGGAGGTCGCCAGCCTCGATCACGATCAGTGCGTCGGCAGCAGAGCCATCTAGCACGGCCTGGAGCGCTTTCTCGCAATCGTCGCCGGCGGCCCGCAGCCTTATCAGTCGCCGGCCGCCTGTGAGGGAGATGGCAGCCGCTTCATCGGCCAATAGGGCCGGGTCTGCCTTGAGGTCCGCCCCGGTCAGAGTCGCAACCCGGAAGGGGTCCTGGAGATCATCCACGATCCTCCCGGCAACAAGGCGGGCGCGCTCCCGCACCATTCCCTCGTCGGGCCCGTAGAGAACGATGGCGAGCAGGTCGGGCGGCGGCGGATTGCGAAGAAACGCAGCGATCTGCCGCCCGGCGAGCTTCATCCGACTTGTTCGCCGTCGCGGAAATGTAGTGCCAGCCGCCTGGCGATCCGGGTGCTCAGCGCCTGGATACCGCGTTCGCGCGCCGCACGCTCCGCCGCGCGCGTCGCGAAGGCGGAGTCCAGCACATCATGGCTGTGCACCGAGCGCACCCAGCCTTGCAGTGCCGGCCGGTTACCACCGCGTTTCCAGAGTTCGAACTCGGCGACAAACGCCAGGTCCGTGCGGGTTACAGTCTCACTCCTGCCGATGAGCGCGCTCGCCCCAGACGACTGCAACCGTACGCGCAACTGGTATTCTGAGGGGTGTCTCGATCCCTCCGGAGCGAGGCGCTCTTGCAGCTGCTGGCGCAGCAGCATGCCAATCCGATCCGGAATCGGTTCCACTTCGATCTGTGCCATGACGGCGGTGATGTCCGGCCCCTGTTTGGGCCGGCGTGCATGGACAGGCTCGAGAGTGCAGCCGGCAAGCATGGCGCCGAGCAGCAGCCCGATGACGGCCGCTGTAAGCCTCTCAGGCCACGACATTGACGATCCTGTCCGGCACCACGACGACGCGACGGGGGGGCTTGCCTTCCAGCTGCCGCTGCACGCCGGCGAGCGCGAGTGCTGCCTCCTCGACATCTGCGGCGCCGGAGCCGCGCGCGATCTCCAATTGGCCGCGTAGCTTGCCGTTCACCTGCACGGGGAGAACCACGATGTCTTCCATAAGCCGCGCCGGATCAGCCGTCGGCCAGGCTTGCTCTGCGAGCAGGCCGTTGCCACCGAGCCTTTGCCAGCAACTCTCCGCCAGATGGGGCGCCATCGGGCCGATCAGCCGCACGGCCGTTTCGATGCCCTCGCGATATGCCGCCACCAGCGCGAGATCTGTGGCCGGCAGGGCATCCGCCAGCGCATTGGTCAGTTCGCGAACCCGCGCCACCGCGCGGTTAAAGTGAAAGCGCTCCAGATCCCCCGTAATCGCGTCTACTGTCTTGTGCGTGATAGTCCTTAGCGCCTCCGCTGCCTCGCTCGTGCCGGCACCGGCGGGCGCATCCGGTGTCTCATCCACCAGCCGCCAGAGCCGGTTGAGATAGCGCCATGCGCCTTCGACACCAGCTTCAGTCCAGTCCAGATCGCGCGCGGGCGGACTGTCGGACAGCATGAACAGCCGGGCCACATCCGCACCGTAACGGTCGATGATCTCTTCGGGATCGACGACGTTCTTCTTCGACTTGCTCATCTTCTCGGAGCGGCCAACGATGATCGGCGCGCCGTCCGATACCCGCTGCCTGCCGCCGGCGCCGTCTTCCTCCACCTCGCCCGGCAACAGCCAGACGCCATCCTCGGCCCGGTAAGTCTCGTGGCACACCATGCCTTGGGTGAACAGGCCGGCGAAGGGCTCATTAATCCCGATATGGCCGCATTCCTTCATCGCCCGGCAGAAGAAGCGCGAGTAGAGCAGATGCAGCACGGCATGTTCGATCCCGCCAATATACTGGTCGACCGGCATCCAGTAATCGACCGCCTTGCGATCGAATGGCCGATCCTCGACACCCGGAGAGCAATAGCGCGCGAAATACCAGGAAGATTCGAAGAAGGTGTCGAATGTGTCGGTTTCGCGTTCGGCTGGGGCGCCGCAGGACGGGCAGGGGACATGCTTCCAGGTCGGATGCCGGTCCAGCGGATTGCCGGGGTGGTCGAAGGTCACGTCATCGGGCAGTGTCACTGGCAGGTCCGCGCGAGGGACCGGGACGATGCCGCAAGTACGGCAGTGGATGACGGGTACCGGACAGCCCCAGTAACGCTGGCGAGACACGCCCCAGTCTCGCAGGCGGTATTGCAGGGTGCGCTCACCAGTGCCGTGCGCTTCCAGGCGTTCACCCATCCTGCGCTTGGCCTCCGGTACCTCGAGCCCGTCCAGGAAGGACGAGTTGATAAGCCGCCCGTCGCCGGTATAAGCCTCCGCTCCGATTTCGAAGCTGGTGGGGTCTGCATCCGGCGGGCAGACGACGGGTAGGACCGGCAAGCCATAGGCGCGGGCAAAATCAAGATCGCGCTGGTCATGGCCCGGGCAGCCGAAAATGGCACCACTGCCATAGTCCATGAGCACGAAATTCGCGGCATAGACAGGCAGCTCCACCCCGTCGTCGAACGGGTGCAGCGCCCGGAGCCCGGTGTCGCGCCCGCGTTTTTCCGCCTGCTCGATTGCGGCTTCGCTGGTGCCGAGGGCGCGGCATTCGGCGATGAATGCCTCCATGCCCGGATCTCGCGCCGCGATTTCCTGCGCCAGGGGGTGGTCCGGCGAGATCGCCATGAAAGAGGCGCCGAACAGTGTGTCGTGGCGGGTGGTGAAGACTTCCAGCGTATCGGCGCGCCCCTTGAGGCGGAACCGGATCCGCGCGCCTTCGGAGCGTCCGATCCAGTTCGCCTGCATCAGCCGCACCCGATCCGGCCAACGGTCTAGGCCGTCGAGCGCTTCCAGCAATTCGTCACTATAGGCCGTGATACGTAGGAACCATTGGGCGAGTTCACGGCGCTCGACCGGCGCGCCCGAACGCCAACCATGCCCGTCGATCACCTGTTCATTGGCGAGCACGGTGTTTTCGACCGGATCCCAATTGACCCAGGACTTGCGCCTATAGGCGAGCCCCTTTTCGAGGAAGTCCAGGAACATGGCCTGCTCATGCCTGAAATAGTCCGGCTCACAGGTGGAAAGCTCTCGGCTCCAGTCGTAGGAGAGGCCCATAGTCGAGAGCTGCGCCTTCATCGTGGCGATGTTCCGGCGCGTCCAGACGCCCGGATGGACGCCGGCTTCGAAAGCGGCGTTCTCGGCTGGCAGGCCGAAGGCGTCCCAGCCCATCGGGTGCAGCACATTGAAGCCGCGGGCACGCTTGTAGCGGGCGACGACATCGCCCAGCGTGAAATTGCGCACGTGGCCCATATGGATGCGCCCCGAGGGATAGGGGAACATTTCCATGACATAATATTTAGGGCGCGACTCGTCCTCATGTGCAATGAAACAGCCAGCTTCCTCCCAGCGCTGCCGCCAATAGGGCTCGGCTTCCTGGTGGTCGTATCGGATCATGGCGGCGCTCCGTGTTCCGGATGCTACAGGCTGGCGATGCGCAACTCCCGCGCCCGGACCAGGATGTTGTTTTCGATTTCGGTATGGGTGGCCCCGTCCACCGTCGCATCGATCCAGCCTGCGTCGCCCTTCTGCTGTCGGAATACCGCGACCTTCAGACCGTCACTGCGGAGCTGCCGGTCTAGGATATAGACCGTGACCTTAAAGCGTTCATTGGGCGTTTCCGGCGGAGCAAACCAGTCAGTGATGATGACGCCGCCAAAGGGGTCGGCCGAGGCCAGCGGCATGAAGGACAATGTGTCGAGCGAGGCGCGCCATAGGAAGCTGTTGACGCCGATGCCCGAGCCGCCGCCTTGTTCCCGGTCTCCTCCAAGGAGGTTGATCCCGCCCTCGCCGAAGATTCCCTGCGCGCCTTCCTTTGGAAGGTAACTGGAGCCATGGCTCCCGGGCAGATGGCGGTACAGCGAGTCCGGATAATCATGCTCCACCTTGGCATCACTACAACCGGCCAGAATTGCGGCAGCGGCTAGGGTGGCGAAACAGAAACGTATCATCAGGTCTTCCTGCGGGTTGGGCGCAAATACCACTCTAGCACATCCCACAGCCGGGTTCGAACGCTGCGGCGTTTGTTTCCGCACACCGGGCGTTGACGGCCGGGGTTCGGAGTCTGTAAGTCTCACTGGCTTTCAGGACAGGTGGGTGAGTGGCTTAAACCAGCGGATTGCTAATCCGTCGTACGTCAACAGGCGTACCGAGGGTTCGAATCCCTCCCTGTCCGCCA
>JAPORR010000074.1 GCA_026710105.1 Alphaproteobacteria bacterium
AAATGAGAACCGGGCAATATCAACGACTTACGAGATTCAACCGTCGAAGTCAGGAAACGGAGCAAATCCCATGATCGCGCCAATCACTCCCTGCCCGCTCCCGCCGCCTCACCCCCCCTACCAGCGCAGTGTGGCTTCAATCCCGCCGGAGTGTTCTGGGGCGGCGGTGTCGCTCTCGTGGCGGGTGGCCTTGAGGCCAAAGGTGGGTTTGAGGGCCGCCGCCTCCAGCGTCACGCGATAGGCAGGTAAATGCTTCGGTCAGGACCGGGCTCAGATTGACCCGCACATTCTGTGTGCTGTCATTTTCATCGTTCCAGCAACTTGCGCGCAATAATCAGGCGCATGATCTCGTTGGTACCTTCAAGAATCTGGTGGACTCTGGTGTCCCGCAAAAGGCGCTCCAGCGGATAGTCCTTGAGATAGCCGTAGCCGCCGTGGAGTTGCAACGCCGCATTGCAGATCTCAAAACCAGCGTCCGTGGCAAAACGTTTCGCCATAGCACAATAGCGGGTAGCATCCGGGTATCCGGCATCAAGTGCTGCTGCCGCCCGCATCGTCATCAGGCGAGCGGCATCCAGGTCGGTTGCCATGTCTGCCAGCTTGAATTGCAGGGCCTGGAAATCGGCGAGCGGCCGCCCGAAGGCCTTGCGCTCCCGCATATGGGCGATAGCGACCTCCATTGAGGCGCGCGCCGCACCTATGGAACAGGCGGCGATATTGATCCGGCCTCCGTCCAGACCTGCCATGGCGATCCTGAAGCCGTCACCTTCATTGCCCACACGGTTCGCTACGGGCACCCGGCAGTCGTCGAACAACACCGTTGCGGTCGGCTGCGAATTCCAGCCAAGCTTCTTTTCCTGTGCACCGTAGGAAAGGCCGGACGATGCCGCCTCAATGGCGAGGCAGGTGATGCCGTTTGGCCCCCGGCCGCCCGTGCGCACCATACAGACGATGACGTCGGTCTCGGAAGCCCCGGAGATAAAGGCCTTGGAGCCGTTCAGGACGTAGTTATCCCCATCGCGCACGGCACGGGTGGTGAGTGCCGCCGCATCTGATCCTGAGCCAGGTTCCGTCAGCGCGTAGCTTGCCAGCATCTCCATTGAGCACAGCCCCGGCAGCAGGCGTTCACGCAGAGCAGCGTCGCCGAAACGGTCGATCATCCAGGCGGCCATATTATGGATCGAGATATAAGCCGCCGTGGATGTGCAGCCAGCGGCCAGCTCCTCGAACACGACAGCGGCGTCCGTTCGCGCCAGACCCGAACCGCCGGCATCCTCGCGCACATAAAGGCCACCGAAACCGAGCGCCGCTGCGGCGCGCAATTCCACTTTGGGGAAGATACACTCTGCATCCCAGCGTGCGGCATTGGGCGCAAGCATCTCTTCGGAGAAGCGGCGGGCCGCCTCTTGGAAGGCCTTCTGGTCTTCGGAAAGCGCAAAATCCATGATCAACCGATCATAGCCGCGATCCGAGAACCATGGCACGTGGAATCCCGCCGAGGTCGGCGTGAATGTCCTGCACTAGAAACCCTTGTGTCCTGGCAAGCGCCGCAACGGCATTCGCCTGTCCAATCCCCAATTCCAGCACCACAACCCCACCGGGAGACAGGAGATGTGAGAGATTATGCAGAACAGCACGATAGGCGTCGAGCCCGTCCGCACCACCGTCAAGCGCCAACCGGGGGTCATAGTCCCGGACTTCCGGCATGAGCGCTGCGATGTCTGCGCTCGGGATGTAGGGTGGGTTCGAGACCACGAGGTCGAACCGGCTTCCCACGGCGCAGCCCCAATCCCCAGCTGCAACGACGGCCGATAAGCCCTGCAGGTTCTGACGCGCCACCCGGCAGGCGGCAGGAGACCGATCGATGCCAAGTCCCTGCGCTTCCGGCTGCTCGGTCAGCAAAGCCGCCAGCAGGCAGCCGCTGCCCGTGCCGAGATCCAGCACCGTGCGAAAGGACGGCATGGCGGCCAGTGCCACTTCGACTACAGTCTCGCTATCCGGGCGGGGATCAAAGACCTCGGGCGCCAGCAAGAACTCACGACTCCAGAATTCCCGCCGACCGACAATACGAGAAACAGGCTCGCGGGCCGCGCGGCGGGCTACTAAAGCTTCTAAACCAGGGGGCACGCTGTCCGGCCAGTCGGTGAGCGTGGCGGGATCACTCACTTCGATCTGGAGCAGTCTTAATTCGCGGCGAGGCTCCTCAATGCCGGCGGCCGCCAACCGTTCCGCTAGCCGGATCCAGCTTTGCGCAGCGCTCACGACAATTGCGCAATGCGGGCCGCTTGGTCCTCGGCTGCAAGCGCTTCTATCAACTCATCCAAATCGCCCTGGACGACACGGTCGAGCTTGTAGAGTGTGAGATTGATGCGATGGTCGGTCACTCGGCCCTGGGGGAAGTTGTAGGTGCGAATGCGCTGCGAGCGGTCGCCCGTGCCGACCTGGTTGCGACGCTCTGCGGCCCGCTCGGCCTCGGCCTGGGCGCGCTCATACTCATAGAGACGCGCGCGCAGCACCTTCATCGCTCGCGCGCGGTTTTTGTGCTGGGACTTTTCGTCCTGCTGCTGCACGACAATTCCGGTCGGCAGATGAGTGATACGGACGGCCGAATCGGTGGTATTCACATGCTGTCCGCCAGCGCCTTGGGAACGGTAGGTATCGACCTTCAG
Organism: Alphaproteobacteria bacterium; assembly: GCA_026710105.1. Taxonomy (GTDB): domain Bacteria; phylum Pseudomonadota; class Alphaproteobacteria; order Bin95; family Bin95; genus Bin95. Next base: position 2,670 of record JAPORR010000074.1, read on the forward strand.
ATCCTTCTCGTCGATCTGTACATCGACTTCTTCCGCTTCCGGCAGCACTGCCACCGTGGCAGCAGAAGTGTGAATCCGGCCCTGACTTTCTGTCTCTGGCACCCGCTGGACACGATGCGTGCCCGACTCGTATTTCAGTCGTGCGAACACATCCTTGCCAGAGACCGACATCACCGCTTCCTTGCAACCGCCAAGGGGCGTTTGCGAGAGTGACAACATCTCCACCTTCCAGCGCCGCAGTTCTGCATAGCGGCGATACATTGCCAGCAGGTCACCAGCGAAGAGCGCTGCCTCATCGCCGCCCGTGCCGGCGCGTACCTCGACGATGGCGCTGCGCTCGTCCGCTTCGTCGCGCGGCAGCAACAACACCTGCAGAGCTCGTTCAGCCTCTGCCCGGCGATCGCGCAATTCAGGTAATTCCGCGCCGGCTAATTCGCCAAGCTCGTCGTCTTCTAGCATCGCCTCAAGATCAGCAGCTTCCTGGTCCAATTCTCGGCGCTTCTCGATAGCCGCCGCCACAGTCGTGAGATCGGCATATTCCTTCGACAAGGCCGCGAAGTCGCCGGACAGCGCCTCGCCAGTCGAGAGGCGCATGCCGATTTCCGCATGGCGGGCGAGAATAGCGTCAAGCTTGTCGTCGAGGCTCATGGGGTCAGCGCCGCCGCAAGCTGGTCTATCGGGACTTCCCGTTGTGCTCCGTCCTTCATGTCGCGAAGCGTCGCAACACCTTTCGCGATTTCATCGTCGCCTAGCAGAACCGCCAATTGGGCGCCGATCCGGTTCGCCTGTTGCATCCGGCGCTTCAGATTGCCGGAGAGGCCCAGATCAACAGCGATTCCCGCCCGGCGCAATGAATCAGCGAGAGGTAGCGCCGCCTTTTCTGCCGCCGGCCCGACAGGCACGAGCGAGACGACCGGCGGTGCCTCGGGATAGTCAGTTGCCAACATAGCCAGCCGTTCGATACCACCGGCCCAGCCGATGCCGGGGGTCAACGGTCCTCCCATCGTCGAGATTAGGCCGTCATAGCGCCCTCCGGCTATGACTGCCCCCTGCGCACCGAGGGCATCGGTGACGAATTCGAATGCCGTGTGACCGTAATAATCCAGCCCCCGCACAAGGCGGGGATTGCGCCTGTAGGCAATGCCGAGTGTATCGAGCCCTTCGCAGACTTCAGCGAAGAAATCTGCGGAAAATGCATTCAAGTAGTCGTCATAACGAGGCGCCTCCGCGGAGATGGCCCTATCGCGTCCGTCCTTGGAATCAAGCAGGCGTAGCGGATTGCGCAGCAGGCGGCTGCGCCCCTCCTCTGAAAGCTCCGACTGGCGGCAGGTGAAATAGGCCACAAGCGCCTCGCGGTATGCTGTCCGGCTTTCAGCGTCGCCCAGCGTGTTCAACTCAAGGCGGGTAACATCCCGAACCCCCAGCGCATCAAGCACATGAGCTCCCGCCTGGATCACCTCGATATCCGCGGCGGGCACCGGAACACCTAGCAATTCGATGCCGATCTGGTGGAATTGGCGCAACCGTCCTTTTTGCGGACGCTCATGACGGAACATCGGCCCGCTATAAAAGTATTTGAGGGGTAATTGTTGTTGGAGGTTGCCGGAGATAAACGCCCTCGCCACGCCTGCCGTGTTCTCCGGGCGAAGCGTTAGGCTTTCACCGCCTTTGTCGGCAAAGGTGTACATTTCCTTGGTGACAACATCGGAGGTTTCCCCGAGTGTGCGCGCAAAGACATCCGTGAATTCGAAGATCGGCGTCGCCACGCTGCGATAGTTGAACAGGAACGCCACCCGCCGCGCCGTTTTCTCCACATGATGGTGGCGCGCCCAGGCTTCCGGTAGCAGATCTTGGGTGCCGCGAACGGCGCGTAGTTTCGCCATCAGGCTGCCGATTGGGTTCGCTCGGCTTCGATTTCTTGGGCTTTTTCCTCGATCAACCCAACCAGGTGATCCACAATATCGGTGTTCTGGATGCGGTGATGTGGTAAGCCGGCCACATAGACCATATGTGTGCCCTTGCCACCGCCGGTAATGCCGATATCCGTTTCGCGCGCCTCTCCGGGTCCATTGACGACACAGCCGATGACCGAAACCGTCATCGGCGTCGTGATATGAGCAAGTCGTTCCTCCAGCACCGACACCGTCTCAATGACTTCGAATTGCTGTCGGGCACAGGACGGGCAGGACACGATGTTGACGCCGCGATGGCGCAGGCCGAGGGATTTGAGAATTTCGAAGCCGGCACGCACTTCCTCATCCGGATTTGCCGACAACGAGACCCGCATGGTATCGCCGATGCCTGCCCAGAGCAAAGCCCCCAGGCCGATGGACGACTTTACTGTTCCTGTGCGCAGGCCACCGGCCTCGGTGATACCGATATGCAGCGGGTAGTCGCAGGTTTCAGCAAGTCCCTGGTAAGCTGCCACAGCCAGGAAGATGTCGGACGCCTTGACGCTGATCTTGAACTCGAAGAAATCGTTGTCTTCCAGAATGCGGGCATGTTCGAGGGCACTCTCGACCAGCGCTTCAGGGCAAGGCTCGGCATATTTCTCGAGCAAATGGCGCTCGAGACTGCCAGCATTCACGCCGATTCGCATAGAACAACCGTGATCCTTAGCAGCCTGCACGACTTCACGTACGCGCACAGGGGAGCCGATATTGCCGGGATTTATGCGCAGGCAGGCGGCCCCAGCTTTCGCTGCTTCGATAGCCCGCTGGTAGTGAAAATGGATGTCTGCGACGATGGGGACGCCGACCTCGGGCACGATCTGCGCAAGAGCTGCCGTGCTTTCCTCGTCCGGACAGGAGATGCGCACGATATCGGCGCCGGCCAGGGTAGCCGAGCGCACCTGTGCGATGGTCGCAGCGACGTCGCTGGTCAGCGTATTGGTCATAGTCTGAACGCTGATGGGTGCATCGCCACCCACCTCGACCGTCCCGACCCGAATTTTCCGCGACTTGCGGCGATAAACGTCACGATAGGGACGAATACTCATGAAGCACCTTCCAAGCCTGTCCTTGCGAGTCTGCTTCCTGTCCCGGGAGAGGGCTAGTCAGCCTCCTGCCCGACCCTGCAACAGTAAGTCGCGATCAATCGGGATATCGCGCATGACAGCACCGACGGGACCGAGAGGAGCAACTGCATCGCCATCGACCGTGATCTCCAATCCACCGGCATTGCCTAGACTCAGCACTAGTCCCCGCCCGGCTGGCGGTCGGTAGAGTTCACCAGTACTCAGCATTCGTTCCGCCAGCACCTCACCTGTCTCGACGGATCGCAGTTCTATGTATGTGGGTTCGAGGGCGTAGAACACAATACCCTCGGACGCCGCCCGCTCACGCGCGGAAGCCTCCCCGGGGGCCGGCGCGGCAACAGCCGGTAGCCCTGGTGTTACTTGATGCACAAGCCGATTTGTGGCCTGATTCGCGGCATCGCCCGAATCGGCAGCCAGGACCGGGGCGCGCTCCCTCTGCACGACACGTTGTACTGGGGTTGCAACGAATACAGGCGACGCACGCTCCGCAGGCGTCAACTCCATCAGCAGGCGGTCCGGCATGGTTGCCACGACCCGTTCATCGCGTAGCCGCTCGACGCTGAAATAATACCAGCCCGCATAGACTGCGATCGCTAGGAGTACCGAAGCACCAATCAGGGCGCCGCTGGGCAGGGATCGGTCGCCCTCAGGCAAGGGCGGTAATGGTGTATCTGGTCCAGGCTTCGATTCAAGCGCCGTTTCCACCAGGGTCAGTACCCGTTCCGGGTCTGCCTCTAGATGGACGGCGTAACTGCGAAGAAAAGCCCGCGCATAAACGGAATTCGGCAGCGACCGCCAATCATCGTCTTCAATTGCCTTGAGATAGGCCGCACGGATACGCAATGCCTGCGAGACATGAACAAGCGTTTCATGCCGCGTTTCCCGGCGCCGGCGCAAAAAAGCGCCTACGGTCTCCTCGCTGTGAGGTCCATATTCTTCAGATGACGAATCACGCCGCCCTCTCGCCCGGATGCGGATTGCACGTAGCCGCGCATGCCAACCATCTGAACTTTGCATAGGTACACGAACTTCCTCTCCTGTAGGTGAACTATGTCAGATAAACCATTGATAGATCAAGCGGGGAATCGACATTCAGAGTGGAATTTCATGGTCGAGCGCATAAGCGCGAAGTTTATCCCGCACCGTGTGATCCGGGAGGGTCGCAAGGGAACGCACATAATCGGCGAGCGGCGCCACCTCGGTGGCGCGCAACATAGCCTTGACGGGGCCGACCGAAGCGGGTGCTACTGACAGCTTGCGGAATCCAAGGCCGACTAGCGCCATCGCCTCCAGCACGCCTCCAGCCATTTCTCCACAGAAAGTGAGGGGTTGGTTTGCGCCCTCGGCACTATCCACGATATGAGCGAAGAAGGCTAGGACCGCTGGCGAAAGTAGATCGTAACGGGTCGCCATCTTTGGATTCGTGCGGTCAGCCGCAAAAAAGAACTGCAGCAGGTCGTTGCTTCCGACGGAAATGAAATCTGTCAGCCGCAACAGCGCTGGCATTTGCCACACGAGCGCCGGCACCTCAAGCATCGCGCCTGCGTGAACCGCGGCCGGGCCACCCCGCCCGCGCCGCCTCTCTCGATCGATCTCCGCATACAAGATCGTCCTAGCACGCGCGAATTCGGAGACTTCGGCCACCATCGGAAACATGACATGCAGGTCGCGCCCACCAGCAGCCCGCACCATGGCACGAAGCTGCTGGCGCAACATTTGTGGCCGGTCGAGCATCAATCGGAGTGCTCGCCACCCCATGGCCGGATTCTCTTCCTCGGCAAGCCGCCAATAAGGCAGAACCTTGTCGCCGCCGATATCTAGCGTACGAAAGACCAGCGGGCGGCCTTCTGCGAGATCCAGCGCCCGTCTGTAAAGCCGTTGCTGATCTTCTACATCAGGGAAACGAGATCGGACCATGAATGGAATCTCAGTCCGATAGAGACCGACGCCATCAGCACCCACCGCGGTGACTTGTCGGATGTCGATCAAGAGACCCGCATTGATACTGAGCGACACCTCCACGCCATCCGCCGAACGTGCCGCCTTGTCCCTGAGCACGGCGAACTGCGCACGGCGTTCCTCCCGCGCATGCATGGCGTGACGGAAATTCTGCTCAACCTCAATGCCAGGCCGGATGAACACTTGCCCGTTCTCACCGTCCACCGCAACTCGATCGCCGCTTTCGACTATGGCAGGAAGGTCCTTCAAGTCGCCGAGGACCGGAATATCGAGTGCCCTAGCGACTATGACGACATGCGCCGTGTGCGAACCTTCTTCCAGCAGCAGGGCGCGCAGCTTTTCGCGGGGATAGTCAAGTAACTCCGCCGGCCCCATATGCCTGGTGATCAGAACTGCATCAGCGGGAAGCGCCTCTTTCCGCATTCCGCCCGCCTCGCCAACCAGATGCTCAAGCAAGCGGTGGCTGAGGTCGTCGAGGTCGTGCAAGCGTTCGCGAAAGAAGGGGTCGTGCATCTGCCGCATACGGGCCCGCATCTGCTCCTGGATTCGCGCCACGGCGCCCTCAGCGCTCAATCCGCTGCGCACCGCCTCGTGAATCCGCGACAGCCAACCCCGGTCTTCGGCAAACATCCGGTAGGCCTGCAACACCTCCCGGTGCTCGCCCTCCCCGGCAAGGTCGGCTGCATGGAAGCGGTCGTCTAGGGCGCGGTGCATCTCTTCCAGCGCCCGGTCCACTCGTCCGATCTCTGCAGCAGCGTCTCCGCCCGACACCATGCTCTGCACCGGTAGCCTGACTTCGTGCATATAGGCTGTGCCAAGTGTGACGCCGGCATTCAGAACCCTGCCCTCCAGACGCACCGGGCGCAGGTCTTCGCCGATATTGTTGTCGCCTGGCGGCTCATGTGACGCGGCAACCTCCGCGACTAGCATTGCCACTGTCTGCAACGCATCGACCTCGTCCCTAGCGTAGAGTCGAGGCCGAACATTCTGCACGGTCAACACACCCACGACCAAGCCTCCGCGCAGCAGCGGCACGCCGACAAAGGAATGAAAGGCCTCCTCGCCGGTCTCGGGCCGGTGGGCGAAATTCTCATGTGCCGCTGCTTCGGGTAGGTTGACCGGCTGTGCCCTCTCGGCGACTAGGCCGACCAGACCCTCGCCGACCGTGAGGGTCGTGTTGTGGACCGCTTCAGCATTAAGGCCCATGGTCGCTGTCAGCAGCAAACGGTTCTGGCCATGGCGAATGTAGATTGAGCAGACCTCCGCCCCCATCGCATCCGCGATTTCCGCGGTTATCCCGTCCAAGCGGTCCTGCCTGTCCACGACCGTCGCCGCTACCTCGCGGACCCGCCGCAATAGCAAGCGCGAAGCGTCCGGGCGTATGGGCTGCGTCACGAGCAGCTCCGTTCCGCTAGCATGGCGAGCGCCTGCGCACGCAACTCGTCGAGTATGGCGGAGACCGGCTCAATCTGTTTCACCATGCCAACACTCTGCCCTGCCATCAACGAGCCGGTCTCCACATCCCCCTCGATCACGGCACGCCGCAGGGCGCCTGCCCAGAAATGCTCAATCTCGAGCTGGGCTTCCTTGAGGTCGAGTTCGCCAGCTCGGTGGCGAGCGATTACCCCATGCTGGAACGCGCCGAATCGGCGCGAAGCCTCGTTGGCAAGCGCGCGCACGGGTACCACCGGGAAGCGTGGGTCTACCTGCTGTGATAGAACGGCGTCACGCGCCTCGCCGCGCAGGAATGCCTGCTTAAAGCGTGGATGGGCGATGGATTCTTCTGCCGCCGCGAACCGCGTGCCGATCTGGCAACCCGAAGCGCCCATCTCCAAAAAGGCCAGTACTGCCTCACCCCGCCCGATGCCGCCAGCAACGAATACGGGCACATCGCGGATCTCGGGCAGGATTTCCTGCGCCAGCACGGCCGTCGCGACTGGGCCCGTATGCCCGCCTGCCTCCGCACCCTCGATGATCAGCGCGTCGGCCCCGTCCCGCACCAGCTTGCGGGCGAGCGGCAGTGCCGGTGCGAAGCAGACGAGCTTGGCTCCATGCTCCTTGACCCGGCGCATGACGGCACGGCCAGGCAGCCCTCCCGCCAGCACGACATGACTGACGCCCATCTCGCCGCACACATCAATCAGCGCATCCAGCCTCGGGTGCATGGTGATGAGATTGACGCCAAAGGGCTTCTCGGTCAGTGCCCGGGCACCCGCGATCTCGAGCGCCAACCGGTCCGGCTCCATCGCGCCGCAGGCGATGACGCCGAACGCCCCCGCTTCGGATATTGCGGAAACGAGAGTCCGCTCTGATACCCAGGTCATCGCGCCGCCCATGATGGCGGTCTCGCAACCGAGAAACTCTCTGCCACGTGCCCATAGCCGGCCGAGATGTGCGCCGGCATCCATGTCAATCGTCGCTGTCGAGTCCATAAGCCGTATGCAATGCCCGCGCCGCTAATTCCGCATACTCCTCCGCGATCAGCACGCTGACCTTGATCTCGGAGGTGGAGATCACTTCGATATTGATGCCGCGTGCGGCGAGGCTCGCGAACATTCTCTGCGCGACACCAGCATGGCTACGCATTCCGATACCGACGACCGACACCTTGGCGACATCCGGATCCGGCACCAGGGAGTCGAAGGTAAGCGAGGCTTCCTTCAACAGAGCCGTGGCACGCGTGAGGTCGGGTTTCGGGACAGTGAAGGTGATATCCGTATGCGAGCCACCGTCGGCAACATTCTGGACGATCATGTCGACATTGATCTCGGCGTCGGCGAGCGGGCCGAAGATCGCTGCGGCGACGCCCGGACGATCCTCTACGCCCGTCAGAGTGACCTTGGCGTCCTCGCGCGAGACGGCAACGCCTGTTACCACCTGTTTTTCCACTATCTCATCCTCGCCAACAATCAGGGTCCCCGGTGTCTCATCAAAGCTGGAGAGCACGCGGAGTCGTACGTTGCGCCGCATCGCCATGGCAACCGATCGCGTTTGCAGGACCTTGGCGCCCTGGCTCGCCATTTCCAGCATTTCCTCGAACGCGATGCGCTCAATCTTCCGCGCTCTCGGGACTATTCTAGGGTCACAGGTATAAACGCCATCCACATCGGTATAGATGTCGCACCGGTCTGCCTCCAAGGCCGCTGCCAGTGCCACCGCGGTCGTGTCCGAGCCACCGCGGCCGAGCGTGGTTACGCGTCCCTCCGGGGACAGTCCCTGGAAGCCTGCCACCACGGCGACCTGCCCAGCCGCCGCTGCCGCACGCAGTGGTCGGCTTTCGATATGTTGGATACGCGCCCTGCCATGTGCGTCGTCCGTACGGATCGGCACTTGCCAACCGAGGAAAGACCGAGCCGGCACACCCAGTTCCTGCAGAGTGAGTGCCATCAGGCCGCTCGTGACCTGCTCGCCGGTGGCAACCACTGCATCATATTCAGCCGTGTCGTATAGCGGCGCAACGGCGGCGACTTGCCCAACAAGCTCGTTGGTGACCCCCGACATCGCCGACACCACCACGGCCACCTCATGCCCCGCAGCAGCTTCACGGGCGATCCGCCCGGCTGCATTGCGGATATGCTCCCGGTCAGCGACGGAAGTGCCGCCGAATTTCAAAACGAGACGAGCCATGAAATACCCTTCGACCGCCTGCAACTGCTTGCCGCCAGCGGGCGGAGGCAACATATTCCGGCCTCCCGGCTGGAACAAGTTGTGATGACAGAGCCTGGCGCAAGCGTGGATGTGGAAGAAACCCGACGTTTCGCTGCCATCGCGGATGAGTGGTGGGACCCTGGTGGCAAATTCGCGCCGCTACATGCCATGAACCCAGTCAGGATCGGCTGGGTGCGCGATCGGATTGCCGACCGCTTCGGGCGTAACCCGCTGGCACCGCGGCCGCTGATGGGGCTCAGTCTGCTGGATGCTGGTTGCGGCGGCGGCCTCGTCGCGGAGCCGATGGCGCGGCTAGGCGCCACCGTCACTGCGATTGATGCAGAGCCAGAAACCGTGGGCATTGCACGCGCCCATGCCGAGGCGGCCGGCCTTAGGATCGATTATCGCTGTGCTGCAGTCGACGCGCTTGCTGGCGAACGGTTCGACACTGTTCTCGCACTGGAGCTGGTCGAGCATGTCCCGGATCTTGGCCGTTTCGTCGGTACGGCAGCAGCCCTGCTCAAACCGGGCGGGCTCATGCTGTTCTCCACCCTGAATCGCACGGTGGCGAGCCTGCTCAAGGCGAAGATCGGCGCGGAATACCTGCTGCGCTGGCTGCCACCAGGCACCCACAATTTTTCACGCTTCGTGAAGCCCTCCGAGCTGGCCCGCGCCGTCCACGCGGCGGGTTTGCGCCCAACCGCGGTTTCAGGCATCAGCTATGCACCTCTTTCTGGCGCCTGGTCCCTTACCCGTGACCTTTCAGTGAACTATCTGATGGCTGCAATCCTGCCTGCCCTCGGTCTTGCCAGTGACTATGGCGGCCACGAGGCTGGCCCGGTCGAACGCGATGAAACGCCCCCCGACGGGGTTGGCAAGCGGGTGGATGCGATGAAGACGCTGCTGCAGAATCACGATCCGCGCCTTTCCAGCGACAGCAGCCGACGCGCGCAGGAAGACCTACCGCAACCGCTCTATGACAGCCTCGGCTACTATGAGCGCTGGCTGCTGGCTCTCAAGGCCAATATCGTCGAACTCGGCATCCTCAGAGAAGAGGAGATTGCCGAGCGCCTTTCCCGATACGCCGCAAAGGACATGTCCAACACATGAAAACCGGTGTTTTCATTTTCCCGACGGACTACTCTATCGACATTACTGAACTCGCCGTCGCGCTTGAGGAGCGAGGCTTCGAATCGCTCTTCGTGCCCGAGCACACCCACATCCCGACCAGCCGGCGTTCACCCTTCCCGGCCGGCGGCCCCCTGCAAAAGCGGTATGCGCACACCCACGATCCCTTCGTCGCACTTGCCTTCGCGGCGGCTGCGACGGAGACGCTTACCATCGGCACCGGCATATGCTTGCTGGCGCAGCGTGATCCCATCGTCACGGCCAAGGTCGTGGCAAGCCTGGATCGGCTTTCTGGGGGGCGTTTCGTGTTCGGCCTTGGCGGTGGCTGGAACGTTGAGGAAATGGAGGATCACGGGGCAACCTACCGCACCCGCTTTGCGATCCTGCGCGAGCGCGTGCTAGCGATGAAGAAGCTTTGGACAGAGGACGAAGCTTCCTTCTCCGGGAAGCATGTATCCTTCGAACCCTGCTGGTCCTGGCCTAAGCCCGTCCAGACGCCCAACCCACCGATTTTGATGGGCGGAGAGACAGATTACACGCTGCGTCGAGTAGTAGACTATTGCGACGGCTGGCTGCCGCGGCTGCGGCCAGGCTTTGACCCCAGAGCCGAGATGGATCGGCTGCGCGTCCATGCCGACACCGCCGGGCGGGACATGACTAGCCTGCAAGTCACGCTCTTCCGCGCGACTCCGGACAAGAAATTGCTCGCCGCCTGCCACGACGCTGGTATTGATCGTGCATTGTTTGAAATACCGGATGTCAGCCGCGACGACGCACTCAGGCTTCTAGACGATTACGCCCCGCTCGCCGCGCCCTGATCCCTGGTCGGCGCAGCTGCTTTCTCTGAAAAGATGGGGGATCGAAGCGGCGGCGTGCTATGATGCACGTAACAGGTTTCGGGAGGCAGCAAGATGCAGTTTTCCCTATTCGTTCATATGGAACGGGTGACGCCGCAACAGGATCATGCCGAACTCTACTGCGAGACGCTGGAGCTCTGCCAAATGGCAGACGAAGGTGGTTTCGAGGCCATATGGACAGGCGAACACCACGGCATGGATTTCACCATCACGCCGAACCCGTTCATCACACTCGCTGATATCGCGAACCGGACAAAGCATGTCCGTCTAGGCACCGGCACCATCGTGGCGCCCTTCTGGCACCCGATCAAGCTAGCGGGCGAGGCAGCGCTGGCCGACATCGTGACCGGCGGGCGGTTGGAACTCGGTATCGCGCGCGGCGCCTATAGTTTCGAATATGAGCGCCTCTCGCCAGGGCTGGACGCTGCCTCGGCAGGGGCCGCGCTGCGTGAGGTGGTGCCCGCCGTGAAAAAACTTTGGCAGGGGGACTATGCGCATAACGGCAAGCGCTGGCAGTTTCCCAAGACCACCTCTTCTCCGAAACCAGTCCAGAGCCCGCATCCGCCGCTCTGGATCGCCGCCCGCGATCCTGACAGCCATAAATTTGCTGTCGCCGAGCACTGCAATGTGCAGGTGACGCCTCTCTGGCAAGGCGATGACGAAGTGGAGCGACTGATGCAGCGCTTCGAGGATGCGTGTGCCGCTTGTCCGGAGGTCCCACGGCCGCAGATCATGCTGCTGCGCCATACCCATGTCGGCGCGGATGAGAAGGCGGTAGAAGTAGGGGCACAGGCGCTCAGCCGGTTCTACTGCCATTTCGGCGCCTGGTTCCGCAATGAACGCCCCATCGACCAGGGCATGATTCAGCCGCTCTCGGAAGGGGAGATGGCTAAGCTGGACATTTTTTCGCCGGAGAAGATGCGCACTAACAATGTCGTTGGCACGCCGGAAGATGTGATCTTGCGACTCAAAAACTACGAGACGATGGGTTTCGACCAGTACAGCCTGTGGATCGATAACGGCATGCCACTTGCCGAGAAACGGAAGTCGCTCCGCCTCTTCATCGACAATGTGATACCCGCCTTCGCATGAGCACCCCCGCCGCCGGGTTGGCGACCATTGTCTTTGTACACGGTGTCGGTCTTGACCGGCGGATGTGGGACGGAGTTGCGTGCTGCCTTGCCGGGCGGCTCCACTGTATCACCTTCGACATGCCGTGCCACGGCGAGGCCGCTATGCCGGAGAGCGGGGTCACGTTAGCGACATTCGCCGGGACCTTGGCGGATATTGTGGATGACCTTGACAGCGCGCCGGTCGTCGTCGGTTTCTCAATGGGTGCGATGGTAGCACAGCGCTTCGCGATCGACCGGCCGGGCGCTCTCCGGGGGCTGGTGCTGATGAACGCCGTGTTCAACCGTGACGCAGACCAGCGCGCTGCCATATTGCAGCGCCTCGCCGCCGCGGAGCATGCTGGCCCAGCAGGTACGGTCGACTCGGCGATCGAACGCTGGTTCACAGAGGATTTCCGGAGTAACTCGCCAGGACTAGTCGATGCCGTCCGCCGCCGCCTGCTTGCCAATAATCCGGCGGCCTATTTGGCTGCTTACAGGGTATTCGCCACGGCGGACGCTGCGCTCGCCCGTGAAGCCGCCCGCATCACCTGCCCTACCCTCGTGATGACAGCTGAGCACGACACTAACTCCACTCCGGCCATGAGCCATGCGCTCGCAGAGACCATCCCATATGCCAGGGCGTTGGTGCTCGGCGACCTCGCTCACGGAGCCCCTATCGAAGCACCCACACGCGTTGCCGACGCTATTTTCGAGTTCGTCACGAGGCTTTAGCCATGCTGGGGTTTTAACCCTTGTTCTGCGCAGCTTGCTACGAAACGGCGGACGTTGGCCAAAATCAATCGGTGGACATCCGTGACTGCCCAATCCGCCATGCCAGCTTCTCGCCAGTGCGGAAAGGCAGGATGGTGTTCCCGCCGGCGGTGATGCAGCCAGGCACTTCGGTGGGGCAGCGTTCGAGCAGGATGCGCTCCTCGTTCAGGGGTAGGCCATAGAAGGCAGGACCGTTCAGGCTTGCAAAGGCTTCCAACCTGTCAAGCGCCCCTTCCTCATCGAATACCTCGGCATAGACCTCAAGCGCTGTTGGTGCACAGAAGATGCCGGCGCAACCGCAGGCGCTCTCCTTGTCACCGACAGCATGGGGCGCGGTGTCCGTGCCGAGGAAAAAGCGCGGGTTACCGGAAACCGCCGCCCGGCGAAGCGCCTCGCGGTGGCAGCGCCGTTTGGCGATTGGCAGACAATAGAGGTGTGGACGGATTCCGCCCACCAGCAAGTCGTTGCGGTCTATGACAAGATGGTGCGGCGTGATCGTGGCCGCGGTCGGCCCCTCCGCCTCCTCGACGAACGCGACGCCGTCTGCCGTGGTGATATGTTCGAGCACGATCCGCAGATCCGGGAAGTCGCGCCGAAGCCCAGACAACACCCTCTCCACGAACACTGCCTCGCGATCAAACACATCGACTTCGGGGTCTGCCACCTCGCCATGCACCAACAGTGGCTTGCCGAGATCCTGCATGCGTTCAAGTACCGGGTGCAGGGCTGTGATATTAGTCACGCCGTGAGCAGAGTTGGTAGTCGCATGGGCGGGATAGAGTTTGGCAGCAGTGAAGACCTCCTCCTCCATCACTGCCGGGTCGAGCTCATCCGTTAGATAGCAGGTCATAAGGGGCTTGAAACCGAGGTCCGGCGGCAGTGCAGCCACGATCTCGTCACGATAGGCACGGGCGCGGGCACCGTCCGTCACCGGCGGCGTAAGGTTCGGCATCACGATGGCACGGGCGAATTGCTGCGCCGTGAAAGGCACGACCGCACGCAGCATGTCCCCCTCCCGGAAATGAACATGCCAGTCGTCTGGACGCCTTATCTCAAACCGGTCCATATTCCTTCATCCCTTGCATATCAGAGCAGGAAAAGCGACAAAGGTAGCCATGACTCCTGTCTGTATCCCCTTGTCCCACCGGGGCGTTCTGGCGCTTTCGGGCGAGAACGTCTACGGCTTTCTGCAAGGACTGCTTTCGAATGACACGGAACGGGTGCGCAGCGGCAGCGCCATTTATGCCGCGCTGCTGACACCGCAGGGCAAGTTCCTGCACGATGTCTTCGTAGTGGAGTGCGAGGGTGTGGTTTATCTCGATGCCGAGGCGGGCCGGCTGGACGATCTGGCGAAGCGGCTCAGGCGCTACCGGCTCCGAGCGAAGATCGCCATAGAGGATGCAAGCTCCAGATGGAGGGTCGAAGCAGTGCCGGAGGGTGCGGCACATTTCGGCCTCGCTGGTAGCGGGCCGGGTAAGACCGCACGCTTCGACGGCTGCGTCTCATATATAGACCCGCGCGATGAACTTTTCGGGGTACGGCTGTTGCGCCAGGCAGAGAGGCCGACGGGCCTGCCAGAAGGCAATTTTGATGACTATGAAGTGCTGCGTTACCGGCTGGGCGCGCCTGACGGCTCGCGCGATATGCCAATCGGCCAGGCCTTTCTGTTGGAAAGCGGCTTCGAGCAACTGAATGGCGTGGACTGGGAAAAGGGGTGCTATGTCGGCCAAGAGGTGACGGCGCGCACCCACTACCGGGGAGCGGTGCGCAGGCGCCTCACCCCGGTGGCTCTGGATAGCCCGATCGCATCGGGCGTGCGCATAACGGCTGCCGGTCGGTCGGTCGGGGAGATGCGCTCCAGCCGCAACGGGCTCGGCCTCGCGCTGCTGCACCTGGACCGTATCGGCGACGACGTGGACCTTGAGGCGGACGGCGCCTGCCTCCGTGTTCTCAAAACCGAGGGCTGAGGCCTTGCCAGACAGATCAACTGGTTATCAGCCCACCATCCACATTCCAGGCTTGCCCGGTGACATTGCGGGAACCTGGCCCGGCCAGAAAGACGCAGAGTTCCGCAATGTCTACCGGGTCGTTGCCGCGACCGATGGGGATCGGAGTCTCCATGCTGCGGCGCATCTCCTCAATCGGGATGCCGCGTGCCGCCGAGCGGTCGCGGATAAGCTGCTCGACCAGCGTGGTGAAAGTCACCCCCGGACAGACCGCATTCACATTAATGTCATAGCGTCCCAATTGCTGGGCGGCGGTCTTGGTGAGCGAGATGACAGCGCCTTTGCTGGCAGCATAAGCGGCGTTGGATGTACCCCTGAAGCCGCGTCCGGCGATGGAGGCGATATTTATAATACGCCCGCCCCGGCCCTGCGCGATCATCCGCCGCGCAACGCTTTGCAAGCAGAAGAACACGCCCTTCGCGTTCACCCGGTGGATGCGGTCCCAGTCCGCTTCGGTAAGCTCCATGATATCGGCATGGCGGGTGACCCCCGCATTGTTGACGGCAGCATCGAGGCCGCCTAAGCCGCCGACGGCAGCGTCCACCATCGCCTCAATGGAGGTAACATCACCGCAATCGGCTTCGATCACGATGGCACCACCGCAGGCTTTAGCCACATTTGCAGCTGCCACCCTATCAATATCGGCAAGGGCGAGCCGCGCGCCAGCAACTGCGAACGCATGCGCACAAGCCTCGCCGATACCGCTACCCGCTCCGGTAATCAGAACCGCCTTGTCCTTCGGCATTGCCTTCATGTCTCCAGTTTTGCACGTAAAAGCTCATTCACCGTTTTCGGGTTGGCCTTGCCGCTGGTCGCCTTCATCACTTGCCCGACAAAGAAGCCGAGCAGTTTTGTCTTGCCAGCACGGTATTCAAATGCCTTGTCTGCCTCGCGGGTCAGCAATTCATCTACCAAGCTCTCGAGCGCGCCTGTATCTGAAATCTGCTTCAGCCCCCGCTCTTCGACGATAGTGGCGGCCGGCCTCCTAGTATTCCACATCGCCTCAAACACCTCGCGACCCATACGGCCAGACAAAGTGCCGTCGGCCACCAGGTCGATAAGTTCGCCGAGCTCGGCCGCCGGAATGGGGGCTGCCTCAATCTCCAAACCTTCCTTGTTCAGCCGTCCCAGAAGTTCGCCGGTGACCCAATTGGCGGTCTGCTTGGTATCCCGTCCCATTGCCGCAGACTCGAAATAGTCGGCGCGCGCGCGTTCCGCTGTCAGCAGGCCAGCATCATAATCGGAGAGGCCAAGGTCTTTGACGAAACGACGCCGACGCGCCTCAGGCAGTTCTGGCATGACGGCGCGGATCCCATCAATAAAGGCCCCGTCGAGTTCAAGCGGTAATAGGTCCGGATCAGGGAAATAACGATAGTCATGTGCGTCTTCCTTGGTGCGCATGGCGCGGGTCTCGCCCCGGTCGGGATCGAAGAGCCGCGTCTCCTGCTCAATCCCGCCGCCAGCCTCAATGATCTCCACCTGGCGCCGCCCCTCGACGTCGATGGCCTCTCGGAGGAAACGGATCGAGTTGAGGTTCTTGATCTCCGTACGCGTGCCGAGCACCGCACCGGGTCGGCGGACAGAAACATTGGCGTCGCAGCGCAACGAGCCCTCCTGCATATTGCCGTCGCAAGTGCCAAGCCAGCGTAGCAGCGCGCGCAAGCGCGTCAGGAATTCAGCTGCCTCATCGGGGCTCCGGAGGTCGGGTTCGGTCACGATCTCCATGAGCGCCACACCAGCGCGGTTTAGGTCAATCAGAGTGCGGTCCGGATCACGGTCGTGGATGCTCTTGCCGGCATCCTGCTCCAAGTGGAGGCGGGTAATCCGTACCGTGCGTTCAGGAATTGCGATCGCCCCGCCGGACACAATGGGCTGCGTATATTGCGAAATCTGATAGCCTTGCGGCAGGTCTGGGTAGAAATAGTTCTTGCGGTCGAATATCGAGTGGCAGGCAATGGTGCCGCCGAACCCGAGGCCGGTCAGCACCGCCTGTTCTATGCAGGCTTGGTTGATGACCGGCAACATGCCTGGCATGGCAGCATCGACCAGACTCACCTGAGTATTGGGGTCCGCGCCAAAAGCGGTTGGCGCTCCTGAAAACAGCTTTGCCGCCGAGGCCACCTGTGCATGAACCTCAAGCCCAATGGCGTATTCCCACGGCCCTTGCTGGCCTTCGATGAGGGCACTCACCGCACGAATTCCGGCTCGGCATCGAAGCCGGCAGCGGCTTCCAACGCCTTGGCCGCGCGCAGCACAGTTGCCTCATCGAACGGGCGGCCGATCAGTTGTAGGCCCAGAGGCAGGCCAGTATGGTCGAGTCCTGCAGGCACTGAGATCGCCGGCAGCCCGGCAAGGCTTGCCGGCACGGTGAAAATATCATTCAGATACATCGCGATCGGGTCGTCCATCTTCTCTCCGAGCGGGAAAGCAGCAGTCGGTGCGGTCGGCGTCAGCACAGCATCGATTTTCCCGAACGCTTGCTCGAAATCGCCTGCGATCAGCCGACGTACGCGCTGTGCTTTGGTATAGTAGGCATCGTAATAGCCGGCGGAGAGTACATAAGTGCCGATCAGCACTCGTCGGCGTACCTCGGCCCCGAAGCCGGCGCGGCGGGTGTGTGCATACTGCTCCTCAATGGCCCTGGCCGGGGCACGGAGGCCGTAGCGCACGCCGTCATAGCGCGCGAGATTAGAGGACGCTTCCGCAGGCGCTATGATGTAATAGGTCGGCAGCGCGTAAGGAGTGTGCGGCAAGGAAATATCCACAATCTCTGCTCCCGCCTCTGCCAGCCAGCGGGCGCCCTCCCGCCAGAGCACGTCCAGCGCATCCGGCATGCCGTCCACCCGATATTCGAGTGGCACGCCGATCCGCAGGTTCTTTACGCCACTGCCAAGCGCGGCTTCGAAATCCGGCACGGGCTCGCGGGCGCTAGTCGAGTCCTTCGGGTCATGGCCGGCCATGGCAGCAAGTAAGATGGCTGCGTCGCGCACATTGCGCGTCATCGGACCGGCTTGGTCCAGCGACGAGGCGAAGGCGACAATGCCCCAGCGTGAGCAGCGCCCATAGGTGGGCTTGAGACCAACAATGCCGCAAAAAGCCGCTGGCTGGCGGATTGAGCCACCCGTGTCGGTGCCGAGTCCGGCTGGCAGGACAGACGCCGCCACCAGCGCCGCAGAGCCACCGGAAGAACCCCCTGGAGCGCGCGGGCGCTGGTCGCCCTTCGCCTTCCAAGGGTTGGTCGTCGGACCGAAACGCGATGTGGCAGTCGAGGAGCCCATCGCGAATTCATCAAGATTGGTCTTGGCAGCGAGCGCGGCACCCGCGGCGGTGAGATTGGCTGTCACTGTTGATTCATAAGGTGGCACGAAGCTCTCCAGCATTGCCGAGGAGGCGGTGGTGCGCACACACTCGGTGCAGAACAAGTCCTTGACGGCAATGGGTACGCCATCCAGCGGCAGGGCTGGTTCACCCGCAGCGCGCCGGCGGTCAGCTGCCCGCGCCGCATCTAGCGCCCGCTCGGGCATGAGGGTGACGATGGCATTCAGCGCTTCCGCGGCTTCCAGCGCAACTAACCGATCTTCGACCAATTCGACCGCCGAGAATTCACCGCGCGCAAGGCCCGCACGGATGTCCGCAAGTCCGAGGCGGCGCATCACTCCACCACTTTCGGCACGGCGAAAAACGCCCCGGCGGTGTCCGGCGCATTGGTGAGGATACGGTCAGGATAGCCGCCGTCATCTACCACATCGCGGCGCCAGGGCAAGCTGTGGCCCCCGACTGATGTCATCGGCGCGACATCGGCAGTATCGACCTCGTTCAGAGTTTCGACCCAGCCCAGGATCGCGCCAAGCTCGGCAGCGAGCGCGTCCGCTTCCTCCCCGGCGATCTCTATGCGGGCGAGCGCAGCGATGCGCTCGACGGTCGCACGGTCCAACGCCATTGGCGCCGCTCCCCCGAAAATACAGCCGCACCGATACTCTGTCCGCAAACAGGCTTCAAGGCGGAGTTCCATGAGGGCCCCAGTGGCCCTCCCGTTCCGGCTGGACTGCCCCTGTAACGGCAGAGCCGCCGGGTTTATGCTCGAGAGTCAACATCTACAATAGAGGGCTGTATCGCCTATGCCGAAGCAATGCACCCGGGGGCCGCTCAGCGGTGTCACCGTCATCGATCTCACGCGCGTTCTCGCGGGACCATACAGCACCATGATTCTCGCCGAACTCGGTGCCCGCGTCATCAAGGTGGAAACGCCTGGCCGCGGTGACGACGCTCGCGAATACGGCCCGTTTGTCAACGGCAAGTCTGCCTATTTTATTTCTGTCAATCGAGGGAAGGAAAGCATCGCACTCGACCTCAAGGATGATGAAGACCGCGCGGTTTTCGAGGCGCTGCTCGCCGGCGCCGATGTCGTGGCAGAGAATTTCCGTCCCGGCACCATGGAGAAGCTCGGCTACGGCTGGGACGACCTCAAGGACCGCTACCCGGCACTGATCTACGCCGCCTGCTCCGGCTTCGGCCATTCCGGTCCGCATTCCAAGCGACCGGCCTACGACATGGTGGTACAGGCGATGGGCGGCATCATGTCGATCACAGGCCAGCCGGGCCAGGAGCCGAC
This sequence comes from Alphaproteobacteria bacterium, assembly GCA_026710105.1. Lineage (GTDB taxonomy): Bacteria > Pseudomonadota > Alphaproteobacteria > Bin95 > Bin95 > Bin95. The sequence continues at coordinate 21,800 of JAPORR010000074.1, forward strand.
CCGTGTCGGCATGTCCATCGGCGATATCGGTGCCGGATTGTTCACGGCCATCGGTATCGTGACAGCGCTCTACGACCGTACACATACCAACCGGGGCCGCAAGGTCGACATCGCTATGCTCGATTGCCAAATCGCGCTCTGTGAAAACGCGGTCGCCCGCTACGGCGCGACTGGTGCGGCGCCCGGCCCGCTCGGCGGTCGACATCCCTCGATCACGCCCTTCCAAACCTTCCGTACTTTGGACGGCTGGATGGTAGTCGCTGCCGGGAACGATGTTATGTTCCAGCGGTTCTGCGACATTCTCGACCGCCCCGACCTGAAGGACGACCCGCGCTACGCCTCTAACAAGCTGCGTAATGAAAATCAGGCCAGTTTGGAGGCTCAGATCGAAACCCTGCTCGCCGCCCGCAGCACGGCCGACTGGCTCGCCATGCTGGACCCGGTGGGCATCCCGGCAAGTGGTATCAACGATATCGCCACCGTGATGGCGCATCCGCAGGTGGAGCCACGCAATATGGTGGTGGAAGTGGACGACCCGACCGCTGGTCAACTCAAAGTGGCGGGTAATCCGATCAAGCTCTCGGGTTACGACGACCCTGCATCCCGGACAACAGCCCCTGATGTCGACCAGGACCGCGGGCCCATTTTAGAAGAACTAGCAGCGCGCGCTGCTTCCGCGTGAGCTGACTACCATGACGGGGTGGCGACGAGTCCGGCTCTGGACGCTGCGGCTCGGCGCCGCGTTGGCAGTTACGGCAATTGCGGCGGGTGGGACCGGATTGCTCTGGCTGCGCAGCTCGCTGCCGCAGCTTGACGGCGATCTGCGCCTCCCGGGCCTCGAAGCGCAGGTTCAGATTCTACGTGACCGCTACGGCGTACCGACGATCCGCGCTGGTAATGCAGCGGACGCAGCGTTTGGCCTCGGATTCGTCCATGCGCAGGACCGGTTTGCGCAAATGGAACTCATGCGGCGTAGCGGGTCCGGACGTATGAGCGAACTTGTGGGCAGCATAGCACTTGGTTTCGACCGCTATACGCGCGGTCTCGGTCTCCGGCGACAAGCGGAAAGCCAGGCGGCCGCACTTCCGGCGGACCTACGCCAGGTTGCCGAAGCTTATGCTGCTGGCGTCAATGCTTGGCTCGGAGCACGCAGCGGCGCGCTCCCTTGGGAACTCGCGATCCTGTTCTATGCTCCCGAGCCTTGGAGCGTTGCTGACTCGATGCTCTGGGGACGACTCATGGCCATCAGCCTGGCAGGCAATTGGCAAGCCGAGGCCATGCGTGCGCAGATGGCGACACGGTTGACGCCGGAGCAGATAGAAGACTTGTGGCCGCCCGCTGCCGTAGGCGATCCGGTGACCCTGCCGAGCCTCGGCAGCAGCGGCGGTTCTAATGTCTGGGCTGTCAGTGAGCCGACAGTGCTCGCCAACGATCCGCATCTTGGCTTTACAATCCCGAACACCTGGTATCTGGCACGCATCGAGACACCGGAAAGCGTCCTAGCAGGCGCCACCACGCCGGGCGTTCCCTTCATGGTGCTCGGGCATAATGGCGCCATCGCCTGGGGGCTGACTACACCCTATATCGACACCGTAGATATCGTGACGCAGCCGGAGGTCGTCGCGGTCCGGCGCGAGACAGTGATGGTGCGCTGGGATGACAGTGTCGAACTTGAACTGCGTCGAACCCGCAAGGGCATCATTGTTTCCGACTTCTCCGATACGCTTCCTAAAGGATGGGCTATCGAAAGCCCGGCCTTCCGGGACGATGACCGCACACCAGAAGCGCTTGGGCGAATGAACCGGGCGCAGGATTGGCTAGGGTTCCTTGCGGCTGTTCGCAATTTCCACTCCCCACAGCAGAACATCGTCTATGCGGACAAAACTGGCCGAATCGCCATCGTCACGCCAGGCCGGACGCCGGATCGGCGTGGCGGCTTCGAGGCATCTGAGGAAACAACCTGGTCGCGCCTCATTCCCTTCGAAGAGCTGCCGCGACGGGTCGCTCCCCGGTCCGGGCGTATCGTCAATGCCAACAACCGCCTCGTGGACGAGAGCTATCCCTACCATCTCAGTCGTGAATGGAAAGCCCCTTACCGCGCGACCAGGATTGACCAGCTGCTTGATGCAAAGGCAGATCATGCAGACATCCAGAACGATGCCATGTCGCTGTCAGCGCGCGAATTGCTACCCCTACTGCTCAAGGCAGCACCGGAGGCACGCCTCCAGGCCTGGGACGGCAATATGGACGGCCAACGGTCGGAGCCGCTCCTTTACATGGCCTGGGTGCGCGAGGCCATACGAGCCGTGTTCGCCGACGAGTTGGGACCGCTGTTTGACGACTGGTGGGCCTACCGGCCTCTAGTCCTTCGTCGGGTGCTGCTGAATCGGCCCACCTGGTGTGACGATATTCTCACGGCGCCGCAGGAGACCTGCAAGGGCAGGCTCGTCCTAGCGCACCGCCGCGCTGTCACTTTCCTCGGGAAGCGTTATGGTCCCACACTCCCGCCCTGGGGTGAGGTACACCGGGCACGTTTCTCCCACCCCATCGCCGGACGTATTCCGCTATTGCGCGACCTTCTCAACCGCGAGATCACGACAAGTGGCGGGCCGACGACAGTGAACCGGGGCGGCGCGCGTTTTCGCGACGAGCATAACCCGTTCCAGCATGCGCATGGCGCCGGCTACAGGGCCATTTACGACCTCGACGACCTGGACCAGTCGCGGTTCATCCAGGCAGTCGGACAGTCAGGCAACCCCTTCTCGCCACATTATGATGACCTGATGGAACTCTGGCGGGATGGAGCTTATATCACTCTCGAATCGGCAAGGACGCCGGCCCACCGTCTGCTGTTGCAGCCCCGATGAGCATTTCCTTCTCAGACATCGAGGCGGCTGACCGCTTGCTGGAAGGGCACATCGTGCGCACACCTTTGCTGCGCTCGGAAACATTGAGCGCGATTTCTGGAGCCGAACTCTTCCTGAAATTCGAGAACCGACAATACACCGCGTCTTTTAAGGACCGGGGAGCCTATATCTACCTCACCGCACTCGACGAGGCCCAGCGTCAGGCGGGAGTCATTGCACTTTCGGCTGGCAACCACGCCCAGGGGGTCGCCTACCACGCCGGACGGATGGGCGTTCCAGCCACCATCGTGATGCCGGAGGCGACGCCGTTCAGCAAGGTCCGGGCGGCAGAGTTCCTGGGTGCAGAGGTGATCCTGAGAGGCGAAACCATTTCAGAAGGCGAGACATTCATTCACGAGCGCGCGGAGGCGAAGGGCCTCACTTTCGTCCATCCCTATGACGATACGCGCATCGTTGCCGGCCAGGGGACAGCTGGACTCGAAATGCTGCGTGCCGTGCCCGATCTCGACTTCCTGGTCGCGCCCATCGGCGGCGGCGGACTCATCGCAGGCATTGCAATCGCCGCAAGGGCGCTCAGCCCGGAGACCCGCGTGATCGGTGTCGAATCATCGGGTTATCCTTCAATGCACCATGCACTCAACGGCCTGTCAGCTCCGCCAGGCGGCCCAACCATTGCTGAGGGTATCGCCGTGAAACGGCCAGGCGCGCTCACCCTGCCACTGGTGCGCGCCCTCGTTGAGGACATTCTACTGGTGGACGAAGCGGCCATTGAGCACAGCGTGCAATTGCTCGCCGAAATCGAGAAGACCGTGGCGGAAGGGGCGGGAGCCGCCGCGCTCGCTGCCGTGTTGTCTCATCCTGAGCGTTTCCGCGGCGAGCGCGTCGGCCTCGTTATCTCGGGCGGCAATATAGACCCGCGTCTGCTCGCCTCGGTGCTGATGCGCGGCTTGGTACGGGACGGACGTCTGGTGCGGCTGCGCATTGAGATTCAGGACCAACCGGGCGGACTCGCCCGTGCCACAGCCGCCATCGCCAAGGCAGGAGGCAATATCGTCGATGTCCAGCATCAACGCTGGTTCGAGGATGTGCCGATCAAGCTCACCGACATTGAAGTCGCGCTCGAAACCCGCGATGAGGCCCATGTCGGCCATGTGCTCGAAGCCTTGCAGGCGGCAGGCATGCGCGCCGTCCGGCTCAGTTCGCGTTCGGTCTGACGAGGCCAGACACACCCTCGGACAGCAGCAGCGCCTCGATGGCTTCTACCTCCGGCAGCAAGTCAGGACTACCCAACGGGCCAGCCACCGAAAACCCGAACGGCGGCACATTTGGCCGGTCCGGGAAGGCGAGTTGACCGGCGAGGTCGACTAGACGGTGTTTCAGGTCAATCGTTCCGGAAACGCCAACCTTTCCGTCCACCAGCCTGAAGCCGACGCCAGTGGGCTGGATGATACCATCCTTGATGCGGGCCTCCATATGGCCTGAAACGAGCGCTCCACTTCCCGAAACAAGAGCCTGCCGCAGCTGACGCAGCAATGCAGCAGCGTTCGGCGCTTCATCGAACGCACTTTGTGCGGCAACAGGATCGATGCCGTTCAGCCGTCCACCGGCGAATTCAAGCCGTGCTCTGCCAGCGAGTGTGGAGACAAGGTCGTAAGGGCTTTGCCCTTCTGCCACGAGGTCGAGGATCATATCGGTCCGCGCGCCGCTAGGACCCCAACTCACGTGTTGCGGAAGGACAGCGTCATGCAGTTCCAAGTCGAGCCGCGCATACCCCTCAGCAGCCAGATAGCCGCCGTCGAATGCAAGCCGTCCGCCTCGCCACCCGGCGCGCGCCGTTTTCACCAACCAGGCTTCGGGCGACAGCGAAAGGTCGAGGTCCAGGTCTTGGAGCAACTCGCCGCCAATGCGCAGCGCCTTCGTCCTGAGGTTCAGGTCCAGGTCGAAGGCGCCGAATTGGCCGGTCTCGAACGGCCGACGCCGCCAGACCGGCACATCTTGGGGCGGTGCGGGAAAATCGAGGCGGTCAGTTGCAAGCGTGAATGCCACTGCGGGACGTTCACCCTGCAGCGAGAAGAAGCCACTGCCCTGTGTTCGGACCGTGCCGGACCGGATGTTAACATCGGCGAAATCCGCCCGGTCGCTTCTGGCCGAAACCGCTGCAGTCAAGACCGCAGAATCCGGTTCGTCGGACTGGGCCAGCCCCAGAGGCAACAGGCCTTCCAATGCGATATGTCCGTGAAAATGCGCCTGCTCGGCGAGTTCGCCCGAGAGTCGTAGCCGCCAGTCGTCGCTGCGCGCCCGGAATTCGAGCGGCAGCAAGTCAGAAAGCCCTTCGCCACGCCCCCCGAATTCGACCACACCGAGACCACGCGCAGCAACTGGCAGGGCGAAACCGAAAAGGCCGGCGCTTCGGTCGAGATCGGCTGTCCGCCCCGAAACCTGGAACGAGGTACCCGCACCGCTGAACATGCCGCTCGCCTCACCTGAAAGGCCACCCACATCCTCAAGGGTCAACCGGGACAGGATGATGCTCTTGTCCTGCTTCAATTCAGCGGCGAGTCGCACCCGAGCCGCAGGAACTCCTAACAAGCGCGTCCGGGAAAGGTCCAGATCCAGCCTGCCCGGCTGAAGGTGGCGGCCTTGTAAGACCGGCCGATAAGGGTCGAGCGGCAAACCTTCGGTCTTCAAGCGCGCATCAAACCATCCGCTCTGCCGCTGGACCCAGCCTTCTAGACGGGCGCCGTCGAGATGTCCGTGAATATGTTCAAGCGCAAAATCGGCGTTCTCAAACCGGGACAGCAAAGCCTCCGGCGCAATGCCAATTCCTGCGAGCTGTAGCTGAGCCTGCACATCCAGACGGCGTAACCTGGCCTCTTCCACCGTACCGGGGTCGATCCCGAGCCACAGCAACAGGGCACGCAGGTTTCTGGATTTCAAGGACAAGACTGCGCTCTCATGCCCGTCTCCTGCCATTGCCACCTGCGTTCCGCCCGGCAGCGTGGCGATGAGGCGCTCCATCCAGACTCCGTCCGCGTCCTGGCGAAACGCCGCTTCGACTTTCCGCACCATCCGCTCGCCAAATTTCACGGCGTCGGCATCCAACGCCAGGCGCAGGCTTGCGTTGGATGCCAGGCCAGAAAGCTGTAGTAATAGATCTTGCCACTCATCGAACAGCAGCACATGCGTCGCGAGCTGGGCCTCAATCCCGAGCCTGTTCCACCAGTCCGCCCGGATCGTGCCGGTGAAGCGCTGATCGGCCACTACGGCATCGATCCCGGTAAACGCCACCTCGTCAGGGCTGAACGCGACTTGGGAGGTCAGTGTGCCATCCCATGCCGTTCCGGTGTTCGCGCGCATATCGAGGCGCCCGGAAAAGACAAAACCAGCCGCAGCATCTTCCTCGATCGTCCCGACCGCCGTCGCCTCCACGGCTGCGTCCTCGACCGAGACGGTAAGCGGCATGTGGCCTCGCCATTTCCCGGCGGAGGCTGCGATCCGAAAGCCGCGTCCTTCCAACGCCACATGCGCTTTCAGACGATAGGGTCCTTGCGGCCCTCTGGCCGTCAGCAGTGCCGTCTCTATTGTCACGACCGCATCCCCGAAGATGATGCGGCTATCTTCGATATGGATACGCCTGATCGATAATGGCGGCAGTGGCCTTATCAGTCCCCGGTCGAAGGTTAACTCGGCACCGGAAAACACCAGTGCCTTGATCTCAAGGCTGCCGGCAAGCAGGGCCCCAATATCGAGAACCGCCTTCGCCTCTCGCACTCTGATATCGATGGCAGAGACATCGCCCACTGTTATAACAGGCCTCGGCAACAAGTCGAGCCGGATCGGGCCATCTAGCACAACCGCCCGGCCCAGCGCTTCCTGAAGACGTGGCTCCAGATGCGACCAGTCGAGCGCGCGCGGTCCTTGCCATGCCGCGACTGCCAAGCCGCCCGCCGTCAGCAGGATAGCGATCACGATAACGGCAAGTCTGCGCATTGCGCTCCGGCAGTGATAGGGTCTGGTTTGACGAGAATGCGAAATCTACACGAAGCGGACAGACTGTTGGCGGATATCATCAATCTCAACAAAGCCCGGAAGGCGGCAGACCGCGCGCGGCGAAAAGACAAGGCGAAAGAGCGGCGCGCCCCACAGAACGGATCCCGCCCGGACGCCCGGCGCCGCGAACGGGCACTCGACGGCAAACGTCTCGATCCCCCGCCGGATAGCGTCTAAAGATCTCGGCGGCCAACACGCCTAGCAATCTTTCCAATTTTTCACTTGATGTGCCCCGCCCGACCGGGTGCCAATTCGGTGGTGCGGGTCTTTGACGAGCATGCGGGGACAACCCCGATGATTTCCGGAGGAACAGACACATGTTTCGATCCTTTTTTGGCAACCGCCGCTGGATGCACTGGTCCCTGCTCGGCAGTATCCTGATTCTGGGCGTCACCTGGTATAAGGTCCAACTCGATGTACGCATCAACGAATGGTTTGGGGACTTCTACGATACGCTCCAGCAAGCGCTGACTGAACCTGGTTCCATTACCTTCGATGAATTCCTCAGTAAATGCCTGACATTCGCGGAAATCGCGGCGGTCTACATCGTGATCGCTGTCTTATTAGAATTCTTTGTGCGCCACTATGTTTTTCGCTGGCGCACGGCGATGAACGACTACTACATGTTTCATTGGCAGAAATTACGCCATATTGAGGGTGCCGCGCAGCGGGTCCAGGAGGACACGATGCGCTTTGCCCGTATTGTCGAGGGGTTGGGCGTTGCCTTCATGCGCTCGGTCATGACGTTGTTCGCATTCCTGCCGCTTCTCTGGGGATTGAGCGCAAATGTGACGGAATTACCCTGGATCGGTCCGGTCGATCATTCACTTGTCTGGCTTGCGATTATCTCTGCCGCGGCAGGCACCGTGCTGCTGGCGGTTGTCGGCATCAAGCTGCCGGGCTTGGAATTCAACAACCAGAAGGTCGAAGCGGCTTATCGTAAGGAGCTAGTCTATGGCGAAGACGCACAGGAGCGAGCGGAACCCCAGACGGTGCTCGAATTATTCACCGATGTACGCCGCAATTACTTCCGCTTGTTTCTTCATTACATGTATTTTGACATTGCCAAATGGTCCTACCTCCAGTTCGGCGTCATGGTGCCATACATCATGATGGGTCCGACCATTGTGTCAGGCGTCATCACACTCGGCGTGCTTCAGCAGATCCTGCGTGCCTTCGACCGGGTCGAGGGATCCTTCCAGTTTCTGGTGAATTCCTGGTCGACAATTGTCGAGCTTATGTCGATCTACAAGCGCCTCAAGGCCTTCGAGAGTGCCATCCTCAACCCGTCATCGGACATGGCCGGAGGCGCGCCCGCACATGTCGGAAGCTAAGCGGCTTGCAGCGAGACAGCGCCTGCGCCATGGTCCGCGCCGCGTCGCAGTCGGGGAACAGTAAAGGTGACAATTACGTTCGAGGATTTTCTGAAAGTCGACATCCGGGTCGGCACCGTGACACGTGCGGAGCCCTATCCGGAAGCGCGCCGCCCGGCGCTCAAGATCTGGGTCGATTTTGGTCCCGAGATTGGCGAACGCAAGACCTCTGCCCAGCTTACAGCTCACTACGCACCGGAGACACTAATCGGTCGACAGGTCGCGGGCGTAGTCAATTTCCCAGCGAAGCAGATTGGCAAGTTCATGTCGGAAGTGCTGGTGCTGGGCTTCCCGGATCAGGACGGTGAAGTCGTTCTGGTTGCCCCGGAGCGCCCGGTCCCTGATGGTGGGCGCATGTTTTGAAGTGGGGTGATGCTTGCGGTGCATCCGGTGGCAACTAGCCCGCTTGTGTCAGCGACACTAAGGCCGTAGCTTCGCTTGCGGAGGCGAGAGAGGACGCCATGCGGATCAACATAACTGACCGGGACCGCGCCTTCCGCAAAGAGGTGCGTGGATTCATCCGCGAGCGGCTGCCAAAGAATGTGCGCGACAAGGTCAGGGATGGCAGCCTGTTGGCACGCGAGGAGGTTGTCGGCTGGATGCGCGCTCTGTCCGAACGCGGCTGGATATGTCCGAATTGGCCGGAAGAGGCCGGCGGTCCGGGCTGGACGCCAGCGCAGAAGTTTATCTTCGAGGAGGAAAGCTACGCCGCCTGCGCGCCAGGGCCAGTGCCCTTCGGTCCGCAAATGGTGGGCCCTGTACTGCTCGCCTTCGGTACGGAGGCACAGAAGGCGCGCCATCTTCCGGGCATCCTCTCCAGCGAGGTTATCTGGTGCCAGGCCTATTCCGAACCAAATTCGGGCTCGGACCTGGCATCGCTCAAGTGCCGTGCAGTACGCGACGGCGATCATTACGTGGTTAACGGCCGCAAAGTATGGACAACAAATGCCGACTGGGCCGACTGGTGTTTCGCATTGGTGCGCACGGACAGTTCTGGCAAGAAACAGGACGGCATCTCCGTCCTGCTGATCGACATGAACCTACCCGGTGTCTCAGTGCGCCCGATTGAGCGCTTCAGCCGCATGTCGGACTTCAACGAGATTGTCCTTGATGATGTCCGCGTACCGGTTTCGGAACGAATCTACCATGAAGGCAAGGGCTGGACCTGCGCCAAATACCTGCTTGGGCACGAACGCTCCGGCACGGCTGGGATCGGGCTCTGCCGCCAGCGCCTCGACCGGCTAGAGGAAATCGATGATGGGCGGGAGCCGGACTTCTCTCGCCGCATCGCAAAGACAGGCGCGGCGCTTGAGGACCTGCGATGGTCCTATCTGCGTATGGTGGCGTCTAAGGAGGCGGATGACGAGATCGGCCCAGAGGCCTCGCTACTCAAGATTCGTGGCACCGAAATCCAGCAGGACGTGATGGCGCTGCTGATGGAGGCACAGGGCTATTTCGCGCATCCCTTCATTGAGCGCGCGCTCGACCAGGGCTGGAACGAACCCCCTATCGGGCCGCGCGAGGCGGCGGGCGCCACCGCCTTCTATTTCGATTGGCGCAAAGCCTCTATCTATGGTGGTTCGAACGAAATCCAGCGCAATATCATCGCCAAAGCCGTTCTCGGCCTCTAGACGGCGCGCGAGAACGGAAAGGAACAGGGGACAAGGTCATGGACTTCGACTATTCCGAGGACCAGAAACTCCTGCAGGAGAGTATGCAGCGCTTCGTGCGCGAGAACTATAGCTTCGAGGCACGGCGCGCATTGGTCGCCACCGAGCAGGGCTATTCCGACGCACATTGGACCCGGTTCGCGGAGCTCGGTTGGCTCGGCATCCCCTTCCCGGAAGAATACGGTGGTCTGGGCATGTCCGGTGTCGAGACGATGGTGGTCATGGAGGCGATTGGCAGCGGGCTGGTGGCAGAGCCCTATCTCTCCACTGTGATACTGGGCGGCGGCGCGGTGTCAGCAGCTGGGTCAGACGCGCAGAAGGACGAAATCCTGCCTGCCATCGCGGAAGGCAGATGTAAACTCGCCTTCGCCTTCGCCGAGCGTCAGGCACGCTACAACCTTCAAGATGTCGAGATGCGCGCCGTGGCCGAGAACGGCAACTACAGGCTATCCGGCACCAAGAGTGTCGTGTTCGGCGCGCCGACAGCGGATCGGTTCGTTGTCTCGGCCCGCACGGGCGGCGGTTCGCGGGATGCAGCGGGCATCACCCTCTTCCTCGTTGCCGCGGATGCGCCCGGACTTTCCGTGCGCAGCTATCCAACGGCAGACGGTCTCCGGGCCGGGGAGGTAATGCTCGACAACACGCCGGCTGAGGGTGTGCTCGGCGAGGTGGATAGCGCGCTCACGACTATTGAGGAGGTCGTGGACCGGGCAATTGCGGCGGTCGCGGCGGAAGCTGTTGGCCTGATGGGCGCGCTCAATGACATGACGCTCGAATATCTCAAGACGCGCGAGCAGTTCGGCCAGCCCATCGGGCGGTTCCAGGTGCTCCAGCACCGCATGGTGGATATGTTTATTGCGCATGAGGAAGCGAAATCGATGGCGATGATGGCAGCCATGCGCATCGACGAGGATGATCCTGGTGTCCGCAAGAAGGCCATGTCTGCTACTAAGGTGCAGATCGGTAAATCGGCTCGCTTCATCGGCCAGCAATCGATCCAGCTGCATGGCGGCATCGGCATGACCGACGAATATGCCGCAGGCCACTATTTCAAGCGCCTCACCATGATCGACCGCAGTTTCGGCGACAGCGACTACCATCTCAGGCGTTACGCCGCACTGTAAGCTCAACTTTGTGCATTATGTTGCGACGCAGAAGGTGTAGTGCATGCCCTTACTACTCTGCATGGGTAACACAGCAGAAATTGAAGCAGTCCGAACATACTGGAACTGTCTTTGGTGCTATTAACAAGAGACAATTCAAAGCTCTATGCGTTATGGAACCAACATCTGAAATCATCGCGAACTTCAATGACCAAATTGATCCCCTTGATGATCATATCAAGAAGAATGTTGCAGAGAGTCGAACCCTAATCCAAACCCGTGACCTTCTTCTGCCGAAGCTCATGTCGGGCGAACTCTGCCTCCAGGAGTCCAAAGCCGCGGTGAAGGCGGTCGCGTGATGATTCAGGACAAAGATATCCGCCGCCAGCTTCGCTTGGGCGAGGACAGCCGGTGGGAATTCAAGCAGATCGAGTTTCGCGGTGACACGCCGACCAGCCCGCGCAGAGACGACCTGGCAGACGAACTGGGTGCGTTCGCGAATGCAGACGGCGGCATTGTGCTGTGTGGGGTGGCCGACGATGGAGCAATCCGGGGTATATCGCGAGAACAGATGGCAGCCCTGGATCACTTGCTGGTAGAGGTCAGCACCGACACCCTTGAGCCGCCATTGCGCATTGACGTCCATCACAGGGAACTAGATGGCAGGGCATTCGTGCTGGTGGCAGTGCCGCGCGGCGAAACTCTGCATGAACGGGGCGGGCAGGCATTCATTCGGGTTGGCGCAACAAAACGGCGCCTCCGGAGGGACGAGAGCGTGAGGCTGACGCAGAATCGTGCGCAAAACCGCTATCTCTGGTTCGATGAGCGGATCGTGCCCGAGACTGGCTTTGAGACGCTCAGCGAGCGCCTATGGGAGCCGCTGCTCAGCGTGGCGGGGGCGGCGGATCCGCGGCGTGGATTGCTGAATCTCCGCTTACTGGCGCGGGATGAAGCCGGCGTGGATCGTGCCACCGTGGCCGGAGTATTGCTTTGCGCCTCCGCACCACAAGACTGGTTAACGCAAGCTACCATCGCGGCGGCGCATTATCGCGGATTGGATCGTGCCTCCGGCCAATTGGACGCACAGGAGATCACCGGACCGCTTCCCGCACAGATCGCGGATGCGGTTCAATTCGTCGTTCGCAATATGCGTGTTTCTGCGCGCAAGACGCCCGAACGGGAGGATGTTTCCCAGTACAGCAAGGCCGCCGTGTTCGAAGCCATAGTCAACGCAGTCGCGCACCGTGACTACTCCGTGACTTCGCGGAGGATCCGGCTATCCATGTTTAAGGACCGCCTGGAGATCGATTCACCTGGCCACCTGCCCAATAGCATGACGATCGAGGGCATGGAGGCTAGTCAGGCCACTCGCAACGAGGTGATCGCATCCGTATTCGGGCGCATTCCTGTCGCCAATGTGGCGGGGGCGGGTCATCGTAGATATCTGATGGAACGTCGGGGGGACGGCGTGTCGATCATCCGAACAGAAACCCAGGAAGCCACCGGAGTGCCGCCGGAATACGAAGTGGTCGATGAATCAAGCCTTGTGCTCCGCATCCCTGCTGCGAAGCTGGAGCTCGTTCCAGCGGACGCGACGATCACGGTGCATTCCAGAGGCGAACCCCTCATCGGCATCGAGGTTCTAGCGCTCTTTCCTAACAAGACCTGGGTGCGCGCGACAACCGATGAGGCCGGCAATGCGGCTCTTGACCTTTACACAGCGCATATGCCGATGACGATTTATGCCTCTGGGGCCGGGTATGCGGCCGGGCTGGAGCGGGCGTGGACACCTAGTCGGGGTGGGTTACTGCTTGAACTCGAACCGCTTGAATCTGGTGGTGCCATGATTTTTGCCCAGAGCACGGGGCACCTGCCCGGCCTGCGTGGACGGCTGAACCCGATACACGATACCTTCGGCCGAACCTATCTATACGCCGACAACATCGCCATCGACGAGGGACGGCAACAACCAGTGCCGTTTCGACCCGGCAAACCGCTTCGACTGACGGACGCCCAGGGTACGGAATTGTCGGTCACCAT